>BQJN01000037.1 GCA_021604725.1 Lysobacteraceae bacterium | reverse complement strand
CAGAGCCTTACAAAGGTAAAGGTGTCCGTTATGCCGACGAACGCATCATCATGAAGGAGGCGAAGAAAGCGTAAGCCGCTTTTCTTTAGCCAAATACGGGTACAGATTGATGGAAAAGAAAGAAGCCAGATTACGACGAGCACGAAAGATTCGTGCACGAATTCGCGAGCGCGGCGTTGCACGCCTGACGGTACACCGCAGTGGTCGTCACATTTATGCGCAAGTTATTGCTGAAACCGGCAACGTCGTTGCTGCAGCATCGACGGTGCAATCAGCCGTAAGCGATGGTCTGAAAGGTACGAAGAACAAGGACGCCGCTGCAGCGGTGGGTAAGGCAATCGCGGAAAAAGCGAAAGCAGCCGGCCTTGAGTCAGTGGCGTTTGACCGTTCTGGCTTCAAGTACCACGGTAAAATCAAAGCGCTTGCCGACGCGGCGCGCGAAGCGGGCCTGGCGTTTTAGACGCACCGGCATCGTTACCTGATAATTGACGGGAATTAGTAATGGCAAAGGTAGAACGAGAGAACAGCGACGGTTTTATTGAGAAGCTGGTAGCTGTCAATCGCGTGGCCAAGGTGGTCAAAGGTGGTCGCCAATTCGGTTTCACCGCGTTGAGTGTGGTCGGTGATGGCGAAGGTCGCGTTGGCTTTGGTTATGGCAAAGCACGCGAAGTGCCGGTTGCGATTCAAAAGTCAATGGAAAAGGCGCGTCGCAACATGACCAAAGTGTCATTGAACGAAGGCACGCTTTGGTATCCGATGAAGGCCCGACACGGTGGCTCATTGGTTCACATGCAGCCTGCCTCAGAAGGTACTGGCGTCATCGCGGGCGGCGCAATGCGCGCTGTTTTCGAAGTCGTTGGTGTCCAGAACGTGCTGGCCAAGGCGCTGGGTTCTCGCAACCCAATCAACCTGGTTCGCGCAACGATCAAGGGGCTCACGAGTGTTGAGTCACCGGACTACGTAGCCGCCAAGCGTGGCAAGTCGGTTGACGAGGTGATGGACAATCATGGCTAAGAAAAAAGTCAAGCAAGTACGAGTCACCCTGAAGAAGGGTCTGGCAGGAACGCAACGCCGCCATCGCGAAAGCGTACGTGGCCTTGGGTTGAAACGTACTCACCATAGCGTCGTTCTGGGTGATACCCCGGAAGTACGTGGCATGATCAACAAGGTCTCGTACCTGGTTGAAGTTGAAGAGGTTTAGGTCGTCATGAGATTGAATACACTGAAGCCCGCTGAAGGCTCAAAGTCGAACCGCAAGCGTGTTGGTCGCGGTATTGGCTCTGGCTCGGGCAAGACTTGTGGCCGCGGTCACAAAGGTCAGCATTCTCGTTCCGGCGGCTTTCACAAAGTCGGCTTCGAGGGTGGACAGATGCCGCTGCAGCGTCGCCTCCCGAAACGCGGGTTTGCGTCGCGCACAGACGGTTTGATGGCAGAAATTCGCCTGTATCAACTGGAAGGTCTGGACCGCGACGTTATTGATATTGATGTGCTCCGTTCAACGGGGCTGATCAATCGTCGTAACACTGGCGCCAAAGTTGTTTTGAGTGGCGATATCACCCGCAGCATCACGCTAAAGGGCATTAAGGCTACGGCCGGTGCAGTCAAGGCCATTGAGGCCGCAGGCGGCAAGGTGGAGACCGAATAAATGGCGGGACCAGGTGCACAAGCCGGTTCACCCCTGGGCGGGCTCGGCAAACTAACCGAGCTGCGTCAACGGTTGTTCTTCGTATTGGGTGCCTTGCTGGTATTCCGGCTGGGGACGTTTATTCCCGTGCCGGGAATTAATCCAGCGGCACTTGTTGAACTGATGGACCAGCAAAGTGGGACCATTGTTGACGTGTTCAACATGTTTTCCGGCGGTGCGTTGGGTCGATTCTCCTTGTTTGCACTCGGCGTAATGCCCTACATTTCGGCCTCCATTATTCTGCAGTTGCTGTCTACGTCGATTCCGAAGTTGCAACAGCTGAAGAAGGAAGGGGAGTCTGGACGACGCAAGATCAACCAGTACACTCGTTATTTGACTCTGCTATTGGCCGCCGTTCAGGGCGGAAGCATTGCAATGGCCTTGCAACAGCAGGGCGCGATCGGCGGTATCCCCGTGGTTATCGCACCAGGTCCCGGATTCTTGTTCACTGCCGTTGTCAGTTTGACCGCAGGCACCATGTTCCTAATGTGGTTGGGTGAGCAGGTCACGGAGCGAGGAATCGGTAACGGTATCTCGATCCTGATTTTCGCAGGTATCGTCGCTGGCTTGCCTGCCGCAGTTGCTGGCACCTTGGACATGGCCAGCCGTGGCGAGTTGAATGCGTTGACGGTTCTAGGCTTGTTCGGGCTGGCCATTGCGGTAACGGCGTTCGTTATTTTCGTGGAACGTGGACAACGGCGCATCACAGTCAATTATGCGAGACGACAGGGCCGAAGGGCCTATTCCAATCAGGCTACGCACTTGCCATTGAAGCTGAACATGTCCGGTGTAATTCCTGCCATCTTCGCTTCCAGTTTGATTCTGTTCCCGGCCACTCTTTCGAGCTGGTTTGGTCAAACAGAAGAGCTGTCCTGGATGCAGGCGATCGCCACCAAGTTGTCGCCGGGCGAGCCGATCTACGTCTTGCTGTACGCCGCACTGATTATTGGGTTTTGCTTTTTCTACACGTCGCTGGTGTTCAACCCGTCAGAAACGGCAGACAACCTGAAGAAATCTGGCGCGTTGATACCCGGGATCCGTCCCGGTAAACAAACAGCGGACTATATTGATGCAGTGACGACGCGCTTAACCGCGGTCGGCGCGCTGTATTTGACGGCGGTGTGTTTGCTGCCTGAGTTTTTGATTGTCAATCTTGGTGTGCCGTTCTATTTTGGCGGAACATCATTGTTGATCGTGGTAGTGGTGGTCATGGACTTTATGGCCCAGGTGCAATCGCACTTGATGTCACACCAGTACGACAGCTTGTTGAAGAAAGCCAACCTCAAAACGTACGGACGCTCCGGTGTCGTTCGTTAGGGGTACACACGCTTCCATTAACACGCTATAATGGCGCGTTTACATGCGCCACATGCGCGGTTGGCCTCAGGCCTGCCGTGGCTTTGTTGCGGTCGTCGCTTGCGACGAACCACTTGAACAACTGATTGAGGATGTACGAATGGCTCGCATCGCGGGTGTAAACATTCCGGTAAATAAGCATGCCTGGGTCGCTCTTACGAGCATCTATGGCATTGGTCGCACCGCTGCATACGGTATTTGTGATCGCGCAAATGTCGAACCGTCGCGGAAAATTCGTGAACTGTCAGAAGATGAGGTTGAGCGTATTCGCTCGGAGGTCTCTCGCCTGACAGTCGAAGGTGACCTTCGCCGTGAAGTCGGAATGAATATCAAACGACTGATGGATCTTGGTTGCTATCGAGGGCTGCGTCATCGACGTGGACTGCCCGTAAACGGTCAGCGTACCAAAACTAATGCTAGAACCCGGAAGGGACCTCGTCGTCCCATCAAGCGCTAAGAGTGCATCATGGCTAAGCAAACGAAACCGAAAAAGAAGATTAAACGAACAGTCCTGGACGGCGTTGCGCATGTCCACGCATCGTTTAATAACACGATCATCACGATCACCGACCGTCAGGGGAACGCGCTTTCTTGGGCGACCTCAGGCGGAGCCGGCTTCCGTGGTTCACGCAAGAGTACTCCTTTTGCTGCACAGGTCGCTGCTGATACCGCAGGCCGTGCTGCCCAGGAATATGGCCTTAAGAACCTGGAAGTTCGCGTAAAGGGCCCCGGCCCAGGTCGTGAATCCTCGGTGCGGGCGCTGAGCGCTGCCGGTTATAGAATCATCAATATCGTTGATGTGACACCCATTCCCCATAATGGTTGTCGCCCTCCGAAGAAACGACGCGTATAGCGCGGAGCGGAAGTAATGGCTAGATACATTGGACCAAGTTGCAAACTTGCACGTCGGGAAGGGGTAGATCTTTACCTCAAAAGCCCGGCTCGTGCCCTGGATTCAAAATGCAAGCTCGAGCAAAAGCCGGGACAGCACGGACCCGCGCGTCGCGCGCGCTTGTCCGACTACGCCTTGCAGTTGCGCGAGAAGCAAAAGCTACGACGCATTTATGGTGTCCTCGAGAAGCAGTTTCGCAACTACTACAAGCAAGCGGCAGCGGCCCGCGGTGCTACCGGTACTGAGCTGTTGAAGCTCCTCGAAGGACGACTGGACAATGTCGTTTATCGAATGGGCTTTGCAGTAACTCGACCGCAGGCACGGCAGCTGGTTAGTCACAAGTCGGTATTGGTCAATGGTAAGCCGGTGAATATTCCGTCGTACCAGGTTCGACCAGACGACGTAATTGCGATCCGAGAAAAGTCCCGCAAGCAATTGAGAATCCAGGAAGCCTTGACCTTGAGTCAGGAAATGGATCTCGCTCCGGGCTGGGTCGAAGTTGACAACACCAAAATGGAAGGCGTTTTCAAACGGCATCCAGATCGTGATGATCTGCCGCCAGATATCAACGAGAACCTCGTTGTCGAATTGTATTCCAAGTAGGACCTGAAGGGAGCGGTTAGATTCGTGGGAATCACATTGGCCAAAATGTTACGACCGAGTTCGGTCGGAGTAGAAGCGGATGGGCCGTACCGAGCGAGAATCGTTCTGGAACCGCTCGAGCGCGGCTTCGGACACACGCTGGGAAACGCCCTTCGTCGCGTACTGCTGTCATCCATACCAGGATGCGCAGTCACTGAAGTTGAAATTGAAGGTGTTCTGCATGAGTACACCACCATCGAAGGTGTTCAGGAAGATGTCATCGAGATCTTGCTGAATATCAAAGATGTAGCGGTTTGCATGCACAACCGGGACGAAGCTGTCGTCACCCTGTCCAAGAAAGGACCGGGCGCCGTCACCGCCGGTGACATCGTGGTAGATCATGATATTGAAGTTGTTAATCCCGATCACGTGATTTGTCACCTGACTGGCGATGGCGACATCTCCATGCGCCTGAAGATTGAGCGCGGGATTGGCTATCAGTCTGCTGTCGTGCGTCGCAATGTTGATGACGAAACCCGTCCTATTGGTCGGCTGCCGTTGGACGCATCGTTCTGCCCGGTCCGTCGTGTCGCATACACCGTAGAGTCTGCTCGTGTGGAGCAGCGAACAGATCTTGATCGATTGGTGTTCGACATTGAGACCAATGGTACTGTCGATTGCGAAGAGGCTGTCAAGGTCTCGGCAAATGTATTGGCAGAGCAGCTTTCGGTATTTGTTGATTTCTCAGCTCGCGCAGAAGAAACGCAAGAGCAGCAAGAAGAAGATATTGATCCTATCTTGCTGCGACCGATAGATGATCTTGAATTGACTGTTCGGTCTGCGAATTGCCTGAAAGCTGAGAGCATCTACTACATTGGTGATCTCATTCAGCGCACGGAAGTTGAACTGTTAAAGACTCCGAATCTCGGTAAGAAGTCTCTGACAGAAATTAAAGATGTACTGGCGACCCAGGGCTTGAGCCTCGGGGTTAAGCTGGAAAACTGGCCGCCGGCTGGTCTGCAGACAGACAAGACCATCGGTTAAGGCAACGGATAAAAGGTATATATAACCATGCGCCATCGTAAGTCGGGACGCAAACTAAACCGTAATTCAAGTCATCGCCAGGCCATGTTCCGCAACATGGCGGCATCGTTGATTGAGCACGAAATCATCAAGACGACGGTACCCAAGGCGAAAGAGCTGCGTCGTATCGCTGAGCCATTGATCACACTGGCTGGCGAAGACGGTGTGCATCAACGTCGACTCGCATTTGCTCGCCTGCGCAGCAAAGAAGCGGTAGGTAAACTGTTTTCGGAGATCGGTCCGCGCTACAAGGAACGGCCGGGCGGTTATACACGAATTCTAAAATGTGGCTATCGAGCCGGCGACGATGCACCGATGGCATACATTGAGTTGGTGGATCGCGAGCGAGCGGATGACGCTGAGGCGTAAGCCAAAGCGCTATTGATTGCTAAAAGCCCGCCTACTTGGCGGGCTTTTTTTTGCTTGAATTTTGGGACACTGGGATGGACATTGCAGTTATCACCATATTTCCTGACTTCGTACTCCAAACATGCTCTATTGGAGTGACTGGTCGCGCGTTTGAAAAGGACATCGCACGCCTTCGCTGCATCAATCCGAGGGATTTTAGCGGTGATGAGCGGGGTACCGTGGATGATCGTCCGTTTGGCGGTGGCCCAGGTATGGTGATGAAGGTTGACCCGTTGAGGTCTGCGCTTGACAGCTTGGGTCCATCCTCATCCCGCCTTGTTGTCTATCTGAGTCCGCAAGGTCGCACCTTGCGACAGGCTGACCTGATTCAGTATTCCCAGCTGTCTGAGCTGGTGTTGATTTGTGGTCGCTATGAGGGCGTGGATCAGCGCTTTATTGATTGTTGCGTTGATGAGGAACTCTCTCTAGGCGATTTCGTCTTGTCCGGTGGCGAGTTGGCTGCAGCCATCGTGATTGATGGCCTTGTGCGTTTGCTGCCTGGCGCGCTTGGCAAACAAGCTTCCGCCGATGAAGATTCTTTTATGGCTGGTTTGCTGGACCATCCTCACTTTACCCGGCCGGAACATCAGGCGGAAGGCGATGTTCCGGACGTTTTGCTGTCTGGCGACCATGCCAAAGTGGCCCAGTGGCGCCGCCAACAGGCGCTTGGTGCGACCTGGCTGAAACGTCCTGATCTATTGGCTCGCATGACACTCACTGACATTGATCGAACGTTGCTCGCACAATTCATTGAAAAATATGCAAGAGAAGGGAAAAAAGTTGGTGCAAATTCTCTCAATAACGATATAATGGTCGGCTTGTGACTCGAACATGAAGAGTACCGATCAATGAGCACTATCATTGAACAAATTGAAACAGAACAGATCAACCGAGAGCTTCCTGAGTTTTCAGCTGGCGACACCGTTGTCGTAAAAGTGAAGGTTCGTGAAGGTAACCGTGAACGCCTGCAGGCATTCGAAGGGGTGGTAATTGCCCGTCGAAACCGTGGCCTTAATTCTTCTTTTACCGTGCGAAAGATTTCTCACGGCGAAGGTGTAGAGCGGGTCTTCCAGGCCTACAGTCCCGTCGTCGATTCAATCGAAGTAAAGCGTCGCGGCAAGGTTCGCCGAGCCAAGCTGTACTACCTGCGTGGACTCGAAGGCAAGGCAGCTCGAATCAAGGAAAAGTTGGGCTAAAACCCAGCGATTTGAAGCTACAAGGCATCGGTCGTATCCGCGACCGGTGCTTTTTTTTTGCGGACCACACGACCTGACTGGCTCAGGTTTTGCCTACCTGTGTGCTGGATGGTTGCCAGTCGGCATTGGGTATTTCGATCAGGACTCTTAGTCCAGGTCGGCAGTCGCGAATGATCACTGCTCCGTCGTGTAAGCGAACGATGGCGTCGACAAGGGATAGGCCAAGTCCGTTGCCTGGGGTGTTTCTGGCCGGTTCGCCCCGGTAAAAGCGCTGCATGACTTTTTCGTGCTCCGCCGGTGCAATTCCAGGGCCCTCGTCCTTTACCCACAGTCGCCCCTTGTTTCCTTCACGACTGCAGCCAATTTCGATTTTCCCCCCTGGTGGCGAATACTTCACTGCATTGTCGAGTAAATTTGCCAAGGCTTGGAAAATAAGGTCTCGGTCGAGGCTAAGTGGCTGGCCTTGTTCGTTGATGACAGCAATGGTCTGGTGTTTCTGTTGGGCCAGCGGCTCATACAATTCTGCAACGTCATGAACGATTTGGCCAAGTTCAACTCTGCTAAACCTTAAGTCACGACCACGGTTTTCCAGTTGTGCGATGCGCAGTAGCGCGCTGAACGTCGCCAACATCTGGTCAGCCTCTTCAACGCATTGCTGTGACAGCTCGGCTCCTTTCCCCTCGGAGCAGCGTCCGAGCTGTTCGAGTTGTTGCTTTAGTCTGGTCAGCGGTGTGCGCAGATCATGTGCGATGTTGTCCGAGACACGCCTAACGCCTTGCACCAGGTGCTCAATTTGATCAAGCATTTCATTCAGGTTGTCAATGAGTTGCGTGATTTCGTCACTCTGCTTCGGTCGTGGGATACGACGAGTAAGGTCGCCTCGGATGATTTGCCGACTGGTGCGGTTTATGGTGTCAATGCGCCGAGTGAGGTTGCGGCTCAACATCAGTCCACCGCCGAGCCCAATGATCAAGACAAACGCCAGGGTGCTGGCCAGGAGCTTCCCGGAAAAATCAATCAAGGCTACGATGTCGTCGATTCGGGTCGCGATTAATAGCTTGTGGTCGGTCGGTAAAGTGACCCAAGTGCCACGCAAGTACGCTTGGCCGCTATCGATGAATTGGACGAAATCGAACTCACTTCCATTCATTGGAAGTGCTGACAAGTCAGATATGTTGCCGCTGATTAGCGTGTTATCTGAGTCCAGCAGCGCGAACAATAACCCCTTTTCAGAATATGCCTGGCCTTCCATCAGTTGGGCGAGGGTGGTCGATTCGCCGGTTTGATCGATTTGCCGAATCAGGGCGCCGCTTTCTCTTTCAAGCTGTTGGCTAACCTGCTTGTCCAGATAGCTGATGGTTACTGAATAGAACAACCCCAGTGCCAGTGCCGAGATTCCTGAGAATGCCAGCATGAAGCCAATGGCCTGACGAAACGTTGTGGTTAGAATCAGGTTATGGATTGGCATCTATTTTGTAGCCGGCGCCGCGTACCGTGTGGAGTAGGGGTTTGTCGAAATTGCGGTCTATCTTCCGTCGAAGGCGACTGATGTGAACATCAATAACATTGGTTTGCGGGTCGAAATGATAATCCCAAACATGCTCCAGTAGCATGGTCCGGGTCACCACTTGCCCAGCGTGCCGCATCAGGAAAACCAAAAGTCGAAACTCCCTCGGTTGCAGCTCAATGGTCTGATTCTTTCGCTTTGCATTGTGTGCCATGATGTCGACGATCAGGTCGCCGACAACGAGTAGGCCGTTGGCGTGGGTAGGATCGTCACTTTGACGACGATTCAAGGCTTCGATTCTCGCCATTAATTCAGCAAATGCGAACGGTTTGGTCAGATAGTCATCGCCACCCGCTCGCAGCCCCTCGACCCGGTCGTCGACTTGTGCCAGTGCGCTAAGAACCAGGACAGGGGTCTTGCGCCCGGCCGCTCGCAGTGCTCGAATGACGGCAAGACCATCCATTTGTGGCAACATGCGATCAACAACGAGCACATCGTAATCTTCACCGATGGCTTGATAGAGGGCCGAATTTCCGTTGTCGGCGGTATCGACCGTGTGGCCAAACTCGTTTAGCCCCTTGACGATATAGTCGGCAACCTTTTGGTCATCTTCTACCAGCAATATGCGCATCGGTCCATTCTAGGCCATTTTGCGTATAGATGCGGTATTTGGAGCTGCGCAATTGGAGGAGAGTTGAGCAGCCTTTTTGAGCTTGCGGGTTTTCAATAAACAAATTTGCCGAGGACTAGCGTACAATCGCGGTCAAATTTTCACCAGAAACCGGACTATGGCGGAATCACTCAAAGACCAGCTGCTGAAAGTGGGGTTGATCACCGAGGAGCAGGCTGAAAAAGCGGCGCAAAAGAAGCATCGTGGCGGTGGGCGCAATTCACATGCGCAGAGAAAACGCCGAGCAAAGCCAACCAGGGCTCGCAACAATGAAAACAAGACCAGCGATGGCGATGTTTCACTTTCAAAAGCGTACGCGCTGCGCAGCAAAGTCGAACGCCAGCAGGCGGCGGATGAGGCTCGAAAGAAAGCGGAAGACCTGAAGCGCCGGCAAGAAGCCAATCGCAAAATGAAGAAGCTTATTGCGGACGCGTCATTAAATGACAAGGAGGCGACGGAGCGCCGGAACTACATGTATGGGTCGAAAATCCGTCATGTATATGTCACTGAGGCTCAGCAGGAGGGCCTGGTTTCTGGCGAGCTCGGTATCATCGTGTACGCCGGTCGCGCTCATATTGTCAACAAACAGCACTATGCTGAAGTAGAGAAGATCAAACCAGAATCTGCGGTATTCCTAGCGGTTGAAGGCGGAGACGATGACGCTGTTACTTAACGTACCCCTCAGCGCCAACACGAGCTGGACCTGATCGAATACCCTATTTAACCCGCCTTGTTGGCGCGGGTTTTCCCACCGGTGACGGACTGGCCCGATTGGGTGCCGAACTGACAGGGGGCGGTTTACCACCTGGTGGTGGGTGATGCCCCGGTGGTCGTCCACCCCAACCAGGGTAAGGGGGGTAGTATCTGTTGTAGCCGTACCAGCCGATTGCTGCGGGCCAGCCGTAATAGACGACATAGTTGGGTGCGGTAGCTACTGGCCAAATGAATAGGGCAGAGGCATCAATGACCGGATATATGTATTCGTACTCACCGATGAGCCGTGTCTCAAACTCTTCAACCCAACCGGTCATGGTCACATCGCGGCCTATGCGCACGATTTCCGGATCAACAAACCCCTGATTGCAGCCGATAAAGCGCCCGTCACTGACGTCGTCACGGACCGGGCGCGACTCGCCGGTCAAGGGACGTGAAACCACTTCAATACATGTCACTTGTTCGCCAGTGACGACCTCGACCACGGTGCCACCCCAGCGGACAGGGATATCTATGGCACTTTGCTCGGCTGCTACCCAAGGTGACACTGGGGTGAACTCACCGCGCAGAGGTTCGGGCGTTGTCTGGCAGCCTGCCGCCATCATTGATGCCAGCAACGGGGCAATCCAGCGCCAGTAGCGGGGGTTCCGAGGTTGCTTCATTGTGTCTGTTGCCATCGTGTTACCCATTGTATCAGGTCTGGAATTGCCTCTACGTTCGGCTCGGGTGCGTACCTCGCTTTCTCATACAGCAGTGCGATCTTCTGTAACGCTTTGGCGTGATCGGGCAGATCGCGCGCGACGCGAGCCAGGTAGAGCTGCAACGGTTCTGATGGGTCGCGACGGTAGCCCTTGCGACGAAGACTGCGAAGTAGCGGCGATATTGCCCGCGTTGCATCATCTGCGCGCTGTCGCGGTTTTCTTAGTAAGCCTGCCATCGCGATCAGAGCAGCCAATGCCAGAACGGTAACCATGATCAAAGACAGCTGACGGCTATCGATATCCCTTAGTCCAAATGGGTTAAACAATTGCTTCTGGCTGGTACTGTCAAAATTGACAACCCACTCATTCCAAAGCGCGCTGAGCGTGTCGAAGGTGTTGCGAAGCTGCATTACCCATGCGTAGTCAAGAATGCCACGACGTTGCAGGATAGCGTTGCGAGAACCCAGGTCGATGCGTTCGGGCGCCACGGCGGCGGTTGGGTCGATTCGAGTCCAGCCAGCATCTTCAAACCAGACCTCAGACCAGGCATGTGCGTCAGATTGGCGAACCAGAAGGTAGTCGCCCAGCTCATTTGCATATCCGCCCTGGTACCCGGTGACTACACGCGCAGGAATGCCGGCCATGCGCATCATGGCGGTGAACGAGGAGGCATAATGTTCGCAATAACCGTTCCGTGAAGAAAAGATGAAATCATCGACGGCATGTCGTCCAAGCAGGGGGGGAGTAAAACTGTACTGAAACTCCTCTTGATTGAACCAGCGCAAGACTCGATTCACCAAGGCTCGTGGGCCAGGTGTTTCCTGACGCCATTGTTGCATCATCTCGGCGCTTCTTGGATTGAAGCCGTCGGGTAGTTGCAGCGCGTTCTGGCGCTCCTTCGGTGTCAACTCGTCAGGGTGTGAATACGCTGGTATCGAGACAACGTCATACACCTTCAGGCTGTTGATTGGGTCTTTGGAAAGGAGCTGATGACCTACGGACAAATGCGCGTCACCTGGGACTTGTAGTGGGTAGTCCAGAGTCAAAAGCCAGTGGCGGTTGGTCGGTTCCAGTTCCACTTGATAGCTGTATTCGAGCCCATCCTGGGGCGGGTGTTGAGCGAGCTTTTCACGCGTAAGAGAGCGGTCGCCGCGCCAGGTTCGACCGTCATAGTTCCAAAGCACCGGTCCGCGCCAGTACCACAAGTTTTTCGGCGGCATGGCGTCGTCAAAGCGTACCCGAAAGGCTGGACTGTCGTCGATGAACAGGTCGACAATTGATCCTGGGCTCATTTCGTTGCTTAGACCTGTTCTGGTTTCCTCTGACGCACTGGGCATACCCCAAAGTGGCGAGCTGAGTCGAGGAAAGAGCAGGAACATGATTAACATCAAGGGTGCGGCTTGAATCAACAAAAGCCCCGATTGTTTGACCCAGCGTCGCCAATCCCAGTCAAGCTCTCGTTGACCAGTACCGACTGGCGTCGAGGACAGTTGCAGCAAGCTGGCGGTGATGACAACAACCGTCGCTGCCAGGTAGGGAACCGATGTTAGTGATTGCGAGAACAGGAAATGCGCAATGACTACGAAGTAGCACAACGAGGTGACCAACAACGCGTCACGGCGCTTGTATGTCTCCGTGATCTTCAAAGCCAACATCAGCGC
This sequence comes from Lysobacteraceae bacterium, assembly GCA_021604725.1. Classification (GTDB taxonomy): domain Bacteria; phylum Pseudomonadota; class Gammaproteobacteria; order Xanthomonadales; family BQJN01; genus BQJN01. The sequence continues at coordinate 28,568 of BQJN01000037.1, read as the reverse complement.
CAACAGCGCGATGCCAGCGTCTCGACCGAATATCGACCCGTAATGCAGGACAACGCCGGCAATTGCCCCGGCCGTTAGCATGAACCTGATTAACATCGGCAGTGGTCGCCAGCCGCGCCAGGCTGAGCCAAGTCGATAGGCCAACACCGCCAGCAACAAAGGCGTAAACCACAGCGGCAGACGAGGCACGTGCGGAATTAGCGATACGACCAGCGCGGTCATTGTCCACATTAAGGCGTAACGACCGATCATTTGGGTGCTCTGCCGTCAAATAGAGCAAGTGTTTTTAGACACTGATGCAGATGGTCGGGTCCATTGCCGACAGGAATCTTGTGTCCCGGTAGCTCAAGGCCATAAGCAACGCCGCTGCGGTCGGCGTCCAGAACCCAGGCGGTGAGGCGAGATAGCATGCGCTCGGTGTCACTTTGACTGGTTTGATGCCAGGCAAGCCAGACCTGCTCTCCGCGACGAGACTCAAGCTCTTTGCTCATTAACTGGCCGGAGCGCGCTGTTGCCTTCCAGGCAATGAGCCGACCAGCATCACCGCGGCGGTATTCTCTGATGCCGGCCAAGTCTTCATCGCCATGCTCGTGGCGGCCCCCATCAGCAGGTTCGCCGTCCATTGGCAGCGGTGGTGGACGAGTCTCCGGTGTTGGATAGACCAGACAGCGTTGGTAAGGATTGATCCATGACCAGGCATTAAACAGGGCCAGGGGATACTCAGTGCACACTTTGAATCGACTCAGTTGTTGCCAGCCGCGTCGTTTCGCCAGAACATCCAGTGTTAGTTCTCGCGTTTCATATGCTGGAACATCACACCAGACCACACGGTCTCTCAGCTTGGCCTGGATGGCAGGCCGATCACGTCCCAGTGTGTCTCTGATCGAAATCTGAAATGCTGCAATCTCGCCAGCGAAAACCGGGGAGGCGTGAATCGATGTCAACCGCAAGCTCGCAATGTTTCGATAGACCGAGATCATTGCCAGCAACGCACCTCCACTGATCAGAAAAGTCAGAATCAGCCCCATGCTGTTGGCGTAATTCAAGGCCCCCATCAGCATGGCAAACAGCAGCATTGAAAAAAAGAAACCGAACCCCGTTGGCAGAATAAAGATGCGTTTGCGGTGCATCACAACGGGAAAATCATCAGGCTCGGCGAGTCGAATGAACCGCTTGACAATGCGGTATCGCAAGTCGTCTATTGAGCGCCTGGCGGACATTATGGAATCGCGGTCGCTCCAAGGATATCGCCGACAATCTGGTCGTTGCTGCTGGTGGCATCGGCTGTCAGTTGTAATCGGTGACTGGTCACTTCGGCAAATACCTCTCGCAGGTCCTCGGGCCGACAGTAATCACGACCATCTATCAGGGCCCAGGCTTGAGCGCATCGCACAAGAGCAAGGCCGCCGCGCGGGGACAAGCCGACCTGCACCGAGGCGTGATTGCGCGTCGCCGCAATGAGCGCCTGCGCGTAATCCAGCAGCGGTCCCGCCAGATGCAACGCGCTAGCTTCCGATTGCAGGCTGTCAATCGCTGTAGCGTCGAGGCTTGCCTGCAATCCGGATAACATGCCGCGTCGATTTGTTCGTTCCAGGATCTGCCGTTCAGCTGCGGCATCGGGATAGCCAACGGAAATGCGCATCAGAAAGCGATCGAGTTGTGAGTCTGGCAGCGGAAAGGTGCCGGCCAGATCGACCGGATTTTGAGTCGCAATTACAAAGAAGGGTGGGTCCAAAGGATAGGTTTCATTTTCGACCGTTACCTGCCGTTCCGACATCGCTTCGAGCAGCGCGCTTTGGGCCTTCGGCGTCGCACGATTGACTTCGTCAGCCAGTAACACCTGGGTGAACACCGGACCGGGGTGAAACAGAAATTCTTCCTTCTTGGCCGAATACACTGACACTCCAATTAGGTCAGCCGGCAACAGATCACTCGTGAACTGCACACGCTTGAAGGCCAAGCCTGATACCAGGGCGATGGCTTCGGCCAGAGTGGTCTTTCCCACGCCAGGCAGGTCTTCGATCAATAGATGGCCATCGGCAATCAAGGCTGTGAACGCCAGTTTGACCTGTTGTTTTTTGCCGAGGATGAGCTGGTTGACCGAAGCAATTGCGGCGTGTAGCTGTTGATGGTGTTTTGTTCGGTCTGTTGAAGCGATGTCATTCATGATGTTTGTCAGTGTGTGTTCCTTCAGGTTTGCGCTAAAAGTCAAACGCCCGCATCAGGGCAACGAAAGTCCGAATCGGTCCAATATTCGGACAAGTGCAATCAGTGGCAAACCAACAATTGCGGTCGGGTCATCGCTGCGTACCCATTCGAACAGAGAAATACCAAATTGTTCCGAACGGAAGCTGCCGGCGCAGTCAAACGCTGGTTCACAATCAACGTACCGAGTGATCTGGTCGGCCGTCAAAGGTCGAAATTGAACTCGCGTTTGAACGTTTTCGGTGATTACATCAGCCTTGCTAATGACCGAAACTGCGGTATGAAATGTGCCTAGGCGCCCGCTTGAGCGTTGCAGTTGCTCTATTGCTGTTGCGCGTTGCCCAGGCTTGCCGAAGGCCATGCCATCGAGCTCATACACCTGGTCCGAACCGATAACGATGCAATCTGGACGAGCACGCAGCCCCGCTGCCGCCTTGCTGGCCGCAAGTCGAATCGCCATTTGCTCCGGGGACTCATCTGCTGCGTGAATTTCTTCAACATTCGGATCAATTTGTTCGAACTTTATCGGCAGGCGGGACAACAGCTGCGCTCTATAGCGTGAGGTGGAAGCGAGAATGAGACGATGGCTGTGCATGGTGTTCCTTGCTGAGATTGTCTGCTGCGCCAGCGGGCTGTAAGAAACAGACCGAGTTGATTGGGCTGTTCTTTCGCCCGCTCGAGCGCTGCTTCGACTGTCGCCAAGATTAACCGATCATTGGTCGCAGGTGGCAAAAAGCTGATCCTGGAGTGCCCAGGGACTCCGCTTTGCGTTTGCCAGGCTTGCAATTGAGCATCTGGCTGGGATGGCTCGTGGACAGCGTGTTGAACGATCACGCGTGTCATTGCCAACGCTTTTTGCGAAAAAAACGCATTATCGGGTGATTGGGTCAAATCAGTACTTGAAGTGTGATCCGGTGATCGGCTACACTTCGCCTCCGGCTGATGCGGGGTGGAGCAGTCTGGCAGCTCGTCGGGCTCATAACCCGAAGGTCGCAGGTTCGAATCCTGCCCCCGCTACCAACGCTTGAGAGAGAATAAGCCTCAGCTTTATGAGGCTTTTTTTATTTGCAGACGCGATGATTCGAATGAACTTGACATTTTGATCTCAGATTCCTGCTGCAGCGTGATGCTGTAGCAGTTGTGCCGTGTCTGCACGGCGTTGGAATGGGCCTGTGGGCCCATTTTTTTTGGTTGAAATGAGAGCAGAACACGCGACATGGCAAAACTGGATCAACTCAATGCGCTGATCGAACCGTTGGTTGAAGACCTGGGTTACGAGCTCGTTGGTATTGATTATCGGCCGGGCGGCGATGGCCTTTTGCGAATCTATATCGACCAGTCAGAGGTCGGTATTCGCCTGGAAGACTGTGAAAAGGTCAGTCGCGAAGTGAGCGCTCTGATGGATGTAGAAGACCCAATCGGCGACAACTACATGCTGGAGGTGTCCTCTCCAGGGCTTAATCGCCCCTTGTTCAAGCTTGAACACTACGCAACATATAAAGGTCATGAAGCGAAGATCAATTTGATCCGGCCACTGGATGGTCGACGTCGCTTTCGTGGCTTGATTGAAGCTGTCGGTGAGCAAACGGTTAGTTTGTTGATGGACGGTGAGGTTTATGAGCTGCCATTTGGTGACATAGCAAAAGCCAATTTGGTAGCGAAGTTATAACGAGATAACCACCGGGTAATCGTCATGGGTAAAGAGATTCTATTGGTTGTTGACGCTGTCTCGAATGAGAAAGGTGTCGATAAAGAAGTGATCTTCGAAGCAATTGAGGCCGCTTTGGCGTCGGCTGCGCGAAAACGGTCGGGTGAGGAAATCGATTGCCGGGTGGCAATTGATCGTCACGATGGCAGTTATGAGACCTTTCGTCGCTGGCAGGTGATTGACGACGAAGAAGAACTGGAGTTTGAGCGCGCGCAGCTGCGAATCGACGAAGCTCGTGAGCGGGATCCTGAAGTTGAAGTCGGCGGTTATGTCGAAGAGCCGATGGAAAATCCCGAGTTTGGCCGAATTGCCGCACAAGCTGCCAAGCAGGTGATCGTACAGCGTGTTCGAGAAGCTGAGCGTGCCAAAGTTGTAGAGGCATTTCAGGACCGCGTCGGCGAGCTGATCTCAGGTATCGTCAAACGCGTAGAGCGAGGCAACGTGTTCCTGGATCTGGGCGGCAACGCTGAGGCTTTCATCCCGCGCGAGAAAATGATTCCGCGCGAGTCAGTCCGCCCTGGTGATCGAATTAGGGGACTGCTGTATGAAGTGCGGTCGGAACTGCGTGGGCCACAGTTGTTCGTTGCCCGGTCAACATCTGAATTTCTCATTGAGCTGTTCAAGTTGGAAGTGCCGGAAATCGGTCAAGGTTTGATTGATATTCTCGGGGCGGCTCGCGACCCTGGTCTGCGCGCCAAGATCGCTGTTCGATCCAACGACCCAAGAACGGATCCGATTGGTGCATGTGTCGGTATGCGTGGGTCTCGAGTGCAGGCTGTATCAAACGAACTGGCCGGCGAGCGAATTGACATCATCCTGTACGACAAGAATGCTGCACAGTTCGTCATCAATGCGATGGCACCGGCTGAGGTCGTGTCGATCGTTGTCGATGAGGACAACAACAGCATGGACTTGGCGGTCAACGAAGAAAAGTTGTCGCAAGCCATCGGCCGCGGCGGCCAGAATGTACGCTTGGCCAGCGAACTCACCGGATGGCATTTAAATGTCATGAGTGAGGCGCAAGCTGAGGAAAAAACAGAAACTGAATCAACCCAGTACCGCAAGGTATTCATGGAGCGGCTCGACGTCGATGAAGAGGTCGCCAATATTCTGGTTCAGGAAGGCTTCACCAGTGTCGAGGAAGTGGCCTACGTTCCCGAATCAGAGCTGGAGAGCATCGCGGAGTTCGATGCAGATATCATTGAGGAACTGCGTCGACGCGCTCGTGATGCCATGTTGACGCAATTGATTGCCGCCGAGGAAAAACTCGAAGAGGCCAAGCCAGCAGAGGACTTGTTGTCCTTAGAGGGCATGGATGAACGGCTGGCGTTTCAGCTGGCAGCCATGGGCGTAGTAACTCAGGAAGATCTGGCAGAACAAGCGGTTGACGACCTGATTGAAATTGAAGGTCTGGAACAGGATCGAGCGGCAGCGCTGATTATGGCTGCGCGAGCACCGTGGTTTGAAGAGCAATAAACGGGGCACTATTGCACCGGAGGTAGAAGCATGTCTTCACAAGTAACAGTACGACAATTGGCGGATGTATTGGGGTTGGAGGTCGATGTATTGCTGCGGCAGTTTGCTGGCGCAGGTATCGATATTACCGACCCGGATGCGGGCGTTTCCAATACGCAAAAACAAAAGCTGCTCGATTTCTTGCGAAAGAGTCACGGAAAGCTCGAGTCTGCGGGGCCACGCAAAGTCACGTTAAAGCGCAAGACGGTCAGTGAATTGCGCGTTCCAGGTGCTGCCGGCAGAACCAAGACAGTGAATGTCGAGGTGCGTCAAAAGCGCACCTACGTCAAGCGCAGTGTCGTCGCTGAACAACACACCGACGATCCTGATCGTGAAGCAGCGCAAAAAGCGCTTGAAGCGACCCGAATGGAGCGCGAGAAAGAAGAGAACGAGCGTCTCGCCGCCGAAAGGGCGCGTGAGGAGGCCGAGCAGGCAGAACGCGACGCCGAGGCCAGGCGCATTCAGGAACAAGAAGCGCAGGCGCGTGCAGAGGCTGAAGCCATAGCCAAAGCGGAGGCTGAGGAAAAGGCTCGAATCGAGGCCGAGGAACGCTCCAAGCGTGAGGCCGAAGAGCGCGAACGGGCTGTCGCTGAGCAGAAAGAGCGCGCTGAGCGGGCGACCCGTGAAGCAGAAGCCAAGGCGCAGGAGAAAAAACCAGCACCGGCGCCAGATCGCAAGAAAAAGGGCCGCACCGACAATCGCCGTGGTCCGCGCGATGGGCAAAATACCCGCTATGGGCGAGCCGAGTTACATGTTGTTGGAGAACATGCTGCTCGACGCAAGGGCCGGCGCCAACGCAAGAGCTCTTTGTCAACACTAGATCAGCATGGGTTCTCGCGACCGACTGCTCCCGTGATAAAAGAAATTGCGTTGCCTGAAGCGATTGTGGTATCAGACCTGGCACAACGCATGAGTGTCAAAAGCACTGAAGTGATCAAGGAGTTGATGAAGCTCGGCATTATGGCCACCATCAACCAGACCATTGATCGCGATACTGCTACCTTGGTTGTTGAAGAAATGGGGCACTCGGCGGTGGATGAGTCGCCGGATGATGTTGAAGCCGAACTGTTGGTTGAGGCAGCCCAGGCCCGGAGTGCTGAGGACGGTGATGAAGTAAGACCCCCGGTGGTCACCATCATGGGTCACGTCGATCATGGCAAGACGTCACTGCTCGATTACATTCGCAAGAGTCGCGTCGCGGCAGGCGAGGCTGGTGGTATTACCCAGCACATAGGTGCCTACCACGTCGAAACTGACAAAGGCGTTATTTCCTTCCTGGATACGCCGGGGCACGCCGCATTTACAGCGATGCGCGCTCGTGGTGCCAAAGTCACCGACATTGTCGTTCTGGTAGTGGCAGCCGATGATGGCGTAATGCCACAAACGATTGAGGCTATTAATCACGCGCGAGCGGCGGAGACGCCATTGATTGTCGCGGTGAACAAGATCGACAAGGAAAATGCGGATCTGGAACGCGCTAAATCGGAACTGGCCCAACACGAAGTAATTCCTGAGGACTGGGGTGGTGAAGAAATCTTTGTCCCGGTTTCGGCGTTAACTGGTGAAGGTGTCGAGGAATTGCTTGACGCAATCTCGTTGCAGGCGGAGGTCATGGAGCTTCGGGCCAACCCCAACACGCTGGCCAGCGGTGTAGTGGTTGAAGCCAGCCTTGACCGCGGGCGCGGTGCCGTAGCCACTGTGCTGGTACAAAACGGTACGCTGAAGCAAGGCGACTTCATTCTCTGTGGGGAAGTGTCAGGCCGCGTACGTGCCATGTTCGATGAGCGTGGTGAAAAGATCGATACGGCCGGTCCGTCGATTCCCGCTCAGGTATTGGGACTGTCTGCGACGCCCAATGCCGGGGATGACATGCTCGCCGTAGAAAACGAACGCCGAGCCAAGGAAGTGGCAGAAAAGCGTCAGGAAAAAGAGCGAGAGACGCGACTGGCACAACAGCACTCGGCGAAACTGCAAAACCTGTTCTCGCAAATGGGATCAGAAGAGCGGCTGCTGGTGACCTTGGTCATCAAAGCGGATGTGCACGGTAGCGCCGAGGCCTTGCGTGATGCGCTGGTCAGCTTGACCAACGATGAAATCGAAGTGCGCGTCATTAGCAGCGGTGTTGGTGGTATTACCGAGTCGGACGCTACTTTGGCCCAGGCTTCTGGTGCGATCATGATTGGTTTCAATGTACGAGCCGACGCCAGCGCACGCAGGATCATTAAAGATGGTGATCTGGACATGCGTTATTACAGCGTAATTTACGACGCATTGGACGATGTCAAGAAGGCTGTTGCCGGTGTGCTCGGTACTGAAACCAAGGAGCAGATCGTCGGTTTGGCCGAGGTCAAGGATGTCTTTCGCTCGTCAAAAATTGGAGCAATCGCCGGCTGCATCGTGGTCGAGGGCGTGGTTCGTCAGTCCAACCCAATTCGTGTACTTCGAGACAACGTTGTCGTATTCGAGGGCGAGCTGGAGTCTCTGCGCCGATTCAAGGATCAGGTGGCCGAGGTCAAGTCTGGAACCGAGTGTGGTATTGGCGTTAAGCAATACAACGACATCAAGCCGGGCGATCAAGTAGAGTGCTTCGAGCGCATCGAAGTCGCCAGAACGCTGTAGCGTCATGCCTCGCGAGTTTTTCAGGAACGATCGAGTCGCCGCCCAGTTGCGGCGACTTTTGGCAGAGCTGGTGCTGGATCTGCGAGATGCCAACGTTGGTGACGTCGCGGTCACGGACGTCGAAGTATCCCGAGACCTTTCCCACGCCAAAGTCTTCGTCAATGTTCGCGATGAAACTCAAGTCAAAACGAGCATTACGGCACTGAACAAGGCTGCCGGGCATCTACGTGGTCGCTTGTCGCATGCCATGCGCATGCGACATGTTCCTGCGCTGAAATTCTTCCACGACGATGCGCTCGAAAGAGGCTCGCGTATCGACGAATTACTGGCACAACTGCGCCAAAAACAGTAGCGCTCCCGTTGTCCACTCCCAAACGCAAGCAATGGCAGGATGTCGATGGAATCGTCTTGCTCGACAAACCTGCCGGCCTATCATCGAATCAGGCCTTGCAGCGGGTTCGTCGCCTGTATCAGGCACGAAAGGCAGGGCATGCCGGTAGTCTCGATCCATTCGCCACCGGACAGTTGCCGGTGTGTTTCGGCGAGGCAACCAAAGTTTGCACCTTCCTGCTAGATAGCAGCAAACACTATGTCGCTGATGCGCAGTTTGGGGTTACAACAACGACGGGAGACCCTGAAGGCGAGGTGCTGAAACAACGCGACGTGGGCAGTGCATTGACTGCTGGTCGCCTGTTGCCGGCGATTGATGCTCTTACCGGTGACATACAACAGGTTCCACCGATGTATTCTGCCTTGCATCACCAGGGGCAGCGACTTTACGATCTGGCCAGGCAAGGTAAAGTTGTGGATCGGCCGCCACGCTCGGTGACCATTCATGCCTTCGAACTGCTTGAGTCGAACGGAAAGGATAGGGCACGTTTTGCGGTGCACTGTTCCAAGGGCACGTACATTCGCACACTGATTGAGGATCTGGGTGAGGCATTGGGTTGTGGTGCGCACCTTCAGGCGCTTCGAAGAACGCAGGTGGACCCGTTTCCGGCCTCTATGCTCGGCCTGGAAACATTGGAAAAGATGTCACCCGAAGAACTGAGGCAAAGCCTGCTGCCCGCCAGTGCAGGCTTGGCCCACTTGCCCGCGGTCACTCTTGATGGCGAACAATCGCGCCGCATTGCCCATGGTCAGTCAGTCGATCTGCGCGGCGAATGCCGCGGCTTGGTGCGAATGCACAACCAGCACGGTGAGTTGCTTGGAGTGGGTGAGATTAGTCAGCAAGACGAGTTGAAAACGCGCCGTGGCATCCTCGATTCAGGCCGTCGCCTCTGAAATGGTGAAACTTTCACCGCACCCACACTCGGCCTCGGCGTTGGGGTTGTTGAACACAAAAATATGATTTATGCCGCGACGGACGAAGTCGATTTTGGTTCCGTTGACGATCGGTAAACTGGTGTCGTCGACAATCACCGTTAATCCGTCAACCTTCGCCATGTGGTCCGATTCATCGATTTCGTCTGCGAGCGACACCACATAAGCCCAGCCTGAGCAACCTGTTTTCTCCACGCCAAATCGGAAGCCCACAGCCTGAGGAGACTTTGCCAGGTAATCACGGATGCGGCGTGCGGCCGCTTCGGTCATTGAAACGTTTAGCGAATCGTTCATGTCTCTAATATGCGTATCAGCCGTTGCGACTTCAATGGGCGGATTGCAAAATCAGGCCAGTGATACGACGACTTCATCGTGCAAGCGCTGAACCTGCTTATCCGGCACCTGCAACAGGGCGGCGACGCGCCTTACCAACACGTCCTCAAGTTGATGCAACTCACCGTCTGCATAAGCCACACGCCATAGATCCCTGACCAGGTCCGACTTTTGTGAGGTCGGACAGTACTGGTTGATCAGGCTGGTGTACATTTGCAGCGAAACGGCGCAATTGGCTTCGGTTTCTGCAGCATCCAACAGATCGTGAATCTCTTCGTCGTTTAATTCGAAGCCTTTGCGGATGGCGTTGGCGATTGAGCGGCGCTCTTCGGGCATGACTTTGAAGTCAGCTCGGCACATTTCCATCAATAACGCACCTGTGGCCAAGCGCAATTGATGCTGCACATCGGCTGGCACCTGATTGCTTTGAGGTTCAAGTGAGGCTTTTATTCGTTCGAGAAATGTTGGCATGCAAAGTGGGCGTCGCGGAGGCGATCTACGAAGGTTACTGGAGTAAGCCTCATTAGGCAATCGGCAATGATGATGCAGTCTATATTTCGTTGAAGTACTTGGCCATGGGTTCGCCTTGAACGTGCAAATGAAGTTCATTGTTTACTCCGAACGGTGTGGTTTGGGCATTTAGCCCATTGTTTTGCAGTCGTTCGCCAAGTTGTTCCAGCAACTGTCGAGAGAAATCTACCGGTGCATTGGATGAGGACAGGTGCGCGAATGAATGGATAACCACACCATCGCATTGCCGCTTGCGGCTGAGCCATTTGATGTTTTTGTAGGCGTGGCGAAGGGTTCGGCCAGGCCGCTCGACATCGCTTTGCTCAACATGGGCCAGAACCAGGATAGTTTGCTGTGCCTCAAACGGCTCACTGGTGTCGTCAGCGTGATCGGCTAGAGTGTGAGGGGTCAATTGCATCGCATCGCAATGCAACATCAATAACTTCAAAAGTCCAGACCCAACGCCGCACACAAGTAATCGACGAAGGGTGCAACCTTGTTGCAGTCGCGAACAAATGACGGCATGAAGTCCGGCGAACACGCCAGGCGTTCATCGTAGCGCCGGAACAAGGCGAAGTCCTTGCGCTTGATGTGGTCAATCAGCTCATGCTCCGGGTCAAATCCTTGAGGCGCGCGTTTCAGGCTTTCGCCATGAAAGTCAAAGCCCTTCAAGGTGTCGGAACCAACGATCGATTTCCAGTTTTGCGGATTGTTGGCAATGAATTGGCGTATTCTGCCCAGCGCAGGCGATGGCGGGTGCCAAATCCCTGCGGCCATCACAACGTCGCCACGTGCCAAATGCATGTAGAAGCCAGGGGCGGGCGTTTTGGCAGCTTCGACGTGGTTGAAGCGGGCCGCGATCCAGGTCTTGTAGGGAGTTTTGTCCCGCGAAAAACGAGTATCTCGGTAAATCCGAAACATTGACCCACCGTTGATCTTGGCAATGGCGGAGTACTTGTTGCTAATTTTTTTCAGCGGGCCGGCAAAGTCCTTGATGAACTTTAGCGTTGGCGCTTTTATGTGTTCTTCGTAGCGATCCTTGTTGTTGTTGAACCATTCCCGACTATTGTTCGCCTTCAACTCATCAAGGAAACGAAAGGTATTGGCGCTGAAATAGCACGGGTCGTTCATAAGCTCACTCTCCCCCAGCTTGGTAGTGGCAACCCGAGCATTCGCTACGTGCCTTGCCAATCCGCGCCGGTGTCACAATTGATTTGGCCGATGGCGCACGAACCCAGACTTTTGCCACTGTCGAGGTGGGGCTGAGATCGCGCATTTTTGTGGCGCATACCTGACGATACCACAGATGCCCAATCCACCGCCGACAGTATGCTATCGTACGCCGCTTGCAAAAAACGCCAATGCCGCGTTGGCACGACTAAATGTTGCCATTGAGGAACTGTGATTGTCCGACGCGGTCTTGCTACTTATTGAGGGTGTTTGTTCACACCTCGACCAAGAAAGTTCGCAAAAGAATAGTCCACAAAGAAAAGTCCATGAGGAACAAAACACGAATGAAGGTACGTCATTGGCTGGGGCTCGTTGTTGTCACAGGTTTGGCGGGATGCCAGACCAACTCGGTTCAACCGGACGTTCAGCCGGTAGCCTCAACGGCAAGTGAGGTTGTTGATGATGCTCTGTACATCGAGCTCGATGAACTGGTGGTCGAGTGGCAGCGCGGCTTGCAGGCGGTGACTGATGGCGATGTGATCGGTGGCATGGCACGTGTCAACGACGCCAAGGTCAAGATCCGTTCGCTTGCTGAACAGTGCGCAGCGGCGGCCGGGTGCGATGTCGCCCGTGTGTTGGAGTCCTACCAGTGGTTGCTGGACAACCAGGCTGAGACAATTGACCTGCAAGCGAGCCGAATTGGCCTGCTGGAGGGAGATCAACAGGCCATTGAATCCGAACCGGGGACCTTAGGTTTTGTCGGTGAGCCTCAAGCCACTTCGGCGGAGCCTCTTTTGCTCGACGGCTCTCGTCTTGACGATGCAATTGAGCTCAATACGCCAGTGATGGCCGCCATTGATGATTGGCTAACCTGGAATCGCCCTCGGCTGCTGGACGCCTTTGCAAACTACCAGCACCTGCGCCCCCTCATGCTGCCCGAGTATGACAAGGCAGGACTGCCAGAAGCGCTGCTGTTTGCCATGCTGGCCGCTGAGAGCAGCGGCAAGGTCCACTCGTTTTCCCGCGTAGGCGCGGCAGGCCCGCTGCAATTTATGCGAGGAACCGGGGCTCGTTATGGTCTGGGTACCGTCGATGGCTTTGATCAAAGGCTTGATCCGACCCTCTCAGCGCGTGCCAATGCTGCCTACCTGACCGAGCACTTCAATATGTTTGGTCACTCGCTACCGAAAGTGCTGGCGGCCTACAACGGTGGCGAAAATCGTATGGCCAGGCTACAACGCAAGTATCCGGGAATGAGCTTCTGGGATAGCGAGTTGTTTTATTCCTTCCCGCGGGAGACACGCGAGTACGTACCGCGCGTGATCGCGGCTGCCTGGTTGTTTCAGAATGGTGGTCAGTATCGACTGGAGTTAAGGCAGGTGGACAGCGAGCATCAACCTCTGCAGCTTGAGAAACAAACATCTTTATCTGAACTGACCATCTGCCTGGGGCAGAACGGTAGCGAGGACGGTTGGTTCCGCGCATTGCGAAACTTGAACCCCCAATTGAATCCTGCTGAGAAGATAGAAGCCGGTGATGTTATACAAGTGCCCGAGCAAGTCGCCGAGCTTTATGCTGATAATTGCCTGGAGGGTGACCTCCTGGTGGCTGCTGCGGAGTTTCATTCGGCCAATTACCCGGATGGTGCACAACTGATTCCCTACACGATTCGACGTGGCGACACACTCAGTGCCATTGCACGCCGGCACCGCTGTGTTTCGCTGCAGGAACTGGCTGCGCTAAACAGCATCGCACCACCGCGTTATCGCATTACTGCCGGCAAGGCCATTCGCGTGCCGCAGTGCTGAAAGTGACGAAGTAGCGGCTGTCTTGTGGGCGAGTGCGAACTGGCCTTCAGCAAAGGCCAGTTCGATGTTTAGGCTACGCGCGCCCCATGAACTCCAGTGTTTCGGTATTGACCTTGACCGTCTCACCCGGTGCCAGGTATTCAGGAACCTGAATCTCCAGCCCGTTGGCCAAGGTTGCCGGCTTGGTCCGCTTGGTTACGGTACCGCCTTTGATGGCGGGGGCGGTTTCTGTGACTTCAACGGTGACTGAGGTTGGTAGTTCGATAGCTCCCGGCTTGTCCTCGATCAGCATCACCAGAACCTCGCCCAGGCCTTCGCCTACGAAGGCGGCCTGATCGCCGAGGTCGTCGGGAGACAGCGTATAAGGCGTGTAGTCTTCGCTATCCATGAATACGAAATCCGAGCCGTCCATATACGAAAACTCGGCTTTTCGACGCAACATGTCTTCGCCCTTGAAGGTTTGATCCAGCTTTTGGCGCGTTTGGACGTTATACAGTCGAAACTTGTACAAGGTGTTTGAACCCCGCGACGATGGGGTGCGAATGTCGATGTGGTGGACCACGCAAGGTTGATCCTTGACTCGTACCACCATTCCTTTCTTGACGTCTGATGCCTTGGGCATAGCTGATCTCCGCTTTGAAGTGAGCGCTTACTTGGGTTCGAGGCGTACTGCGCCGTCCAAACGGATGACCGACCCATTCATGTATCGATTTGAGACGATCCACGCCACTGTGTCGGCAAACTCCTCGCTTCTACCCAAGCGCTTGGGGAAGGGGATGGAGGCATTGAGCGCTTCTTGCACATGGTCAGGCATGCCATCGACCATAGGAGTGTGGAAAATGCCCGGAGCAATGGTCATGACTCGCACACCAATGCGGGTGAACTCACGGGCCATCGGCAACGTCATACCAACGACACCGCCTTTAGATGCCGAGTACGCAGCTTGTCCGATCTGGCCTTCGTAGGCAGCGACCGATGCGGTGTTGATGATCACGCCGCGCTCGCCATCTTCCGCCGGTTCGTTTTCCTGCATGCGGTTGGCGGCCGCTTTCGAAACATTGAAACTGCCGATAAGGTTTACTTTTATGGCTGCGGAAAAATAGTCCAATGCCATTGGTGCTTCACGACCCAATACGCGGCCTGCAGACAAGATGCCGGCGCAATTGACGGCGACATTTAGACCACCCATCGCTTTGTGGGCAGCGTTGACCGCGTCAGCCACCGCCTGCTCGGATGAGACGTCGACATTAAAGAAGCTGCTACCCTCAAGCTCGGCGACAGCCGCCGCGCCTTTTTCGTCATTGATATCGAACAGTGCGACACGTCCACCGTCAGCGACGATGCGTTGGGCGACGGCAAAGCCGAGGCCAGAAACACCCCCGGTGATGATCGCTTTTACCTTGCTTGCTTCCATCGAGAAGCTCCTTACCTGAGAAAACCGCTCATTGTACTATTGTCAGCGTCTGTCTGCCTGTGTGCGTCACGCTCAAATTTTGCAGTTGGGCGGACATCCTGGACAAGGCCCAACAGCGCAGGTTCAGCACGGCTGTTATGCTTTTGGGACGCAAATCTTTTATTGGAAACAAACCAATGTTGCCAGAGCTCGAACAATGGAAGAACGATGGCGATTGGATCAACGTTGGCACCCATCGCATTTTCGTAAGACAGGCTGGTGCGGGTGATGACTTGCTGCTGGTTCACGGCTACCCGACCTCAAGTTTTGACTTCGCGGCACTTTGGTCCGATTTGACCGCGCGCTACCGAGTCACGACGCTAGACATGTTGGGGATGGGGTTTTCTGACAAACCTTGGCAAACCTATTCGGTGGCCGAACATGCGGACGTGTTTGAGGCGGCGCTGTCGCATTTTTCGGTTTCAGACACTTTCGTTTTGGCGCATGACCTGGGCGACACCGTGGTGCAAGAATTGCTGGCGCGTCGACTAGACACCCCTGATGCCGGTTTGTCCCAATTGCGAGCGGTTGCCTTGCTAAACGGTGGTTTGTTTGCCGGCGTTTATCGTCCGCGCCCGATCCAGCACATATTGTCTTCTCCGCTGGGCCATGTGATCGGGCCGTTGCTACCAAAGTTTGCTGTTCTCGGCGCATTGAAATCAGTGTTCAGCGCCAAACACCCGCCGTCTGATCGCACCCTTGAGCAGTGTTGGCAACTGATCACCTACGGTGGCGGCAAACGCGTGGCTCACTTGGTTGGTCGATTCAATTCTGAGCGCGAGAAATTTGCCGACAGGTTTGCACAAGCACTGGTCCGCTCACCTGCGCCGTTGCGGTTTATCAACGGCAGCGACGACCCAAACTC
This sequence comes from Lysobacteraceae bacterium, assembly GCA_021604725.1. GTDB lineage: Bacteria > Pseudomonadota > Gammaproteobacteria > Xanthomonadales > BQJN01 > BQJN01. The sequence goes on along the minus strand of BQJN01000037.1, from coordinate 13,059 downwards.
CGGCGCGCACATGGCCGATCATTACCAGCAAGTGATTCCGAATGCGGATGTGGTGAGATTGCCTGGTATTGGTCACTGGCCGCAAATCGAAGCGCCGGACGCGGTGTTGGCGGCTACGGTTGAGTTTTTCGATCGATTCGGCAGATCGAAGTAGCGACTATTGCGGCCAGTTTCCGGCCCGACCGACGCGCGAACCGTTTTCTCGTCCCAACTGCTCACTAATAAAACGTCCGGTTTCGATCAGGGCATCGAGATCAATGCCTGTCTCAATGCCCATGCCCTCAAGCATGAAAACCACATCCTCGGTGGCGACGTTTCCGGTGGCTCCTTTGGCATACGGACATCCACCAAGGCCCGCTACTGAGCTGTCGATAACGCCAATGCCCAGGTCAATGCAAGCCAGGCAATTGGCCAATGCCTGACCACGCGTATCATGGAAGTGGATGGCCAGCCTATCAATGGGAACGGATTGACTGCATTCAGCCACCATCGCCGCTGCCAGCTTCGGCGTGCCCGCGCCAATGGTGTCGCCCAATGAAATCTCATAGCAGCCCATGCTGTGCAAGTCCTTGGCGACAGCGGCCACCTTGGCTGCGGCAATGGGGCCCTCGTAGGGGCAGCCCAATACACAGGATACGTAACCGCGCACGTCAATGTTGTTTGCCCTGGCCAGCTCCATCACCGGTACGAAGCGCTGCAATGACTCGGCAATCGAGCAGTTGATGTTGCGTTGGTTGAATGACTCGGAAGCGGCGGTGAAGATCGCGATCTCGTCGACTCCGGCTTCGACCGCTCGTTCCATTCCTTTGAGGTTCGGTACCAATACCGGATAGCGCACGCCTGGTCGCTTGGTGATGCTGGCATAGACTTCACTGGCATCAGCCAGTTGAGGTACCCATTTCGGACTGACGAAACTGGATGCTTCAATTGTTCGCAGACCGCATTCACCCAAACGATTAATCAAGTCGATCTTGGTTTTGGCCGCGATCACCTGCTTCTCGTTTTGCAGCCCATCTCGCGGGCCCACCTCAACTATGCGCATGGAGCTCATTTTTCCAGCGTGACCAGGGCGGTGTCTGCTTCGACGAATTGATCGACTTGTGCGGAGACCTGATCAACAACGCCGTCACGTGGTGCGCGTAAGGTCAGCTCCATCTTCATCGCTTCCATGATCACCAATGGGTCGCCCTCAGCCACTTCGGTACCACTGTTGACGACCACCGACACAATCTTGCCCGGCATGGGTGCCACGACACGGTCGCCTTTGGCCTCGCTGCCGCCTTCAAAGGCAAATGGGTTGTGAGGTTTGAATTCGAAGCGGTGCTGACCATTGTGGATAAGAAAAACACCATCGGCGCTGACTACGCGAGCTCTGTGTGTGGTGTTTTGGCAGTTGATGTTGACAAAATCGCCATGCTCCTCGAATTGGTAGCGATAGCTGCTGTCCTCGAAGCTGAGCTCGTAGTCTCCGGCAAACCCTCTGGCGTCTACACTGTAATGACGGTCGCCGCATTCCAGGTCGATGACCCGACGACCGGAGTGGCAGCTGCGCCAGCCATCATGAATTGACCAGGGAGAGTAAGCATCACTTGTTGCCAATTGTGCCGCGCGAGCCGCTCGCTCCTGAGCTGCCAACACGGAGCAGGCAGCTGCAGCCACTGTCAGCCTTGAAGGCTCAACCGGTGGTAAAAACGGTTGCAGGTCCTGGTCCAGCGTGGCCGTGTGTATCGTTGCGTTTTCGAACATTGTGTGTTGCAGCAGATGCTCGACGAAACCTGTGTTGTCGGCGGGGCCAATAATTTCAACGTGCTGCAGCGCTTGACGCAGGGCGACTATGGCCTCGGTGCGGTCCTCGCCCCAGGCGATCACCTTGGCAATCATCGGGTCGTAGTGGACTGTAACCTCATCACCCTGTTCTACGCCGGTATCAATGCGAACACGGTCATTGGACTGAGGAAAAGACAGGTGCTTGAGGCGCCCACTGCCGGGCAGAAAGCCTTTGTTGGGGTCTTCGGCATAGACCCGGGCTTCGATCGCATGTCCGCGGCTTCGAATCTGATCTTGATACAACGGCAGCTTTTCGCCGGCGGCGACACGCAACTGCCACTCAACCAGATCAAGGCCAGTCACCATCTCGGTGACTGGATGCTCAACCTGCAAGCGCGTGTTCATTTCCATGAAGAAGAAAGAGCCATCGTCGTCGACAATAAATTCAACGGTCCCAGCACCGGTGTAATTTACCGCTTGAGCTGCTGCGACAGCCGCCTGACACATGGCCTGACGCTGCTCCTCGCTGATCGTTGGCGCAGGGGATTCTTCGATCACCTTTTGATATCGACGCTGTGTCGAACAATCGCGCTCAAACATGTGCACTACAGAGCCATGCAGATCGCCAAAGACTTGCACTTCAACGTGTCTTGGGCGGCTCAAATAGCGTTCAAGAATCACCGAGTCATCACCGAAGGCAGCCTTCGCTTCGCGCCTGGCTGATCCGAGTTCGCCTGCAAAGTCGCCTGCCTTTTGCACGATGCGCATGCCCTTGCCGCCGCCGCCAGCTGAGGCTTTGATCAATAACGGGTAGCCAATTTTTTCAGCATGCTGAAACAGGGTGTCTATATCTTGTTTGTTGCCGTGGTATCCGGGAACGACCGGCACGTTGGCCTTTTCCATCACTGCCTTGGCTTCGGCTTTCGATCCCATTTGGGTGATGGTATCGGCACTCGGACCAATGAACCGTATGTCCGCCTCTGCTAACCGCGTAGCAAAAGTGGCATTTTCAGACAGGAAGCCATAGCCCGGATGGACCGCTTCGGCACCGTGGTTGTTGGCCACTGCGATTAGGCGGTCAATATTGAGATAGGACTCGCTGGCTGCAGCCGGTCCGACACAAACACTGATGTCTGCCATGCGCACGTGTCGCGCATTTCTGTCGGCGTCGGAGTGCACTGCGATCGTTTCGATTCCGAGACGGCGGCAGGTGGCGATAACGCGACAGGCTATCTCGCCTCGATTGGCGATCAAGATACGTTGAAACGGTCGCCTGCTCATGACGCCCAGCTCGGTTTGCGTTTGTCCAGAAAGGCACTCAGTCCCTCCTGGCCCTCCGGCGATACTCGAATTGCAGCAATCAAAGCAGCTGTGGCCTGATCGATTTCCAGCTGTTTGTCAGCATCGAAACCGCTAACCAGCGGCACCAGTGTTTTCGCGGTCGCCACCGCATTTGGCCCGTTGCCCAGAAGCAAATCGACCTGAGCGTTGACGGTGTCATCAAGATGTTCAAGATCGCAGCACTGGTGAAGCAGGCCAATATCAAGCGCAGTGGCGGCATCAAACAGTTCTGCGGTCAGGAACAGGCGACGTGCCTGTCGAGCGCCGATGGCGCGGACCACGTAAGGTGAGATCACCGCTGGCAGCAAACCCAATTTGACCTCGGTCAGACCAAATTTGGCGTGGGTCGCGCCAATCGCAATATCGCAACAGGAGATCAGTCCAACGCCACCGCCAAAGGCATGACCATTGACGCGTGCGATGACTGGCTTCGATACGAAATTGATGGCTCGCAGCAATCGTGCCAGCTGCAGGGAGTCGACGCGGTTTTCCTCCTCGCTGGCCAGTCGCATGTCTCGCATCCAGTTGATGTCGGCGCCTGCTGAAAACGACTTGCCGGCACCGGTGAGCACCACTACGCGACAGTCATCATCGTTATCGAGGGACTCGAACGTATTGCTTAGCTCCTCGATCATCTTCGCATTGAACGGGTTGTGGACCTCCGCTCGGTTCAATATAACGGTGACGACACCGCGATCATCTGATTCTACTTTGAGAGTTTCCATTGCTCACTACATCCGGAAGACGCCAAATCGGCCTTTGTCATTGGCAGCATTAAACGAGGCGGACAGACCTAGGCCCAACACTCGACGCGTATCTCTGGGATCAATAACGCCATCATCCCACAATCGGGCCGAAGCATAGTAAGGATGGCCCTGATGCTCGTACTGGGCTGAGATACGTTCTTTGAACGCCTTCTCTTCATCCTCAGGCCAGTCCTGTTTGCGCGCCTGAAGTCCGTCGCGTTTTACCGTTGCGAGTACGGATGCTGCCTGCTCACCACCCATCACTGAGATTCGGGCATTCGGCCACATCCACAGCATTCGTGGTTGATAACCACGACCGCACATGGCGTAGTTGCCTGCGCCGAATGATCCGCCGATGACGACGGTAAACTTTGGTACGTGCGAACAGGCAACTGCGGTCACCATTTTCGCACCGTCCTTGGCGATTCCGGCATTTTCGTATTTTTTGCCAACCATGAAGCCGGTAATGTTTTGTAGAAACACCAGTGGTATGTCACGTTGGTTGCACAGCTCAATGAAGTGAGCACCCTTCAGCGCAGACTCGGCGAACAGAATGCCATTGTTCGCAACAATCCCGACCGGATAACCGTGAATGTGCGCAAACCCGGTGACCAGCGTCTTGCCGTATCGGGCCTTGAATTCCTGAAACTCTGAACCATCGACGATGCGGGCGATGACTTCACGAATATCAAATGGTATGCGCGTGTCACGAGGCATTACCCCAAACAGTTCCTCGGCATCGTATCGGGGTGGCCGTGGTGGCTGCAGCGCAGGTGTTTGTTTCTCTGGTCGGTTTAGATGGGCGACGATGTCACGTGCCATTTGCAGGGCGTGCTGATCGTTTTCGGCGAAGTGGTCGGTGACGCCCGAAGTACTGCAGTGCACCTCGGCCCCTCCCAGCGATTCGGCATCCACGACTTCGCCAGTCGCCGCCTTTACCAGCGGCGGACCGCCAAGGAAAATGGTGCCTTGTTCCTTGACGATGATGGACTCATCGCACATGGCCGGCACATAGGCACCGCCCGCCGTGCATGAGCCCATGACGACGGCAATTTGTGGGATGTTCTTCGCCGACAAACGGGCTTGATTGTAGAAAATGCGCCCGAAATGGTCCCTGTCCGGGAATACTTCATCCTGCAACGGCAGGAAGGCACCACCCGAGTCGACCAGGTAAATACATGGCAGATTGTTTTCCCAGGCCACCTCTTGCGCTCGGAGGTGTTTTTTGACCGTCATCGGGTAGTAAGTGCCACCTTTGACCGTGGCGTCATTGGCAACGACCACAACTTCGGTGTTGTTAATCCTGCCGATACCAGTGATGACGCCCGCGCATGGCGCATTGCCGTCGTACATGCCGTGCGCAGCCATAGGCGACAACTCGAGAAATGCGCTGCCGGGGTCGAGCAGCGCACGAATGCGCTCGCGCGGCAACATTTTTCCTCGCTTCAGGTGTTTTTCTCTGGCACGATCGCCGCCACCGAGACGAATGCGTTCAAGCTGGTGCGACAAATCTTGCACCAACGCGTTCATATTCTCCGCATTGGCGATGAAATCGACATCTTGCGGGTTTACCTGGCTATTGATAATCGGCACAGTGCTGGTCACAGTTGAAAAAGCGGTCAGAATGTTAGCACGTTGGTGAAGAGGTGCATGTGGATATTGCAGCGTTAATCGAAAGCGGACGGGGGCAACAGGCACTTCCGGCACTCGAGGCGCACCTTCGTCTCAAGCCAAAAGATTGGCAGGCTTTGCGCTTACGTGGCATTGCCCAGATTCAGGTCGGCCAGCTGCAGGAGGCGCGTCAATCGCTTAACAAGGCGCTGAAGCTATCTAAACGAAACCCGTTGACTTTGCTCAACCTGGCCAGCCTTGAGCGACAGCTAGGGAAGCCCGACCGCGCCAGGGCGCTATTTCGGGAAGCCGTTCGGCGCAAACCTGATTTGGCACCTGCCCATTTTAACCTGGGCAAGCTGGAGCGGGCCGAGGGCCATTTCGAGAGCGCGCGCCAATGTTTCGATGAAGCGGTGCGTCTTAGTCCAGACCGTGGAGATTACTGGCTCTGGGCAGGCCACGTGCATCGTGCACTGGGCTCGATTGATAAAGCGGCGCATTGCTATCGCCAGTCTGCGGCGCATCCGCAGGTCCCTGGGTCGGCCATGTGGGGACTTGCCGGTTTGAGGGTTGTGGACCTAGAGGATACTGACCGCGACCTGATGATCGATGCAACTGAAAATGAGCAGTTGCCACCGAATGAACGGTCGCAGGCAGCCTTTGCCCACGCCCACTATCTGGACCGGCAGGGTGGTCAAGTAGAGCAAGCGTTCGAAATGTTCTGCAGGGCCAACCGTCTGGCCGAGAGGCCGACGGGGCAGGGAGCATGGGCCGAACAGGCCGCGGCCCAGATCCGAGCTTACTTCCGCGATGTGCAGCCGGCGGATAGCCAGAATGAAAAGCCAGGGCCCCTGTTTATCGTCTCCATGCCCCGGTCTGGGTCCACCTTGGTTGAGAGTATGCTGGCCGCGGGCGGACAGTTTGTCGCCGGCGGTGAGCTCAATGCCTGGGACAGGATTCTGAGCGAGCGGGGCGCCTTGTCTAGCAGCAACATCAGTCAGTGGCTGGACTCGGTCGGTTCACAAGGTGTCGAGCAGTTGGGGTCGGAATATTGTCAAAGCATTGCTGGAAACCTGGCGATAACTGACAAGTCGCTGGGCAACGGGTGGTGGGTTGGGTTAATCGCCAACGCATTGCCATCGGCTCGATTTGTTCTAGTGGAGCGTGAGTCGATTTCCAACATTATGGGGTGCTTTGCACAGTACTTTGCCAATGGACATCACTACAGTTTTAGCCTTGATGAACTGGTCCAGTGGCATGCTGCGCATGCAGAACTGATGCAGTTCTGGGAACTGTGGGGCAAGGGCCGGGTGGTGCGTACATCCCTTGAGGCCGTGGTTAACCAGCCGGAGCGGGAAATTCAAAGAGTTTGTTCGAGTATCGGTGTTAAGTACACCACGGCAATGGTCAACAGTTACACTGAGCGCGCACGTGCGGCAACAGCGTCTGCGGGGCAAGTTCGCAGCGAATTGAAGCCTGCCTGGGTTAACCGATGGGAGCGTTATAAGCCACTGATTTCGGAATTGAAAAAAGCCTCTGGTAACCTGCCGAACTAATCGATATAATCCACACCACATTTGTCAACTGTGAAGAGGGGACTCGTTCCTAATGAGAATTAATAGAAAGCTTGCCTTGAATATCGCCGTAGTGGCTGCTCTGGGAACGTCCGGCAGCGCTGCTTTCGCCATGACCGACGCCGCTGGTGCGACCGGTGTGGTGCCGACGCCCCGTGGTGGTGTGCTGTACGATCAAACAGACAGCGCATCTGGCAATGGTGCGCCGGATCAAAACTTTGAAGCCGCGTTCGACGCTTATGATTCAGAGGCAGCGGACGACTTCGTAGTTACCGAGCCGACAGGTTGGACGATCAATCGTATCAACACCGTTGGTACCACCGGTACGCCGGGTGGCGCGCTGGTTGATGTGAATTTCTACATGGACGTTGGTGGCGCGCCAGATACTGTTGCAATCTGCAGCTATTCAGCGATCTCACCGACTGACACCCTCGGCTCATTTAATATCGACTTGCCGACTGATTGTATTCTGCCGCCGGGTACGCATTGGGTTGCGATCCAGGTCGATCAAAACTTTGGTACGTTTGGTCAGCACTTCTGGAGTAACCGCTCTGTTGATAACGGGAGCGGTGGCGTTTGGCGCAACCCAGGTGATGGCTTTGGATCAGGTTGCACCGACTGGTCAACTGCCGGTACCGTCTGCGGTGTAGGCGGTGGCTTTAACGACTTCCTGTTTAGTTTGGAGGGCGTTTTGGGTGGTTTTGTAGTTGACGCCGATCTGGGCATCTCCAAGACTGCTACCGGTGGTGATACCTTCGGCGGCGCAGCCAACTTCGCACTTACCGCTACCAATGATGGCCCGAACGATGCAAACGGCGTTGTTGTGACCGATACTCTGCCTGGCAACGTGACCTACGTCAGCAATGACTGTGGCGCTAGCGAAGCGGGTGGTGTTGTGACCTGGAATATTGGTCCTCTGGCCAACGGCGGCAGCGCATTCTGCAACATTCAGACCACTGTTTCTGACTACGGTGCCATTAGCAATACCGCTTCGATCACTGGCGACGACGACGATCCGAATGCCAGCAACAACTCCAGCACCGCTGGCCTCGAAGGTGTCATTCGCGTCATCCCAACCCTGGGTCTCTGGGGCTTGATGGCAATGATCGGCACGATGTTGGCCGGCGTATTCGTCATGACGAGAGCTCGTGACTAATCGCTGACTAAACTCGCAAGAGTAAAAAAGGCCGGTCGCATGACCGGCCTTTTTTTTGCCTATTTTTTGATACGACAAAACACATCAGTTTGTTGTCAACAGAGTCTGCAGGTCTGTCTGCTATCTGTAGCTTGCTTGCGGATCCGCCTTTACGCGATCGTAATGGCGACCTTCAACCGCAAGTCGAGTCGACATCGCTATGCACAAACATTGTCCTTGCGCTTGTCGATAAGAGCGTCACTGCAAGGAGCCGGTGACGCATCGCCTAGCTCCGCGCTTCCGGGTTTTTCTTGATGTGTGCACCCTGAAGGCGGGCATTGGGCAGGGTTGCCGCTACATTCGAGTTTGCTGAGGGGCTGATCAAGGGTGTCAGTGTCCAGCCTTTATCGCGAGTTTGCTCATCCAGGCTGGTTGCTGACCCCGGTCTTGAATGGTGACCATTCAAGACCGAGGTTGTTTTGGCAGAGGTTAGGGGAGCTCAATTGCCAATGCAGTAGCCTCACCACCACCAATACATAACGCGGCGATGCCTCGCTTTAGACCACGGGCCTGTAGCGCATGTATCAGTGTGACCACCAGCCTGGCACCGCTAGCCCCGATGGGATGGCCCAAGGCGCAGGCACCGCCGTTTACATTGACTTTGGAATGGTCTATGCCGATGTCATGCATGGCCGCCATCGATACCACCGCAAACGCTTCGTTAATTTCGAACAGGTCTACATCTGACTCAGACCAGCCTGTTGATTTCATCAGCTTTTCAATGGCGCCAACGGGTGCCGTGGTAAACCATTCGGGCTCTTGCGAGTGCGTGGCGTGGCCAACAATGTTGGCCAGAATGTCATGACTCCCGGCTTTGGCGCTGGACTCCGTCATCAGGATCGTGGCTGCCGCGCCATCGGAAATTTTCGAGGCGTTGGCGGCGGTAATGGTGCCGTCTTTGGCAAACGCCGGGCGTAGTTGCGGAATTTTTTCTATCCTGCAGCGAGCGGGTTCTTCATCGATCGCAACCACGGTGTCACCTTTACGGCCTCTAACGGTCACAGGTGTGATTTCTGCCTCGAAGCGACCTTCACTGACGGCTGCTTGTGCGCGTTCGACGGACGCGGTTGCAAAGGCGTCTTGCTGTTCTCTGCTAAATGAGTACCTGGATGCACATTGATCCCCAAAGGTGCCCATCATTTTCTGATCCCAGGGGCTCTGAAGCCCGTCAAGGAACATATGGTCCTGAGTTGTCTGATGGCCCATGCGATAGCCTGATCGGGCGCCAGGAAGCAGGTACGGGGCGTTAGTCATCGATTCCATGCCGCCGGCCACGACATTTGAGACGGATCCTGAGCGAATCAGATCATGCGCCAGCATGATGGCCTTCATACCCGAGCCGCAAACTTTGTTGATGGTTGTACACCCCGCGGCCAAAGGTATGCCGGCCGCGAGCGAAGCCTGGCGCGCCGGGGCCTGGCCCAGGCCAGCGGGTAGAACGCATCCCATGATGACTTCGTCAACCTTGTCGGTACTCACCCCGCTGGATTCCAGAGCCGCACTGATCGCGGCCGCACCCAGGTCAACTGCGGTGGAGCTGGCGAGTTGGCCTTGAAAAGATCCAATGGCTGTACGCTTGGCACCGACGATTACTACTTTGTCAGTCATGTAGATGGCCTCGTTGTTTGATATTCGTTCGACATGGGGTCGAAACGGGGAGAATTCCAATGATGTCGCCGCCGGGAGCGGTGCTTAACCTTTGACCAGCTCACGTCCGATCAACATGCGTCGAACTTCGTTGGTGCCGGCACCGATATCGTAGAGTTTTGCGTCGCGAAGCAGTCGGCCGGTGGCATATTCGTTGATGTAACCATTGCCGCCCAATGCCTGGATTGCGTCCAGTGTTACTTTCACTGCATTGCTCGAGCTTAGAAGCAGGCAGGATGCCGGATCGATACGTGCTTCATGGCCGCGATCGTAGTCCTCAGCCACGCGGTAGACGTAGGCTCTGGCAGACTGTAGAGCGGTGAACATGTCAGCAATCTTCGCTTGCATCAAGCCAAATGTACCGATGGCGCGGCCGAACTGCTTTCGTTCCCGCACGTAAGGCAGCACGATATCCATGGCGGCCTGCATGATGCCGATGGGGCCACCGGACAGTACCAGGCGTTCTGTGTTCAAGCCGCTCATCAGGATTTTCACGCCCTGGTTGACTTCACCTAGCACGTTTTCGTTGGGAATTTCACAATTGTCGAATACAAGCTCACAGGTGTTTGAGCCGCGCATGCCAAGTTTGTCCAGCTTCTGCGCTGTTGAAAAGCCCTTAAAGCCTTTCTCGACGATAAAGGCCGTCATACACCGCGATCCGGCATCCGCCCCGGCTGTTCGCATGTAGACCACCAGGACGTCCGCTTCCGGGCCGTTGGTAATCCACATCTTGGACCCGTTGGCGACCCAAACGTCACCGTGGCGTTCAGCTCGGCAGCTCATGGAACCAACTACGTCTGAACCCGCTCCGGGCTCCGACATGGCCAAGGCACCAACAGAGGTGCCAGCGCACAAGCCGGGCAGGTAACGTTTTGCCTGCTCGGCTGTGGCGTGTTTGTGCAAATTGTGCAAGCACAGGTTTGAATGCGCACCATACGACAGGCCGACCGAGGCGCTGGCCCTTGAAATTTCTTCCATGGCTACAGTGTGGGCCAGATAGCCAAGTTCGGAGCCGCCGTATTCGCCAGGAATGGTCATTCCCAGCAATCCCAACTCACCAAGTTGTTCCCACAGCTGTTGTGGGAACGCATTGTTTTGATCGATTTCTTCAGCCAAAGGGGCAATTGCCTGCTCAGCAAAACGGCGTACCGTTTCGCGCAGCAAGTCAATTTCTTCGCCTAGTGGAAAGGGCTCGATCATGGTCTTCCTATGGGTGCTGAGTTGTCACTTAGTGGCCGGTTCGCGAGCGACCCGGGAAACTATGACCGCGATTGCCGAGGAACGGCAGTTTGATCTTGCCAATCGCTGTTATGCGCTCTTCGGCCATCCTGTCGGCAGCCTTCCAGCTAGAAATACCATCACGCTCTGCGATCTTGAAGATCTGGCTAACGTTGTAGTAGATGGTGCGCATCATGCGCTTTGCTCGCTCGCGGTTATATCCCTCGAACTCGATAGAGACGTTCATCAAGCCACCCGCGTTGACTGCGTAGTCAGGTGCATAGACGATGCCTCGGCGTTCCAGCTCGTCACCGCATTCATCAGTGGCCAGTTGGTTGTTGGCACTGCCGCAGACGACTTTGAACTTGAAACGTGGAATGGTTTCCATGTTGATGATGCCACCCAAAGCTGAGGGTGAGAACACATCGGCGTCGACGTCATAGATCTCGTCGAGGCCAACAGCTTCGCAGCCCAACTCATCGACGCAGCGTCGAACGCTTTCTTCGTTGATGTCGGTTACGAACACTTTCGCGCCTTCGTTGCGCAGAAGCTTGGCCATCTCGAAGCCGACGTGACCAACGCCCTGCAAGGCGTAGGAATAGCTGCCAACCTCTTCGTTGCCGAAACGCTGTTGCAAAGCGGCTTTCAAGCCCTGGACTGTGCCGTAGGCTGTGAATGGCGAGGGGTCACCAGAACCGCCGTGTACCTGGTGCACACCAACGACATTGTCGGTTTCGTGAAACACGTATTCCATATCGTTGACGTCAATGCCGACATCTTCAGCAGTGATGTAACGGCCTTTCATTGACTCCATGAAACGACCGAACGATCGAAACAATGCTTCTGACTTGTCTTTGGACGGGTCGCCGATGATAACCGACTTGCCACCACCAAGGTTGAGCCCAGCGACGGCTGCTTTATAGGTCATGCCTCGCGACAGACGCAGCACATCGTCCAGTGCCTCCTGTTCGGTCTTGTAAGGCCACATGCGCAGCCCCCCTAACGCCGGGCCAAGAACCGTGTTGTGGATAGCGATAATTGCCTTTAGGCCCGCTTCTTTATTGTGGCAGAACATGACCTGTTCATGTTCTGAGGTATGAAGCGTTTCGAAAAGATCCATGTTGACCTCCAATCAAAAGTTGCACCGGAATCATCTTTAGTTCCGATGACAAAAAGAATTCTGGTGATCCATGAGTCCACGCGAACGCGCTTCAGGATCCAAAATCATGACTGTTGCGGAGCAGGACCCCTGGCGACAGCCAAGCCGCTTATTGTAGCAGACGAAACGAGCAGGCTGCATCACCAAATCCGGCTCAGCACAGCGTGTAATCGAGGGCTAACTATTTTACCCTCTGGCGGCGCCGCTTGATCTCCCAGATCTGACGTTCACAGTTCTACGCAAGCCTTTGAATTGGAATGGTTCTAGACCGCTGGAGCTACTTTGTGGGCGAGGTCAGGTTTGTTTTGGTTAATTCGCGTCACGGCTAGGTGCTTTGACACGCTGGCCTTGGCACACAGCTCTACCAGCCATTTTCCAGTCATTCAAAACGACGGGTTTCAATGACCCACGCTCCTTGAAACCCGTGTCCGCGTTGGCTAAGGGTGGCCAATTGCGGGCAATTCATTGGAGGGTGTTGCAATAGTCCGTCCTGGACTAGCAACACCACGGATTCCGAAAAGCGTGGTTTTCGAAACCCTTACATTTCAATGGGCTAAAACCCACAGAAATGGCGATACATCCCTGTATCGCGCGAGGCTGTAGTTTCGCGACAGCCTCCGTTGACTAAAAGGAGTCGGCAAGTATCTGGTCCGGAGGGAGGGCGAGCGTTATTGTCTGGTTGGCAGGAAACGGGCCGTGATGAGACACGAAACCGTTGCTCCATTCAACCCGAATGCGCTCAACTTCAGCCGCTCCGCCGAGACCAAAATGCGCCGACATTTCGCTCTGGCTGAGGTAGTT
>BQJN01000036.1 GCA_021604725.1 Lysobacteraceae bacterium | reverse complement strand
AGACGAAGCCAACGAGTTGTTGGCGGTCGCCCGTCGCGCCGCTTACGCGGTCGGCTCGCAGACTGTACTGACCGGTATTCTCCCCACTCTGAAACAAAGCGACCTGACCCTGGACAACATGGTTCAAGTGCCTCGCTATCGGGCGTTGAATGATACGGTTATCGCCATGCGCGGGTCGGATTTCAGACTCGGTATCAAGGGCATCGATCAACTCGATCTGAAGCATGACAACCTGATGCTCGAGGCCTGCAATACCTCGTTTCAGGTCCATTTTCAGGTGTCGCCTCACGAATTTGCCAACCTCTACAACATTGCGCAGGCAGTGACTGGGCCGGTGATGGCCGCCGCGGTCAATTCGCCTTTGTTGTTGGGCAAGCGACTTTGGCAAGAGACCAGAATTGCCGTGTTCGAACACTCTGTCGACTCACGCTCCGATGCGCACCAGGCCAGAGGCCATCAACCTCGAGTCCACTTCGGCAATGACTGGATCGAGTCCTCAGTGACCGAAATTTTCAAGGAAGATATCGCACGATTCCGCATTGTTCTGACCAATGATGTTGCCGACGAGGAAGACCCATTTGCAATGATCGAGCGGGGCGTGGCACCGCCGCTTCGCGCGCTACGGCTGCACAACGGCACGGTCTACCGCTGGAATCGGGCATGTTACGGCGTGGTTGATGGTTTGGCTCACTTGCGAATCGAAAACCGCGTATTGCCTGCCGGCCCAACCGTTTTGGATGAGGTTTCAAACGCTGCATTCTTCTTCGGCTTGATGTCATCCATGGGGCAACGTGACGATGTCCGGGACCATATCTCCTTTGACGAGGTGAAGAGAAACTTCTTCGCAGCCGCTCGTGATGGCCTCAAGGCGCAGCAAACCTGGCTCGATGGTCGCGTGGTGCCGGCTGGAACGTTGATCACCGACACGCTAATTCCCCTGGCCAAAGAGGGCCTTGAGGCTTCCGGGATCAGTGGCAAGGATATTGATCGCTATATCGGCACCGTCGCCGATCGGGTAGGTGCTGGCAGGACGGGCGCACGCTGGGCGCTTGAGTCTATCGCAGAAATGGACCAGAAGGTGACGTTGGACGAAAGGCTTCGCCACCTGGTGGCGGCGACGATTCGCAACCAAAACACCGATGCGCCAGTAGCCCAATGGGAGTTGGCCGACATCTGCGGCTCTCAGGACTGGCGGGACAGCTACCGCACGGTTGGGCAGTTTATGACCACGGACCTGTTTACCGTGCAACCAGATGACTTGGTGGATTTTGCTGCCAGTTTGATGGAGTGGAAACACGTTCGGCACGTTCCGGTAGAAGACAGTGATGGCTTGCTGGTTGGTTTGGTAACACACCGGGCCTTGTTGCGGATGCTAGCCCGCGGCCGTGATTCCAGTGGTCCGGTACCAGTGCGAGAGATCATGCGACCCGACCCTGTAACCGTGCCATCGAATTTCCGTACCGTTGAGGCGATTCGATTGATGCGGGAGAAGAAGTTGAGCTGTCTGCCAGTTGTCGACGATGGAAAATTGGTCGGCGTCTTGACCGAGCGCGACCTGATTGGTGTTGCGGCCAACGTATTGGAAGCGCAACTGGATAGCGACGATTAGAGTTTTGATCTTGAACGCAACATTCCAGGCTTGCTTTTTCCGGTCATGGGCAGTGCTCGCAGTTTGTCTTTTGCTGGTCTCGTGTGCGCCGGAGGTTGATGATGAGACGGCGCTTCGACAGGCGCTGGATCACATGCAAGCGTTGTCCGAGCAAAGAGAGTCCGGCGAGCTTCTGGAGTATTTTGCCGACGACTTTATTGGCAACCCTGGAAATTACGACCTGGATCGGTTTAGCCAGCTGGTGCGTGGTGCAATCATGCTTAACAAGCGAATCACGGTGACCATCAGCAATGTCGAAGTGCAACTGATTGAAGACCGGGCAACGGTGACTTGCAACGTATTGTTGACCGGCTCCGGCGGGCGCATGATCCCAGAGCGAGGGCGCCTGTATACGGTGGAGTCGGGTTGGCGCCTGGGCGACCAGGGCTGGAAAATAATCCAGGCCAACTGGAACGGATAAAGTACATTCACAAGCTGTTGACGCTCGTCATGTGACGCTACAAGATGCGGAAACGCAGTTCGCTCTCACCCTAATTTCTTTGGACTAGTTATGGACCGATATTACGCGGCAGCGTGCCAAACAGCGTTCTCGGCACCAGTATCTCGTCGGGATATTGGCGACCGCACGCGTGCCATGGTACAGATGGCGCAGAACACAGTGGTGGGCTATCAGCCCTTTCATGACATTCGCCTGTTGGTCTTTCCAGAGTTTGCCCATGCGGTGCCGATTCACGACAACGTCGAGGCATTGAGAAAGCATCTGACGGTTGAATTGCCAAACGAGCACACCGATCGATACCACAAATTTTGCAGGGAACATGGCGTCTACATTCAGACCGGTACCTTCCTTGAACATTGTCCGCAATGGCCGGAGCTGGTTTTCAATACCACCTTGTTAATCGGTCCAGACGGCATATTGAGCCGTTACCGAAAAACCAATCCGTGGATTCCGTGGGAAGTGCATTCCAGCCCGGCAGATGTTGTGGACTATCAGGACGAACTGTTTCCAGTTGTCGACACCGAAATCGGGAAGTTGGGCGTTGCGATTTGCTACGACTGGCTTTTTCCCGAGACCATACGTCAGATCGCCTTCAATGGCGCCGAGGTGATTTGCCGAGTATCGGCGTACATGGACCCTTGGGGTGCGACGCCGCCGATGGATTGGTGGACGCTATTCAATCGCGCCAGGGCAGTTGAAAATTCGGTCTACGTCGTTGCATCCAATCAGGGCGCGCAGATGCGAGATTACCCCCCATTTAGTTGGCCGGGCGGCAGTATGCTAGTCGATTTCGATGGCCGTATTCTGGCACAGGCTGATCCAGGTCCTGGAGAAAAAGTTGTTGTTGCACCCATCGATTTGGCCGCACTGCGGGCCGAGAGAGAGCGACGATTGGGTCACGACATGCGCGCTCACTTGCGTCCCATGCACGATTACAACGCGCATTCTCCGCTCGGGCTGCAGGCAGGAGTACCTACCGTCGACAGCCTGAATCAGCGGGTTGAGCACGCCAAAGCCAAACTGAAGTAGGCCAGCTATTCAGGATCATTATCACGCGGTAGACTGCTCGCCGTCTTTCGCGATTGCTATTAGTTTGAGGTTATCAATGTCATTACGCTTGTTCGCTGGCTTGTTGAGTCTCGCTTTGGTTGCTTGCCAGCCACAGACACGCAGTCAACAGTCGATCCAAGACAACGACCGTGGCGTCGCTCTGATGGGACAGTTCGACTACAAGGGTGCAGCTGAGGTATTCGAGGCTCTGGTTGAGAGCGAACCCGATTGGGTGCTGGCGCGCGTAAACCTGGCCATTGCAACGCTGAACAGACAGTTGGAAGGGGATGAGGATCGTGCGCTCGCGCTCGCCAGGGCGGTCGTGGCCGAGAAAGCTGACCATCTTGACGCACACTATGTGATTGCCTTGTTGTCGTTCAATCGCGGCGACTGTGCGACCGCTGTCGAACACTTTGAAACCGTCCGTACCGGTGATCCCAAGGACGCCTATGCGGCTTACTTTCTGGCTCAGTGCAAGGTACAGCAGGGAGATGCGGCGGGTGCGCTGGCCCTCTATCAGTCGGCGATTGACCTGGACCCATACTTGCGCAGTGCCTACTACGGTGCGTTTCAGGCATACCAGCGCTTGGGTGATCGAGAGCAGGCTACTGCCATGCTTGACAGTTACCAGAGGCTCGACAACAACCCCAGAGCACGGTTGGCGGAGATCAAGTACACGAAGATGGGGCCAAGGGCTACGGCTAGAGTCGCCGCGCAGCCAACCGAGCCGCGAACTTTCCAGGCAGCGGGCCCGCTGCTGGTCACCGAACAGCCGTTGTTGCCTGGACAATTGGGCACCGTATCTTCCATCACCAGTGCCTATGCCAACTACCCCGGTGGCGATCGAATGCTCCTGGTCGGCGGGCAGTCGGCAAGGCTATGGCGAGAGTCTGATTCGCAATGGGTTGAGGACACTGTTCCGTTTGCACCATTTGACATAGCTGCCTGGGGCGATTTCGACAATGATGGGGCGACCGACGTCTATTTGGCCAATGCTGATCAGCACCAACTATGGCAAGCGACTGATTTGGGATGGTCTGAGCAAACGGCTCAATTGCCAGATGGTGTGATCGGCAGCGCCGATGCCATGTGGCTTGACGCCGACCATGATGGTGATCTCGATTTGCTGACGGTCGATCTCGAAGGCCAAATCGAATTGTTCAACAACGATCGAGATGGTTCGTTTCGAAAATTGGCTGCCGATTACCTGCCGGCCATTGCAGCACCTGTGAAAGCCGTGGCGGCCTCCGATATCGACGGTGATCGCGATACCGATTTGGTCTTGCTGCAACAAGACGGCAGCTTGCGTGTGTTGATCAATGATCGTCTGTGGCAATACCGCGACGCCGGCCTTGTCGGGGACTGGCGATTTGCCATGGTTACTCCCATTGACTTGGATGCCGATGGTCAATTTGACATCATTGGTATCACTGAACAAGGCAAGCTGACAGGACTTTCAATTGGTTCTGACGGGGCATGGCATTCGCCACGAGAGCTTGGACTGTCGCTAGCTGAACTGGGTGACGTCACGGGGCTCGGTCTGGTCGATCTGGACGGAGACGGTGCGCAGGAGATCCTGGTTTCGGCCGAAAATGGTTGGCGTGTGGCAAAAGTGGACGAAGCTGCCACCTTGATCGCTGAGGGACCGCATTCGATGGCGACGTACCTGGTCAATCACGACGGCAGCATCACGGTGATAGGCATTTCGGCTGAGAATCAGTTGATCGGCCAGACCACAGGAACAGGACGCGGTCCTGCGGTAGCCATTGCATTGACCGGGCTCGAAGACACCGGGCAGGGCATGCGCTCCAACGCCTCAGGGTACGGAACGAGAGTGGCAGTGCGCAATGGCGGTCGCTGGACTGTGGCCGAGATGTACCGGCTCAACCCGGGGCCCGGTCAGTCGCAGCTGCCACTGAGTGTCGGCCTTGCCGGGAATCAGTCCGCTGATTTCGTTGCGGTCGACTGGAGTGACGGCGTGTACCAAACCGAGCTGGATATTCCCGCCGGAAAGGTCTCCGTTGTCACCGAAACGCAACGCCAGCTGGCCAGTTGTCCCGTATTGTTTGCATGGGATGGCACAAAATATCGATTCGTCAGTGACGTGCTTGGTGTCGGTGGTATTGGTTTTGCTGTTGGTCCGGGGCAATACGCCGAGCCGCGACCATGGGAGTATTTTCAGTTGCCGCATGGCTTGAGCCAGCCGCGTCTAGGGCATTATCAGTTCAAGCTTGCCGAACCCATGGAGGAGGTGGCGTATGTTGATCAAGTTCAATTGCATGTGTTCGACTTGCCGCCGGGGTGGCGTATGGTCATGGACGAGCGAATGGGTACGGCCTCACCACTGCCAACCGGTCAACCGTTGTTTTATCAGCAACAAACAGTGCCGATAGGAGCCTCGGTCAACGGAAACACCGCCTTGGCCGAAATGATCAAGGTCGATGGGCGTGCTGTTGACCCCGGTCCTGATGACCCTCGTTTCGCAGGCCTGCTGGAAAAAATGGCAACGATCGATTTTGAGTTGGCTGAACCGGTTGATGTTGGGGTGGGGAAGGCCTACCTGCGGTTCGATGGGTGGGTTGAGTACGGGTATTCGCAGACCAGCTTCGCTGCATGGCAAGCCGGGCTGTCAGCTCGCTCCCTGTCCTTATACGGCCAGGATGCGGCTGGGCAATGGCAACTGTTGTTGGAAAATTTCGGCTACCCTGCCGGAATGCCTCGTGCTGCGGTAGTTCCATTGCCGAAGACAGCACATGGCAAGCGGATGTTTCGGTTGACGACCAATCAGCAGGTGTACCTCGATCAGGTTTCGGTGCTATATGCGCAAGGTGCTCCAGAACAGATGCGGCATTCAACGGTGAGTCTGAGCAAGGCGCAGGTCAACAGGGTTGGTTTCGCCCAACGCAGCAATTTCGACTTGAAACGCCCGCATTATGATTACGATCAACGCGCGACATTCTGGGATACACGCTATCCGCAGGGGGCATATACCGCCCTCGGAGATGCCCTGGCGCTGCTGCACGAAAGAGACAATGCAACTGCAATCATCGGGCCTGGTGATGAGGTTCACCTGGAGTTTCCTGTATCAGCGACGGCTCAATTGCCGGCGGGGTGGCGCAGAGAGTTGGTGCTTGAGTTTCGTGGATGGGCCAAAGACATGGATCTGTACACGCGTGACGGTGAGACAGTTCATCCGCTACCCAGTGATGGTGCGGTCAGCATCGAGGCCAAGGAGCTGCAGCAGCGCTATACCACCAGATTCCAGGCAGGCAAGTCTTAACAAGCAGGGCGCACGCTTCAGTTGTGGCTTCAGCGTTGCCGCAGGGGCTTGGCCTAGGGTAAGGCGGGGGGGTAGGAGCGAGTAGACGGCAAAGGGCTGTAGGATCGAGCCCTATTCGAGTTAATCCGAGCTTCGGTAAGGGCCGCCGTCATTGGTCGGCGGCCCGTTCGTAAACTCAGTCTGACCCGGTTTCTGCCGGTGCAGGCTTCTCGGTTTTCTTCTCTTTAGCGGAGCCAGGCTTGTCGGCAGGTTTGACCTGTTTGCTTGGCGTTGCTGACGGAGTAGCGTCATTGGCAGCCGCTGGCTTGTTTGGGCGAACCGTTTCCACTTTGATTAGCTTCGGCTGCTCTCGCTTTACCGCTGCGGGCGCGGAGCTACTTTTTGCCGCCGGCTTGGGTGCCGCTTTTTGCGGCTTCTCCGGTTTGCTGTCGGCAGCAGGCGGTGGCTTTGGCATGGCCTTGGTCTGAACCTTTTGCAACTTCGGCTCCGCCGGCGCTTTGGCGCTTGCTTTGGCCGCTGTGCTTTTCTCCGGCTGTTCCGCTTTCGGCTGTTCCGTCTTTGGCTGCTTGGACTGCTCGGCCTTCGGCTTCTCAGGCTTGGACGGCTCAGCTTTCGGCTTCTCGGGTTTGGGCGTCTCGGCCTTCGGCTTCTCGGGCTTGGATGAATCCGCAGGTTTCGGCTGCTCAGTCTTTGTTTCTGGTTGTTTCCTGACTTCCGGCTTCACGCTGCTGCTTTGTTGCGCGTCTTTTTGGGGCGGCGTTTCCGGGCCTTTGGTTTGTGTTTGATCGTTCGATCGCTGTTTGCTGTCAACTGGCTTTTTACTTGCTGGGCGACGTCGAGTTCGCTGCGGCGGCCGATCAGCGTCAGCGGCACCGTCGTGCTGTGCGGGCTTTTCCGCAGGTCTGGTCGGAGCCTGTTTGGCATCGTTTGCGCTGCCAGGGCTTGGGTCACCGGCAGGACGCGTTACATTGCGCGCCTCCTTGCTGTCGTTGCGGGCTTGATCCTGCGCCGGACCACGACGGTTTCGTCGCCCACCACGTCGGCCCCGACGGCGCGGCTTCGAAGGCTTGCTTTCCGATGTTTCGGATGAAGGCCCTTTGTTTGGCTGCTCTTGTTTGGTGTCTTGGTTGACTTTTTTCGCCTTGTCGACTTGAGGCTTTTTCGGGCCGCGATTGTTGCGCGAGCGGTTGTTTGTCTGCTTGCGCCCGCCTCTTTGCGAAGGCTTTCTATTATCGGAGCGCTTGGTGGCTTGTCGCTTGGCCCGGGTTTTAACCTCGCTAGCGCGCTTTTTGCTTGCCTTTTTGGCGGACTTTTCTTCTTCGTTACCAAATAACCATTCCCAAAGTCGCGTGATGGCCGACTTGGTTGGTTTGACCGGCCTCGGGGCCGGCTGCGATGGTACGATAGACGGAACCGCTGGCGCTGCCGCTGGCGGTCGAGTGCTGGTCGCTGTCTCGACGACGGCAACGGGCTCAGCTGCGGTGATTCGTTCGTAGCTGGGCGGTGCATCTACGGTTAGGTCGGCACGCCGCACACGCTCAATAGCGAATTTTGGTGTCTCCCAGTGGGGGTTGGCAATCACCATCACCGGTACCCGGTGACGCTGCTCGATGCCAGCGACGACGTGGCGTTTTTCGTTCAGCAGGAAGTTGCAAACTTCACTTGGCGCCTGCGCAAGAACTTGCCCCGACTGCTCTTTCATCACCTCTTCTTCAATCAGTCGCAACATCGACAAGGCCAATGACTCGACATCCCGGATAGTACCGTTGCCGTTGCATCGCGGGCAGATTTCGTTGCTGGACTCACCAAGTGACGGGCGCAGACGTTGTCGGGACATTTCCAGCAGTCCGAACCTGGAGATGCGGCCGACCTGCACGCGTGCTCGGTCCTGTTTCAGCGAGCGTCGCATACGCTCTTCGACTTCACGTTGATTCTTGTTGCTGGACATGTCGATGTAGTCGACAACAATCAAACCACCCAAGTCACGCACCCGCAGCTGCCTGGCGATTTCTTCGGCCGCTTCGAGGTTGGTGTTGAGCGCGGTTTCCTCGATGTCAGCGCCTTTGGTGGCGCGAGCCGAGTTGATGTCAATCGACAAAAGTGCTTCGGTGTGATCGAAGACTACGGACCCACCTGAAGGCAATTGTACGGTTCTTGCGTAGGCGGAGGCGATTTGACTTTCGATCTGGTAGCGAGAAAACAGCGGCGTAGAGTCGTCATAGTGCTTCAGCTTGCGAAGGTTGTGCGGCATGATTTGCTGCATGAACTCGCGTGCATCGTCGTATGTCTTGACGTCATCGATGAGGATCTCACCAATGTCATTGCGAAGGTAATCTCGCAACGCACGGATGATCAGATTGCTTTCCTGATAAATAAGGAAAGGGGCCTTTTTCGAGGTGGCCGCAGATTCGATTGCCTGCCAAAGCTGGCTCAGGTAGTCCAGATCCCACTGCAACTCTTCGGCTTCGCGGCCCAGGCCAGCAGTGCGCACGATCAAACCCATGCCCTTGGGTACTTCGACCGCTGCCAAAGCTTGCTTGATGGCTTCGCGTTCTTCGCCCTCAATGCGCCGTGATACGCCACCGGCACGTGGGTTATTTGGCATCAGTACCAGGTAGCGACCGGCCAGGGAAATATAGGTGGTTAGCGCAGCACCCTTGTTGCCTCGCTCTTCCTTTTCCACTTGCACGACGATTTCCTGACCCTCACGCAATACATCCTTGATATGCGGGCGGCCATCAACCTTGCCACTATCGGGGTGGTAGCAGCTTCGCGCGATTTCCTTCATCGGCAAAAAGCCATGACGCTCTGCGCCGTAGTCAACGAAGGCCGCTTCCAGGCTCGGTTCTACACGGGTGATTTTGCCCTTGTAGACGTTGGCTTTCTTCTGTTCCCGAGAGGGGACCTCGATATCAAGGTCACAGAGTTTTTGACCATCAACAATGGCCACGCGCAACTCTTCAGGCTGAGTTGCGTTAATCAGCATTCTCTTCATGCAACAATCCTTTTTCTTAACAGCGCTCGACCGTGGCATTGGACCAAGCGGGAGCGCTTTTAAGTATGTTCATTCACAGCCATTTGGCTGCCGTTGTTCATCTGGACCTAAGTCCATCATGACTTCTCGCAGCCCACCGCTTTGGGTAGACTGCCGGCCCGCTCGTCATTTCGACGCGCGAACAGGATGAGGCGACGTTGGGTAGTCTGTTGAATGGATTCTTTATGACTCCTAGACGGAGCTACCCGGTAGCGAGTCAATTCAAAAATGTATGATGAATACACCTCGCCAACGCACAATAGTATCAACCATGGAACAGATGTTGCAATGAAAGACGGTAGAAAGGTTGACAATTCGCTCATACGCGAGCCCAAGTCGAGCCCAAAGGCATCCGAAAGTGGGCCGCGACGACTGCAAGTGCCGGCCGATCGCGAGGGTCAAAGGCTAGACAATTTCCTTTTATCGCAACTCGCCGTTCCGAAGTCGTTGATCTACAGGTTGCTGCGCAAGGGCGCAATTCGAGTCAATGGGAAACGCTCAAAGCCTGCAGATCGACTGCAGGGCGGCGAGGAAATTCGCCTGCCTATGCTGATCCAGGAGCAACGCCAACCCGGTGAGGTACCGAAGCCGGTTCTTGAAATCGCTGGCACAATTGGTTTGTACGAGGATTCGGACTTTTTGATCGTTGACAAGCCGTCCGGCTGGGCTGCCCATTCTGGCTCCGGCTTGGATTGGGGTTTGATTGAGGTGATGCGCCAGGCACGAGGAGAAGCGACGTTGGAATTGGCGCATCGGCTCGATCGGGCAACCAGCGGGGTCAGCATACTTTGCCGATCTCGTCAGGGCTTGAAGTCATTCCATGATGCCTTGCGGGACAACAAGGTCGAAAAAAAGTACCTGGCGCTGTTGTGCAATGCCGAGTCCCGATCTGCGTGGACAGCCGACCTGCCTTTGCTCAAAGGCAGTGGCAAGGGCAACCAGCCGCAAGTGACAGTTGATAATGCTGGGCAAGGCGCCGTAAGCCACTTCAAAGTCCTTGAGCACTTTAGCAACGCAACGTTGGTAGAAGTGACAATAGAAACGGGTCGTATGCACCAAATTCGCGTCCACGCCAAAGCGACCAGCTCAGCGCTGGCAGGGGATGACCGCTATGGGGACAAAGCAGAGGTCAAACTATTTCGTGACCTCGGATTGCGGCGGCTCTTTCTGCACTGCAGCTCGATGGGCTTTGAAGGTCCTGGAGGGCAGGTGATCGCTCACGCACCTCTACCTGAAGAGCTTGGTGTCGTTCTCGATTCGCTGCCTTGAGTCTATCAATTGGTTTGTGTTGGGCAATGTTCGAGGGCGATGCCTGGTCAGGCGCTTCATTCTTGGTTGGGCCGGTCGACACTATAGGTCCGGCAGCCGATCTTTATACGTGCAGTGCTTGCAGCGGAGTATCGTAAACTGGCGCTGTTCGTTCGCTGGAATTCTTATCGCCATCAAGGTCTTGCCTGATCCAGGAGAAGCCTGTAGAATTCCCGCTCTTTGTGTGACGCAAATACCGATTCGATCGGAGACGGGAAAATGTACGCAGTAGTTGCAACAGGTGGCAAGCAATATCGAGTCGCTCCAGGCGACGTAATTCGTGTTGAATTGCTTGAGGCCGAAGAAGGTCAAACGGTCGAATTCGACCAGGTTATGATGGTCGCAGATGATGAAGATGTGACCGTAGGGACGCCCTTGATTGAAGGTGGCAAAGTGACTGCCACTGTTCGTAGTCATGGGCGAGGCGAAAAAATCCGCATTGTGAAGTTCCGGCGCCGTAAGCACCATCGTAAGCAGATGGGCCATCGCCAGTACTACACCGAGCTGGAAATTACCGGCATCAGCGGCAAGTAGGAGAGCAGACCAATGGCTCATAAGAAAGCAGGCGGTAGTACCCGCAACGGACGCGATTCAAATCCAAAGTACCTTGGAGTGAAGCGCTACGGTGGTGAAGACGTCATCGCCGGAAACATTCTTGTTCGTCAACGTGGAACCAAGTTTCACGCTGGTGACAACGTAGGTTGCGGTCGTGACCATACTTTGTTCGCCAAAGCTGACGGCAAAGTGCAATTCGTGACCAAAGGTCCGAAGAATCGCAAGTTTGTTTCGGTGGAAACTGCCTAAGCGGCATTTCGGTCAAACAAACCGCGTTTGAAAAGGCCGCCTCGTGCGGCCTTTTGCGTATGGGCCGGTTTTACACATAGAGTATTGGCAATGAAATTCGTCGATGAAGCGACAATTCGAGTAGCAGCCGGCGATGGTGGCAATGGCGTTGCCAGCTTTCGCCGCGAAAAATACGTGCCGTTTGGCGGCCCGGATGGCGGAGACGGCGGTAAGGGTGGTGATGTCTGGCTGGTCGGTGACGAGCGGCTCAATACCCTGGTCGATTTTCGCCACACTCGCGATATCCGAGCGCAGCGCGGAGAAAATGGCTCTGGCCGCCAGTGCACGGGCAAGGGCGGAGAAGATGTAGTGGTCCGAGTGCCCCTCGGAACCATTGTGGTTGATGCAGAAACCGAAGAGCTGATTGGCGATGTTGTCGATGATGGACAAAAACTGCTGGTGGCGCAGGGTGGCGATGGCGGCCGCGGCAACATCAGGTTCAAATCCTCCACCAATCGCGCGCCCAGGCAATGCACACCAGGGCGCCCCGGTGACGTCAAACGATTGCACCTGGAACTAAAGGTGCTGGCCGACGTTGGTTTGCTAGGTTTTCCCAATGCCGGCAAATCCACATTGATCAGCGCGGTGAGCTCGGCTCGTCCCAAGGTCGCGGATTACCCCTTTACCACCTTGTACCCCAACCTTGGTGTGGTGCGAGTCGAGGCGGATCGCAGCTTTGTCATTGCCGATATTCCTGGTGTCATTGAGGGTGCTGCTGAAGGGGCAGGGCTCGGTATTCAATTCCTGAAGCATGTACAGCGCTCAAGGCTGCTATTGCATCTGGTTGAAATGCAACCATTGGACGGCTCAAGTCCGGTAGATCAGGTGCGAGCCATTGAGCAGGAGCTAAAGCATTTCAGTCCTGAACTGGCCGAACGGCCGCGTTGGCTGGTGTTGAGCAAGTGCGACCTGTTGGACCAAGGCCAGGGCAAGCAGTTGGCTGATGAAATAATCTCAGAGCTGGCTTGGGGCGAGCCGTGGTTTATGGTCTCATCGGTGGCGCGGATTGGCTTGGATGAGTTAGTGCAGGCGGTCATGGACGGTATTGAGCTGGCCAAGGATGAGGATGACCAAAAGCACTGGCAGGATGACGAAGAAACGGTATGATTGAAGGGAACATATCAACAAGGAAGGTACGCGATTGATCGAGCTACTTCAGCACCCTGATTCATTTCCCTTTGCCGTTGCCCTCACTCTTGTGGCTGCGCTGCTGATCATAGAGCTCGTTACGCTTTTCCTCGGCCAGACCCTGTCGGGAATGGTTGACAATCTGCTTCCCGATTTTGAACTCGGTGACGTTGACCTCGACGCCGACGTCGATGGTGAGGTTTCTGTAGATACCGGTCCGACAACGTCTTTTTCGCCAGTCTCCTCTTTTTTGACATGGCTGCGTTTCGACCAGGTGCCGGCGTTGGTCATTCTCATCGTCCTGACTACCGTCTACGGTCTGCTTGGGCTGGCCATTCAATCACTGACTCAAAAGTATTACGGCGCGCCAATAGATCCACTGATTGCTTCGGTGTTTGCGCTTTTCGCCGCTTTGCCGGTTTCCAAGCCAGCCTTGGAGTTGCTGGCGCGTCTATTACCGCGCGATGAAACCGAGGCGGTCAGCTCATCCAGCTTTATCGGCGAACGAGCTCAGCTGGTTCACGGTGCTGCAAGGTATGGTGTTGCAGCACAGGCTCGGCTGCGAGATGAGTATGGTCAGGCCCACTATGTCATGGTCGAGCCTGTAGACGAGGACGAAGCGTTTCCCGCTGGATCCACGGTTCTGCTGTTATCTCGCGATGGGGCCCGGTTCAGAGCCAAACTGGTCACTTCCAAAAAATAAGATGTTCTCTGCCCCTAAGTGGTGGCAGGAGCAAAGGAATTTCGGCGCACGGAGCCGGACACTGCGGGTCCAGGGTATTGGACCCATATCTTCTCTGGCATTAAAGGAGGCTACTTAATGACTGAAAACATTCAGGACATACTGTTTATGGCCGGCAGCATCATCGCGGCCATCATATTGATCATGATCATCGTCGCTCGTTTGTACACGCGAGCCAGCAAAGAGATCTCATTCGTACGTACCGGTGTTGGCGGGCAAAAAGTCATCATGAATGCGGGCGCCCTGGTGCTACCTGTGTTTCACGAAGTGATCCCCGTAAACATGAACACCTTGCGGCTTGATGTAAAACGAGCCAACGAGCAGGCATTGATTACTCGTGATCGCATGCGGGTCGATGTGATGGCCGAGTTCTACGTTCGTGTGCAGCCCACCGATGAGTCCATCGCCGCCGCGGCACAAACCCTGGGCAAGCGTACAATGCAGCCCGATGCGCTGAAGGAACTGGTAGAGGGCAAGTTCGTGGATGCTCTGCGCTCTGTTGCCGCTGAAATGGCGATGGAAGAGCTGCATGAACAGCGCACGGACTTCGTTCAGAAGGTGCAATTGGTCGTTTCCGAGGACCTGCTCAAGAATGGACTGGAGTTGGAAACCGTTTCGTTGACGGGTTTGGATCAGACCGGGAAAGAATACTTCAATCCTGATAACGCCTTTGATGCGGAGGGTTTGACCAAACTCACCGAGGCCATTGAGGCACGCCGCAAGAAACGTAACGATATCGAGCAGGAAACGCAGGTGCTGGTTGAGCGCAAAAACCTCGATGCCGAACAGCAAACGCTGGAAATTGGTCGGGAGAAAGAGTACGCCAGGCTGGCGCAGCAACGCGAAATCCAGGTTCGCACGGCCATGCAGGAGGCAGAAATCGCCCGTGAACGCGCTGAGCAGCGTCAGGCCGCAGAACAGGCTGATATCGAAGCTCAGAAGAATGTAGAGACGGCGCGCATCGAGAAAGACCAACTATTGCGGGAACGCGATGTGGCGGCGACCCGCTCAGTTGAAACGGCGGAGATCGAAAAACAGCGTACCTTGCGTCTGGCGGAGCAGGATCGCGAAGTGGCCATCGCCATGAAGTCCAAGGAACAGTCGGAAGCGGAACGTGAGGCAGATCTGGCTCGCGCTGAAGCCACCCGCGCCAAAGAGAAGGTATCAACAGCACGAGAAGTTGAGATTGCTGAACGACGCAAACAGATCGAGTTGGTGGACGCCGCACAGGACGCTGAGCGACAGAAGATTGAGTTGACGGTAGAAGCCATTGCCCGCAAGGAAGCAGCGCAAGATGATGCCGAAGCGATTCGAACGCGCGCTGAAGCGGAGGCCGACAAAGTCCGCATCGCCGCTCAAGCGGAGGCTGAGTCTGAGAAGACCCGTGCTGATGCTGCTGCTGAGCGCTATCGTGTCGATGCCGAAGGGCGACGTGCGATCAATGAAGCATCGAACGTGTTATCGGTGGAGCAGGTCGCAATGCAAATCAAACTGGCTATCGTCAGTGCATTGCCTCAAATCATTGCTGAGAGTGTCAAACCGATGGAGGCCATTGATGGCATCAAGATCGTTCAGGTTGACGGACTCAATGGCAGCGGTCGCGGCGATGGTGAAGGAAACGGTGGCTCAGGTGCTGAGGCCGGTCTGGCCGACGAAGTGGTTAACAGTGCACTTCGCTATCGCGCACAGGCCCCGTTGATCGAGTCGATCCTGGCCGAAGTTGGGTTGCAAGGAGATTCCCTGAAGGGCCTGACAGACTCGCTGACAGCCAAGGTGACGAAAAGCGAAGACGGGAAAAGTTAGAGCGCATCCACCGATAGGTTTGACGCGCTCGTCTGGCACTTGGAGGTGCCAGCCACTGACCGGAAAACGAAGACGGGTTGGCCAGAAAAGCCAACCCGTTTTTCGTTTCTCTTAAAGCGCCTGAATTTTGGCGTTTAGACGGCTCTTGTGACGCGCCGCTTTATTGCGGTGAATCAGGCCGTTGCGAGCAACGCGATCAATGATCGGTTGCGCTGACTTTAAAGCTGCCTGCGCTTGTTCCTTGTCGCCTGCTTCAATAGCGTGCACAACCCGCTTGATCGATGTGCGGAAAGCGGAGCGAATGCTGGCGTTGTGCTGACGATGCTTTTCAGCCTGCCGGGCGCGCTTGCGCGCTTGTAATGAGTTAGCCATGGGTGAATTTCGGTAGTCGTTGAAAACAAAGCCAGCTATTATCCTGCTTTTGCCTGCCCGGAGTCAACGATTGAAGTTACTTCGCTCCACAGCGGTGGTGAGCGCGCTGACCATGGTGTCGCGCGTGCTGGGGTTTGTGCGAGATGTTGTTCTGGCGCGCGTTTTTGGCGTGTCTGGGGCAACTGATGCGTTTTTCGTAGCATTTCGCATCCCAAATTTGCTGCGGCGCCTGTTTGCCGAAGGCTCGTTTGCACTGGCCTTTGTTCCGGTACTCAATGAAATTAAAGCCAGTGGTGACCGGGAGCGGCTGAAGGGGATGGTTGATGCCATCGCCGGTACCTTGTTGGGCGCTTTGTTGGTCATCACCGCTATCGGCGTTCTGGCAGCACCTGGTGTGGTGACCTTGTTCGCCCCTGGGTTTGTGGACGATGCGGCGCAGTTTGAAATGGCCAGCGGCTTATTGCGTATCACTTTCCCGTACATTCTGTTTATTTCGCTGGCCGGGTTTTGTGGGGCGATACTCAACTCGTTTGGCAGATTTGCGGTGCCGGCGTTAACCCCTGTACTGCTAAACCTTTCCCTAATTGCGGCGGCGCTGTGGTTGGCGCCACGCCTGGCGGTGCCGGTCTACGCCTTGGCGTGGGGTGTTCTGATTGCCGGCGCTGCCCAGTTATCCGCGCAGTTGATGGCGTTGGCTCGGATGGGCATGGTGCCTCGGCCGCGCTGGGGTTGGCGCACGCCGGAGGTCAAAAAAGTCATCAAGTTGATGATTCCGACTTTGCTGGGTTCGTCCGCCGCACAAATCAATATCTTGATCGATACCATCATTGCCACGGTCATTGCCGTTGGAAGCGTCAGCTGGCTGTACTATTCCGATCGCTTGCTGGAATTTCCGCTTGGCGTATTTGGCATTGCGTTGGCAACGGTGATTTTGCCTTCGCTGTCATCGCAGCACGCCAGTGGGGATGCCAAGGCGTTTTCCCACACCTTGGATTGGGCTTTGCGCACGGCCATGCTCATCGCAATTCCTGCCTGTGCCGGCTTGATTATCGTGGCCGGGCCGATTGTTACCACCTTGTTTGGTTACGGCGAGTTTTCCGCGGCCGACATTGAGATGACAACAATCAGTGTTGCGGCCTATGCGTTAGGGCTGCCTGCATTCGTAGCGATCAAGGTGATTGCTCCCAGCTTCTTTGCTCGCCAGGATGCGGTAACGCCTGTTCGCATCTCCTTGATCGCGATGGGGGCCAACGTGGTGATGAATCTTGGGTTCGTCGCGACCATGGTTCACCTCGACTATCCGGCCCCGCATGCGGGTCTGGCTTTGTCCAGTTCATTGGCGGCCTACCTGAACGCGGGCCTGTTGTATCGAGCGATGCGCCGCTCCAACAGCTACACACCGGGTGCTGGCTGGGGCGTTTATGTGCTTAGGGTGGCATTTGCTCTGGCGATGATGGTGACGGCGCTGTATTTTGTGCCATCTGATTGGATTGGCGTCGATCTTTCTGCGGTAGATCGGGCGACTCACCTGGCCGGCGTGCTGGTGATGGCCGGATTGGCCTGGTTTGGCGGCTTGCTGCTCGTCGGCTGGCGCTTTTCTGAGCTGGCCAGGTCGGAATCGGCAATCTCTTAAAACTGATAGGTTTCAAATTGGACTATTGTTCGGCGTTACATCGATGCGGTTGATTCGTGGCTTTGCCAAATCGCTGATACCAGTTGATGGACTCACCCTTGGCAACTTCGACGGCGTGCATTTGGGCCACAAACACCTGGTGGCGCAGGCAGCCAAGGCCGGACCGCGTTGTGCGGTTGTGACTTTCCACCCGCATGCCAGCGAGTTTTTTGCACCTGACAAAGCACCAGCCCGATTGTATCGCTGCCGCGACAAGATTGAGTTTTTGAGCCGTGAAACAGCCGCGCAACTGGTCTCGGTTTTGCGGTTCAACCAGCAGTTGGCGTCGATGTCGGCAGCGGCTTTTTTTGACGCGCTATGGTCTGCGTACCAGCCCACCAAGGTGGTGGTCGGTGGCGACTTTCGTTATGGAAAGGGCAGGGAAGGGACCATAGACACGCTGGCCATGCATTGCGCCGAACGGAACGTCGAGCTACAGGTTGCCGAATCCTTGCTCTATGACGGCCAGCGGGTCAGTTCCACCCGTGTTCGCCAGGCAATTGCAGCCAGCGATTTCGACACAGCAGCGGCATTGTTGGGGCGACCCTATTGCATTGCTGGAAAAGTCGTGTACGGTCAGGCCCTAGGCCGTACACTCGGCTTTCCAACAGTAAATCTGCCACTGCCTGGTTATACCTCACCGTTGCATGGGGTTTTTGCCGTGCGAGTACACGGTGATGGCTGGTCACGCGATGGCGTGGCCAATATTGGGACTCGTCCTGCAGTTGGCGGTGGCCACTGGTTGTTGGAAGCCCATTTGTTCGATTTCGATCAAAACGTGTATGGACAGCGTCTGGCGGTTGAATTTGTCGCCAAACTACGCAATGAAGAGATGTTTGAACAGCTCGATCTGATGGTTGAGCAAATGAAACTGGATGCGGCCAAGGCCCAAGACATTCTTTCGCCAGCAAGCTGAGCGAACAGGAAAAGCAAGATGGATTACAAAGACACCATAAATCTGCCGAAGACCTCATTTCCAATGAAGGCGA
This sequence comes from Lysobacteraceae bacterium, assembly GCA_021604725.1. Classification (GTDB taxonomy): domain Bacteria; phylum Pseudomonadota; class Gammaproteobacteria; order Xanthomonadales; family BQJN01; genus BQJN01. Next base: position 23,176 of record BQJN01000036.1, on the reverse strand, counting down.
GTTTGGCCCAGCGTGAGCCCAAAATGCTCGCCGATTGGGAGAAAAATGGCTTGTATCAGGCGATCCGTTCGGCCTGCGAAGGGCGCGACAAGTTTGTCCTGCACGATGGACCGCCGTATGCCAATGGCAGCATCCACATTGGACACGCGGTCAACAAGATCCTCAAGGATATGGTGGTCAAGTCTCGGTTGATGGCCGGCTTTGATGCCTGCTATGTGCCCGGTTGGGATTGCCATGGTCTGCCAATCGAATTGATGGTTGAAAAGAAGGTCGGCAAGGTAGGGGTCAAAGTGGACGCCGCGACCTTTCGGGCCAAGTGTCGAGCTTACGCAGAAAAGCAGATCGACGGACAGCGCGCTGACTTTAAGCGGCTTGGCGTACTGGGCGAGTGGGATAACCCGTACCGAACCATGGACTTCGCCTATGAGGCCGACATCGTTCGAGCCCTGGCCAAGATCGTCGAGAATGGCCACCTGGAGCAGGGTGCCAAGCCAGTTCACTGGTGTTTCGACTGTGCTTCGGCACTGGCCGAGGCGGAAATTGAATATCAGGACAAAACATCGCCCGCCGTCGACGTGGCTTTTCCCGTCGTAGACGTTGCTGCGTTCGCCAAAACGTTTGGCTATCAGCCCGCGGATGGTGAGTCTTGCGCCGTCGTCATCTGGACCACAACGCCATGGACCTTGCCCGCCAACCAGGCAGTCGCATTGAACGCAGAAATCGACTATGCGCTGCTGAGGCTCGGCAACCGGCCGCAGCTGTTGATGGTTGCCGCAGAGTTGGCCGAAGCGATGGCCCAGCGCTGGGATGAAGACGCTTCATTCGAAGTGCTGGGCACGACCTCCGGCGAAAGCCTCGACCGGCTAAAGGTTCGTCACCCGTTTTACGAGGAGCGAGAGGTACCGCTGGTATTGGGCGACCATGTCACGCTGGAGGCCGGTACCGGGTGTGTTCATACCGCGCCGGGCCACGGCCAGGAAGATTTTGCGGTGGGCCGAGAGTACGACCTGCCGATCCTCAATCCGGTGGGTCCGCGCGGTGTCTTCACTGATGAGACGGGACTGTTCGGCGGCCAGCATGTGTGGAAAGCCAACGACGAAATCATCAACGCGCTGCGCGAGCGCGGTGCGTTGTTGTATTCCGGGCCTTTTGAGCATAGTTATCCACATTGTTGGCGGCATAAAACGCCAACGGCCTTTCGGGTAACGCCGCAGTGGTTTATCTCGATGGACCGGGCTGGTTTGCGAAAGCGCGCCATGGAGGCGGTTGAGTCCGTCGGCTGGTTTCCGGACTGGGGTGAGCAGCGCATCGCCGGCATGATCGAAAATCGCCCGGACTGGTGCCTGTCGCGGCAGCGTACCTGGGGTGTGCCAATCCCGCTATTCGTGCACGAGAAGACGCGCGAAGTGCATCCGGACTCGGTTGAGCTGATGCGCAAGGTGGCCGATCGAATTGAGTCGGAAGGCGTTGATTTTTGGTATGAGCTGGACCCCAGTGAGCTGCTCGGCGAGGTTGGCTCGGAGTATGAAAAGGTCACCGACATCATGGACGTCTGGTTTGACTCCGGGGTGAGCCATCACGCCGTTCTGGATCGACGTTCCGCGCTCAAGCGACCGGCCAATATCTACCTGGAAGGCTCAGATCAGCATCGCGGCTGGTTTCAGTCCTCCTTGTTGTCATCAGTGGCGATGACCGGCGAGCCGCCGTATCGCCAGGTGCTAACCCACGGCTTCACTGTCGATGCAGATGGGCGCAAGATGTCGAAGTCGGTAGGCAACGTCGTGGCGCCGCAACAGGTGATGAACTCACTGGGTGCTGATGTCTTGCGTTTGTGGGTCGCTGCAGCCGACTATCGCAATGAGATGACGGTATCGGATGAGATCCTCAAACGTGTCTCGGACAGCTATCGCCGTATCCGCAACACCTGCCGCTTTCTCCTCGGCAATTTGCATGGCTTCGATCCGTCAACCGATTGTGTGGCAGGCTCTGAATTGTTGGCGCTGGATTCGTGGGCGGTAGAGCGCGCGCGTCAAATACAGTCGGAAATTGTTGAGGCATTCGAGCAATACAATTTCATGCAGATCTACCAAAAGCTGCAACACTTCTGTTCGCAAGAGATGGGTGCGTTCTATCTGGACGTGATCAAGGACCGCCTGTACACCATGGCTGAGAACGCGCCAGCGCGCCGCTCAGCTCAGACCGCGATGTATCACGTGCTGGAAGCGATGGTGCGCTGGATGGCACCAATTTTGAGCTTCACCGCAGAAGAGATCTGGAGTTTGATGCCGGGCGAGCGTGCGCAGTCGGTGCTCGCCACCACATGGTACGAACAGTGGGACCAGGAACGCTCGGATCAGGCACTGCCGGATGAGGCTTGGGCCCGGGCACTGACCTTGCGCAACCTCGTCAACCGCCACCTTGAGCAAATGCGAAAACGTGGTGAGATTGGCAGCGGTCTGGAAGCCGAAGTTACGGTGTTCGTCGACGAGGCGACCCATCAGGCGTTGTTGCCACTGGTCGACGAGTTGCGCTTTCTGCTGATTACCTCTACGGCCGCCATGCAGCCGATTAGCTCGCTGGCTTCGGGGGATGAAGAGGCGGAGTCCGAGGATGACGTCACAGTAGTGGTGGATGCTCGACGCAGCGAAGCTGAAAAGTGTGTGCGCTGTTGGCATCGACGCATTGATATTGGAACGGTTGATGAGCATCCGGAGCTGTGTGGGCGATGCGCTACCAACCTGAGCGAGCCGGGCGAGATCCGTCGTCATGTCTGATGCCACCAAGCCAGTGCGATGGCAAGACAGCGCCTGGTCCTGGTGGTGGATCACTTTGCTGATCGTGATCAGTGACCAGGTCAGCAAATGGTGGATCAGTTCAACATTCGAGCTTTACGAGTCAGTACAAGTGCTGCCGTTTTTCAGTTTGACTCTGGTGCATAACGAAGGCGCCGCTTTCAGCTTTCTAAGTAATGCTGGCGGTTGGCAACGCTGGTTCCTGCTGGGTACTGCGGCTGCTATCGCCATTGGGCTGACCATTTGGGGGCGGCGGGTTCGTCGCAACTTCAAGGTCGAAGCGATCCCATTGGCGCTGATCGTTGGCGGTGCAATTGGCAACGTGATCGATCGCGCCTACCTGGGTTATGTGGTTGATTTTGTCGATGTCTATTACGACCTGTACGGACCGCATTTTCCAGCATTCAATGTGGCTGATTCGGCCATTAGTGTTGGTGCAGCAATATTGGTTATTGGCAGCTTTTTCGTGAAAGATGATGAAAAATAGCCGCGTTATCGAGCGTTTTTTTTATTTTTCGGATGGGCGCAGGATGCACCGGTCGTCATTGCAGCGTAGAATTTAGGGCCATGGATATATTACTTGCCAATCCACGTGGTTTTTGCGCCGGTGTTGATCGCGCCATTGCTATTGTTGAGCGCGCAATTGAGGCATTCGGCGCGCCGATATATGTTCGTCATGAAGTCGTGCATAACCGCTATGTGGTCGGCCGCTTGCGCGACTTGGGGGCGATTTTCGTTGACGAATTGCATGAAGTTCCGGACGGCGCCACCGTCGTTTACAGCGCGCATGGCGTTTCGATGGCGGTCAGAGACGAAGGGGAGCGACGCAACCTGACGGTCTTCGATGCCACATGTCCATTGGTCACCAAGGTACATATCGAGGTGGCAAGCCATTGTCGAGCGGGTCGTGATGTTGTTCTGATTGGACACAATGGTCACCCCGAGGTGGAAGGCACGCTGGGTCAGTGGCGCAAAGACCAGGCCAAAGGTGATATTCACCTGGTTGAGACGCCTGAAGACGTATGGGCATTGGAGGTCCGTTTCCCAGACAACATCGCCTACGTGACGCAAACAACCTTGTCAGTGGACGATACCAAAGCAGTCATCGAGGAGCTGAAGAAGCGGTTTCCCGAAATTGTCGGTCCAAAGCGAGATGATATCTGCTACGCCACTCAAAACCGACAAGATGCGGTACGCACATTGGGCCAACAAACAGACCTTGTTCTGGTGGTCGGGTCGCCCAATAGCTCAAACTCCAACCGGCTTCGTGAATTGGCCGAAAAGCAGGGCATTCCAGCCTATCTGGTTGATGGCGCCGAAGATGTACAGGAAGCGTGGCTAGCCGGCTGTGAGCGTGTCGGTGTCACCGCAGGTGCGTCGGCACCGGAAGAGCTTGTGCAAGGCGTTGTGGACGCTCTGAGGGCTCGTGGCGGCCATATGGCGGTAGAGCAAGAGGGCAGGGAGGAGAACATCGTCTTCGCCTTGCCAAAGGACTTGCGCAAGATCGAAGTGACGATTAGGGATTAGGTCGGAAGGTGCTCTACGGGGCACGACAAGATTGAGCTCTATGCGAGCGCGCCGGTTCGCTAAGGCCACGACCAGATTGAGCCCCTCATCCGTCTGCGCCTTCCGCGCAGCCACCTTCTCCCAATGGGAGAAGGGATTTGGTACGTGCGGTCGCACCAGGGATTGGCAGTGAGTTGCTACGAAGCTCAGGCAAATACCTTCTCCCATTGGAGGGTGTTGCGAAAGTTCAGCCTCCCGCGATACATGGACGTACCGCCATTTCGATGGGTTTTAACCCATCGAAACGTAAGGGTTTCGAAAACCACGCTTTTCGGAATCCGTGTGTTTGCTAGCCCAGGAAGGGCTATTGCAACACCCTCATCGGGAGAAGGTGGGCGCGCAACAAGCGCGCTCGGATGAGGGGTGTAGTCTGGTCGTGGGCATACGGCAAAGAACCTAAGAGGTAGGCTGGGTCAAGGCAGGGCGAGTCAAGCGGCGATGTAAACGTATCGAATGGTCGGAGCGGGGAGATTCGAACTCCCGACCCCCACAACCCCATTGTGGTGCGCTACCAGGCTGCGCTACGCTCCGAATTATTCGATAACCTGCTGGAAGTTGCATTCTAACCGAGTCAGACGCCAACAACCGTCCATGGGCCGCATTCCAGCCGATACATCCGTGTATCGTCGTTCGGCGGCGCGGCGTGACGTTAAGTCACCCCGCATGAACGCCGCCTCACCCATTGTGGTGTGCTACCAGGCTGCGCTACGCTCCGAACTATTCGAAATTTCCCTTGTCGGCAAGGGACGCGCAGTGTACAACAACCCAGCCAATGATGAAACGCAGAATATCAAGGAAATTGACCAGTCGCGCTGGAGACGTTGCGCAATATTGCGGACTGTTGTCGCAGGGTGTGGTGGTGGCGTCTGTTGCACTGCTACTCGTCGGCGCGTGTGCGACCAAACCGCCAAAAAATGTCGAAGATCTGTGCGAAATCTTCCGCCAGAAGGACAGCTGGTTCGATGCGGCCAATGACTCCAGGGAAAAATGGGGTACTCCCATTCATGTCCAAATGGCGATTATTCGTCACGAATCGACATTCGAGTTCGATGCTCGCCCACCCAGGAAGAAAGCTCTTGGCTTTATTCCGTGGACACGCCCGTCCTCTGCTTATGGCTATGCACAGGTCAAAGATGAGACCTGGGATTGGTATCAAGAGAAAACCGGCAACGGTTGGGCGAGCCGGACTGACTTTGATGATGCCATCGACTTTGTTGGTTGGTATACGGACCTATCCGCCCGCACGCTTGGAATCTCCAAGTGGGATACTGCAAATCAGTACCTCGCATATCATGAGGGGCACGGCGGCTATAAGCGAAAAACTTACAACGCCAAAGACTGGTTGGTAAAAAAATCACGCCGCGTAGACGCAACGGCGCGGGCTTATGCTTCGCAACTCAAGACCTGTCAGGATGAGTTGGACGATGGCTGGTGGGTTTTTTAGTACTGTATTCTACTCAAACCCGTCAACAAAAATACCGAGCTGCAAAGGTATTTCGACGACGTTGTTTTGTAAGTTTTGATCAACAGAACCGTAAGGGACGCCGACTGTGACTGAAATCGGAATACGTTCGCCAACCACACTCGGTTCCGCTTGCAAGTACTGCACTGTCTCGGTCGTTTCGAAATTTGTGTTGGCGATGACGAATCCAGTTTCGGTTTCGTAGCAAACAACGCTATATGACGCACATGAAGTCGCACTGTAGGTTCCGGGGATGCCGTCAGCAACTACCTCTACCCAAGTTCCATAGAGGCTGCCCCCATTGGCTCGGTTTACTTCAATCAATAGCTCTGCGACTTGAAAAGGTTCGACTGTGTTATCGACGACGCTCGCTGTGATTGCCAGGTCGTCGCCAGGTACGGCGTATAGTTCGACCGCGACCGGCTCGGTTTGGTCGACTCCTCCATCTAGTGAACCACCGTCATCCATTGCTACGAACCAAGCGACCGCAGCACCTCCATTCCCTGTGGTTTGATAACTCAAATGGCCTTCGGTCGAAATATCTAACGATTGAAGAATGCCATCAGGGTCATCAGTACTCAGCAATTGATAGCCAGTGATCTCTTGCGAATCGTCTTCGTTCGCCGGGCCGGGTTTGGAAAGGGACAACCAAGACTGATCGACAATCGACTGGACAATTCCGGTTGCGAAGACCTGATCGGCGGCGTGAATTAGCGGTGGATCATTGACTGGTATGACATCGAAGCGGACGACCGCACTGTTTTCCTGTGCCGCCTGATCCTGGATAGAGTAGCCAAATTCTGCGGGCCCATTAAAATTGTCGACAGGCTTGAAAACGACCCCGTTGGCGACCAGGATTGGCTCGCCGCCGGTAATTGGCCAGACGTCAGAAATAATCACCTCATCATCAACTTCGCCGGCATGGTCGTTATCAAGCAATGATTCGCTAGGTATCGCTATTTGCTGGTCTTCCAAAATCGAACTTAGATTGTCGTCGGTGGCGACAGGCATGGCGTTTGACTGGGTCAGATAAATCGTCACCAGAGCCGAAGAAGTAGAGCCCATACTATCCTCAACCGTATACGTGAACGTGTCCTCGTTTTCGATTGGCATAACAGGTGCTCGGGTACTTGCGTAGCTGAATGAACCGTCGACGTGTAGGGTGATCGTTCCGCTTGTCAATTCAACGGGTTGCCCGACTATGTTGGGGTTGCCGTTAATCTCGATGACGCTCAGTTGCCCGCCGCGATATACAAAATCTGGGGTGCCGCTCTCAGGAGAAATGACATTGTCAGAAAACTGTTGGCCGATTGTTACAGGAAAAATATCATCTCGTGCATTCGGTTCGTGGTAAAGATTCAGGTTCGGAACAATGAAAATGTCCGTCGCGTGGTTGCTGACTCCCGGGCCAACACTGCGCGCCGATGTGGAAAATACAACAAATTTTCCATCGCCAGTGATGCGCGGGCCGAATGAGCCTGCGGCTAACTCTTGCGATTGATTGGTGAGGCTGAGGCGCTCCGTCATTCCGGTGGCTCGATCCAACAGGAAGACATCGGATGCGTTGTTTCGATCCCTGCTCACAAGATTACTTGCTAGTGATTCATAGACCACAAAACGCCCATCGTCGGATATGTCAGGTGCGGCGCTATGTCCGTTTGGCTCGGTTTCACCAACACCAGTAGAAAGGCGAGTAAACTCATCGGTGTCGCGGAACCAAAGAAAGATGTCTGAGAACCCGTTCAAATCATTTTCAACCAAATCATCTATGTTCGATCTGAAGACAACCAGTTCGCCGTCTGGTGTTGCGTGCGCTTCTCCAGTATAGGAGTCACCCCATGAGCCAGGAGGTTCATTGCCCAAATGCCAGTATTGGTCCAGCGTAATGTCTTGAAAGAACAACTGGCGTTGGCCCTCAATCGTTGAGAACAAGCCACTATTGGTAAGCTTGTTTCCGTGGCATTCAGATACTTGCCATGGGTCCGCTGCGCCGAGTTGTTCAAATATCTCCCCAGTGTGGGTATCCCGAACAAGGCAAGCGGTCTGGCTAAATATTGGGTGCTCGGTCAAGTTCGATGCGTCCGTTTTAAAACCAACGAATCGGCCGTCGGGTGAAATTGACGCCGTACTGGTCCACTGATTGGCCCCTTGTGAAGGAAAATCGTGGTCATAGCTGACTAACTCTACGTCTCCAGTATGCCGATCCATGAGATAGATTTGGCCCCAAAAAGCTTCTACGTCATCGTTGGTAATATCTTCGCCAATGCTTCCAAATGCGACAAATCTACCGTCCGAAGAAATATCTGACGAAAAGCCACCCGCCGCAGTTCCATCAATATAACTTTTTGATACTAGTTCTGGGGGTGAATTAACGCTGAGCACATATGTGTCTCTAACGACGTTTGCGTCTTGGTCACCCACCATACGGGCCCTACTCTTGGCACTGACTTCCTTTGTGTTCGTCGCAAAACCCCCGAGTTCCAAATCGTATCCAGTTTGGCCTGCATGCGTAACGCCACTTATGACTTCCTTGGTATTCGCAATCCGATCAATCAAGAAGATGTTTAATCCTGAACCTTCAAACCCAGCAACTTGGTCTGGGGCCAGGGAAGCGAAAGCGATCCGGGCATTTTCACTAATCGCAAAATCGATAGTGTCTCCGATTGTGGGCATGCCGTATGGATTGACGGACAGTAGTTCGATTTCAGCGTCTTTCAAGTCGCGTGCATACAGTGCGATGAATCCGTTCCCTCCAGGGGGAATGAGCGGATACCGAGACAAAAAATAGACTGTCTGCCCATCGGACGATATTCGCGGTCTAGCATAAGGGTCCGTTCCTGCAAGAGCATCATCTGCCGCGACAAACTGTGTTTGAGCCAGGGCTCGGTCGCGAACCATAATTTTGTGTGGGTGGACGAGTGAAAAATCGTACTCTCTAAAAACGACATATCTACCGTCCGCGGAGACATCTGGATCGCTTGAATCGACGATTTCGCCACTGGTATCAATACCGACCATTTCGACCAGTCCACTCATGCGATTTCTTATCTGGGTCCGTGAGTTTTGTGAATAGACCAAGAAATCCGCATCCTTACTAAATCGAACCGCGGTTGCGTCGCCGATTCCAGCAACGTGTCCATCGGGAGTCTCAAAGCCGATTGCACCAGTGTCCAAATCCCAGACAATGGTGTCGCGTCCGAATCGATAAGCCATTCCAGATTCAGCGAGTTCACCCGAGATGGCAACGAATCGACCGTTTGATGAGACGGACGCGCCGTAGATTGTTGAGTACCGGAACGAGCCCAAAGGTCCGCTTGTAACGAGTCTGAAGTCGCCCGAAAGAATGTCATGGCGATGAAAACTGAATAGACCGTCTCGATCGCGCGAGGCGAAGAACACATACTTTCCGTTGCCACTTAATTTTGGAAAGCTGGCCGGTGCCTCATAGCCATCGGAGCCTGGTGGCAGTACGATTTTTTTTGTCGAGCGGTACTCGCTGTCGTATAGATAAACTAATGAATCGTTTTTCTCTGGGAGTTGTTCATGATGTTGTTGATTTTCATGGGCCGAAACGTAAACAACAAACCGCCCATCAGCATCGATATCTACTAATTGTGGCTGTTTGGGCCATTGTAGAACGTTCAATAATCCGTGGCCCTCTTGGATCGGCCTTGGGTCGGTGGGGGTTGTCGAATACCGAAAGGGAGCAGAACGGGCGAAAACGGTGTGCGATTTGAACGGGGATCGTATTTCTGCTCCTGAGTCATTGTCCTGATACGTGGCTTGAACTAGGTGGTTGCCGATGCCGGTTGGCGTCAGTATGCAGCCACGCTCAGGTGGTGTGAACTCGCATTGAGTGTCGCCTGCCGTTACCGTCAAAGCTGAATTGATCGTTTCATCAACGATGACTTCCACCCAGATGGCTTGGCCTGCTGTGCTTTCGGCCGGAGAAATGTACGCGATTTGCGGCGCTGACCAAGCGAAAAGTGGCCAAAGGCTTAGCAGGAGGCTCTTAGACAATGCGCGAAACCAGCGCGATCTCTTTTCGTTGATGGCCATTCGGTTAGTCCTAACCCTCCTTGTTAGTATTGGATTAACTCGCTACGGGAGAAAACCTTTGCTCGTTAGTTGCGTCAGCGGATCTTCTAAAAAATCAACACTCAGTGAGTTGTAAAGTGTTGGTCTGCTTGGAGATAGCTCAACGTTTAAGAATCTGTAGAACTTCCTCAAGCTCTATGCGAGTCTGCTTGATGATTTGGTGGCTGCGTGAGGTGTCGCTCTTCGACTGCTCGCCTTCCAGGCGCTGTCTGGCACCGCCGATGGTGAAGCCTTGTTCGTAGAGCAGGGCGCGGATCTGGCGAATCATGATCACGTCGTGACGTTGGTAGTAACGTCGGTTGCCGCGCCGCTTGATCGGTTTGAGGCTTGGGAACTCTTGTTCCCAGTAGCGCAGGACGTGTGGTTTCACGCCGCATAGCTCGCTGACTTCACCGATGGTGAAGTAGCGTTTGGCCGGGATGGCCGGTAATTCGTTGTTACTCCGGGGATCCAGCATAACCTTCTACACGAGCCTTAAGTTTTTGTCCGGGGCGAAATGTCACTACGCGTCGAGCTGAAATGGGGATTTCTTCACCCGTTTTCGGATTTCGCCCTGGGCGACGGTTCTTGTCGCGCAAGTCGAAATTGCCAAACCCCGACAGCTTGACCTGTTCGCCTTTTTCCAGCGCATCACGGATCTTTTCAAAGAAGGCGTCAACAAACTCTTTGGCTTCGCGTTTGTTGAGTCCGACATCATCAAAGAGCCGTTCTGCCAGTTCCGCTTTGGTTAGTGCCATTCTTATCCCCGTAACCTCGCACCTAGATTGGATTCCAGGCCGTTGATCACCCGTAGCATTGTTTCGTCCACTTCCGAGTCTGTAAGAGTGCGCGATGTGTCTTGTAAAATCAAGCCCATAGCGATACTTTTACACCCTGTTTCTACCCCCTCGCCTCGGTATACATCAAACAATACAAGGTTCTTAAGCAACTTTCCTGCCTGTTCGGTGGCGACTTTTCGTACTGACTCAAACTCAACAGACTCGGCCAATTCCAACGCGATGTCGCGTCGAATGGAAGGGAATTTGGACAATTCTGCCGCGATCGGCAGGCTTGCCGGAGCCAGCAAGGCCAGGTCGAACTCGAAACAATAGGTGTCAGCAGGCAGGTCCAACGACTTGGCTGTTGCCGGGTGCAGTGCGCCAAGGGCACCTACTTTTTCGCCGTTTCTGATCAGGGTAGCGCTTCGACCGGGATGCAGGTGGTCGGGGCCGCCAATGCGCCACTGGAAACTGCCGGCATCTCCGGACGCTTCAATCAGGGCCTCGACATCGCCCTTGATGTCGTAGAAATCGGCTGGGCGGCGCTTTTCGGTCCACTCGATGCCTCGAGCGTAGCCGCAAATAACACCGGCGATGTGCTGGCGTTCTACAATTTCTTGCTTGGGGCGATTGAAGACCGTACCTGATTCGGTCAGCCGGATCGAATCCTGCTGTCGAGAACGGTTGTAGCTGGCTGCCATCAACAATCCGGGAAGTAGAGCAGGGCGCATGATGCCTATGTCCGCCGACAACGGATTGGCTAATGGGATCGCCCCTTCTTCCATCCCCATGGCTTGCAATAGATCCAGTCCGACGAAACTGTAATTGACCGCTTCAAAATAGCCGCGGTCGACCAGGATGTTGCGCAGGGTGGAGGTTTCGATTGCCGATTCAGTTGCGGGAGAAAAACGAACCGTGCCATTGAGTGACCGTGCCGGAAGGCGGTTATAGCCGTAGACGCGGGCGACTTCCTCGATAAGGTCTTCTTCGATCTCGATGTCGAATCGGGCGCCTGGCGGGGTGACCATCCAGCCGTCTTCTGTGGCGGCAACTTGCATGTCCAGCGCGGTTAAAATGCGCTCAACTTCGGCGCTGTCTATGGCGTGCCCCAAAATGCGCTCGATGCGTTGGCTACGCAAGCCAACCGGCGGACGGCTTGGCAATTTTTCTTCAAACTTTGCTTCGATAATAGGTCCGGGCTGACCACCGCCAATACTGACCAGCAATTCAGTCGCCCGTTGCATGGCGCGAATTTGTCCGGTTGGGTCGACACCGCGTTCGAATCGATGTGAAGCATCGGTGTGCAAGCCGAGGTCTCGGGCCTTGCCCATGATCGATGCTGGATTAAACCAGGCTGCCTCAAGGAAAATGTTGGTTGTCCTGGTGGTTACCGCGGTTGAAAGTCCGCCCATCACGCCGGCGGCGCCAATGGCACCACTGTCATCGGCAATGACCAGGATAGACTCGTCCAGGGTCACCTCTTTTTCATCAAGCAACACCAGCTTTTCACCGTCGTGAGCATGTCGCACCCGAATCGCACCTTGCAATCGATCGTCGTCATAGGCATGCATCGGTTGGCCCAGCTCAAGCAAGACGTAGTTGGTTACATCCACGGCCAGACTGATGCTGCGCACACCGCAGCGTCGCAATTTTTCGCGCATCCACCAAGGCGCTGGTGCCGAGGCATCGATGTTGGCGATGTGTCTGCCAACATAACGCGGACAGTCGTCAGCTGACTCTAGTTGAACGTCACGAACCTGGTCCGTTTGTGCTTCGATATCCGCCAACTGCGGGTGAGTTACTTTGCTTTCAGTCAAAGCTGCGACTTCATTGGCCAGGCCTTTGATAGAAAGGCAATCGGCGCGGTTTGGCGTCAAGTCGACGTCGATACTATGGTCGTCCAGTTGCAATGCCTGCTGCAGCGGCTGACCAATGGTCAGATCCGCTGGCAAGGGCAGCAGCCCATCATGATCTTCACCAAGGCCCAGTTCGCGGCCCGAACACAACATGCCAGATGATTCGACACCTCGCAGCTTGGCTTTGCGAATCTTGATGTCGCCCAGGCGTGCTCCAATCAGGGCAAACGGCGCCACCAGGCCCTGTTCGGCATTGGGTGCACCGCAAACCACCTGACTCAAACCATCCGGTCCGCCGGCGACTTGACAAATTCGTAGCTTGTCAGCATCGGGGTGCGGCGCTACCGATTCGATGCGACCGACCACGATGTTTTCCAGGCGACCTGCCACCGGCGAGAACTCATCGACCTCCAACCCGGCCATGGTCAGCAATTCGGCCAGCTGTTCGGCCGTTACCGCCGGATCGACCCATTCTTTCAGCCATTGATATGAGAATTTCATTGTCGATTACCGCCGTGCAAACTGTTGGAGAAAACGGACGTCGTTTTCGAAAAACTGTCGTAGATCATTGACCCCATAACGGAGCATGGCGAAGCGTTCTACGCCCATGCCGAATGCGTAACCAGTGAATTGTTCGGGATCGACACCACCGGCGCGAAGAACGTTTGGATGGACCATGCCGCAACCCAAAACCTCCAGCCAACTGGTGCTGCCATCAGCTTTGCGCCAGGGAATATCCACTTCCGCCGAGGGTTCGGTGAAAGGGAAGTACGATGGGCGCAGGCGAATCGGCAGTTCTTCTTCAAAAAATTGATTGACGAATTCCTGCAGCGTGCCTTTGAGGTCAGCGAATGTGATGTTGCGTCCAATCACCAGGCCTTCAACCTGGTGAAAAACGGGCGTGTGGGTCTGGTCGGAGTCGGCGCGAAAAACCTTGCCGGGGGCAATGATGCGAATCGGCGGCGCAGACTTCTCCATAACTCGAATCTGCACCGGCGAGGTGTGTGTCCGCAACAAATGCCCATCTTCGAAGTAGAAGGTGTCATGCATCGCGCGCGCGGGATGATGCGGTGGAAAGTTCAGTGTTTCGAAGTTGTAGTGGTCCGACTCAATCTCTGGACCCTCCGCGACTTCAAAGCCGACCTGCCGGAACAGGCGTATGATGCGCTCCATGGTGCGGGATATTGGATGAATGCCGCCGCCGACACGCTGACGCCCCGGTAAGGTAACATCTATTGTTTCGCTAGCAAGCTTCTGATTTAACTCGATTTCTGCGAGGTGCTGACGACGCTCATTGAGACGGTCAAGCAAGGTCGATTTGGCGCGATTGATGCGTTGTCCCGCTTCTCGCCGTTCGCCCGGATCCATGGCTCCAAGTGACTTGAGCAGCGCCGTAATTTGACCCTTCTTGCCGAGCCAACTGACGCGGACTTCTTCGAGAGCGTTGTTGTCTGCCGAAGCATCGATGGCAGCCAATGCCTGCTCAACGAGTTGGTCGAGCTCATTCATATCCAATCCTCATTGCATGCCGCTCGCATGCATGGTTGTTCTTGCTAACGTAAAAAAAAACGGGAAGGGCGCATTTGCGGCCTTCCCGTTGATGGATTGCACCACTGGTTTCTGCTCAACGGCAGCAACCAGTCAAGACCCAAGCGCCTTTACAGGCTGGCTTTGGCCTTCTCGGCAATAACGCCGAATGCCTTAATGTCGCGTACCGCCAAATCGGCCAGTACTTTCCGATCCATCTCGATGTTGGCCTTTTTCAGACCGTTCATAAATCGGCTGTACGACAAACCGTGCATACGTGCAGCGGCATTGATTCTCACGATCCACAGTGATCGGAAGTTACGTTTGCGGTTGCGGCGGTCACGATACGCGTATTGAGCGGCCTTGGTGACAGCCTGTTTGGCAACGCGAAATACTTTGCGCCGGGCGTTGTAGTAACCTTTTGCTTGCGCAAGAACCTTCTTGTGACGACGACGCGCGACGACACCTCTTTTAACTCTAGCCATTTCGTCTCTCCTCTAGGCGTACGGCAGCATGCGCTTGACGGCTTTGACGTCTGACGCATTGACCATGTCGGTTCCGCGCAATCCGCGCTTACGCTTCTGATCCTTCTTGGTCAGAATATGGCTATGAAACGCGTGTCCGCGCTTGAACCCGCCGGAGGCGGTTTTCTTGAAGCGCTTTGCAGCACCTCTATTTGTCTTCATCTTTGGCATATCAGATCTCCTGATCTTTTGTGCGGTTTCCAAAGTGGCCCAACAGGCACTTACTTCCTTACTCGAATCCGCCTTTTCACTTAACTTCAAGATCAACGATCCCGTTGATCGGTGTCGGCCCATCCCGGGCTGTGCCCAAAACATTGGTACACATCGAGTCTTCCATGGTTAAAAAACCCGCCGCCCTGTAGCAGAGCGCCGGGTTTTAAGTTCTCAGCCACACACCCGATAGGGTGCGTTGCACGTTTAAGTTTTCTTCGGTGACAGCATCATTACCATCTGTCGACCTTCCATGCGCGGGCGCTGTTCAACCACGACTTCATCGGCGAGGTCTTCTTCAACACGCGTCAGCATGGCGCGACCAACATCCTGGTGAGCCATTTCTCGCCCACGAAAACGCAAGGTCACTTTTACTTTGTCGCCTTGATCCAGGAATCGACGCGCATTGCGCATTTTAACCTGATAATCAGCTTCTTCGGTAACCGGTCGGAATTTAACTTCCTTGACCTGAACCTGTTTTTGCTTTTTCCGGGCGGCCTGAGATTTTTTCTGTTGCTCAAACCGGTATTTACCGTAATCCATGATTCGGCAAACCGGAGGTTCAGCGTTCGGCGCGATCTCTACCAGATCCATTCTAGCTTCGGCAGCCAGATCAAGAGCGTCACGAATTCGTTTCAGTCCGATCTGTTCACCATCTGCGCCGATGAGGCGCACTTCCCGAGCTTCGATTTCTTCGTTGCGCCGAGTACGTTTGTCTGTTGCGATTACCTAATCCTCCAAAAACCAACAAAATGCGTCATCCTCAAGTCTCTGCGGATGCGCGCTGTGCCACTTCCGAGCCAAGTCGTTCGGCCAATGCCTCAATGGAAATTGAACCGAGGTCCGTACCATCTCGCAGTCTAACGGCAACCGATTGAGTTTCTACTTCTCTATCGCCGCAAACCAGCAGGTATGGCACCTTCGCTAAAGTGTGCTCGCGAATTTTATAGCCGATCTTCTCGTTTCTCAAGTCCGATTCAGCCCGAAAGCCTTGTTTTCTCAAGGTTTCGGCCACCTTTTCACAATATTCGCCCTGTTGGTCGGTAATATTGAGCACCACAGCTTGAACCGGCGACAGCCAAAGCGGCAGGATTCCGGCGTAGTGTTCGATCAAAACGCCGATAAAACGCTCCATCGAACCGACGATGGCTCGATGCAACATGACCGGAACCTGTTTCGATCCGTCCTCCGCAATGTAGTGTGCGTCAAGCCGATCCGGCATCGAGAAATCCACCTGCATGGTGCCGCACTGCCAGACTCGATCCAGGCAGTCGCGCAGACTGAACTCAATTTTCGGCCCGTAGAATGCACCTTCTCCCGGTTGCAACTCCCAGTCTAGACCCTTGCCGTCCAGTGCCTGCTCCAGGGCAGCCTCCGACTTGTCCCAGATGGCATCGGAACCGACGCGTTGTTCCGGCCGGGTCGATAGCTTGATGATGACGTCGGTAAAGCCAAAGTCCCTGTAGACCTCGAACACCAGGTCGATGAAATCGGCGACTTCGCTCTGAATCTGGTCTTCGGTACAGAAGATATGGGCATCGTCCTGGACAAAGTTGCGGACCCGCATCAGCCCATGCAGCGCACCGGAGGGTTCGTTGCGATGACAGGAGCCAAACTCAGCCATGCGCAACGGCAAGTCACGGTAGCTGTGCAGGTGCTTGTTGTAGACCTGAACATGGCACGGGCAGTTCATTGGCTTGATGGCGTAGTCTCGGCTTTCCGAGTGGGTGGTGAACATCTCATCACCAAACTTGTCCCAGTGACCTGATTTTTCCCACAATGAGCGGTCGACGATCTGCGGCGTGCGGATCTCACGGTATCCTGCGCCTGCCAGCTTGTGACGAATGTAGCGTTCAACCTCAAGCCAAATGCGCCAGCCATGGTCATGCCAGAACACCATGCCGGGGGCTTCTTCCTGCATGTGAAACAGGTTCAGTTGAGTGCCCAGTTTGCGATGGTCACGTTTGGCCGCCTCGGCCAAGCGGTGCAAATACTGTTTCAGCGCCTTTTTGTCGGGCCAGGCTGTACCGTAAATGCGTTGCAGCATCTCGTTGTTGCTGTCGCCACGCCAATAGGCGCCGGCCAGCTTCATCAATTTGAAGTGCCCCAGTCGCCCGGTGCTGGGCACGTGGGGGCCGCGACACAGATCGATGAACTCGCCCTGACCATACAATGACAGGGCTTCATCGCTGGGGATGCTGGCGATAATCTCGGCTTTGTAGTCTTCACCCTTGCCTTTGAAGAACTCAACTGCCGCGTCGCGCTCCATTACAGAGCGTTCAACAGCAAGATCCTCTTTGACGATTTTTTTCATCTCCTGCTCGATCTTATCCAGATCTTCGGGGGAGAAGGTTTTGCCGGCAAAGTCGTAGTAAAAACCGTCATCGATGACCGGACCGATGGTCACCTGCACGTCGGGATACAAGCGTTGCACGGCTTGGGCCATCAGGTGCGCGGTTGAGTGGCGAATGACTTCTAGACCCTCCTCATCACGAGCGGTGATGATGCGGATCGAAGCGTCCTGCTCAATCGGCTGTGTGGCGTCGACCAGCTGATCGTTGACGACACCAGCCAGCGTCGCTTTGGCCAGGCCCGGGCCAATGGATAATGCGACATCCAGCACGGTTGGCGGGGCGTCGAATTGTTTTTTGTTGCCGTCTGGCAGAGTGATTTCAATCATGTCGATCTATTGGTCGTTTGCAGGCACAAAAAAAGGCGCAAAGCGCGCCCGGTTTTGATGGCGTAGTGCTTCGCGAGCGTTAGCTTGGTGCGTCGCTGGTAGTTCGCGTGTATCTCATAGTGGGCAATGTATCGCTGCAGCTGTGCAATGTCCAGTCACCTTACTCACATTGACAGGCATGCAGGCGGCCAAGCGCGCTGTTGGCCAGCATGCGAAGGCTGTTGCTTTACGGCAAGGAGGCTGTTGCGAAACTACAGCCGCCGCGATACATGGACGTATCGCTCATTTCGATGGGTTCTAACCCATTGAAATGTAAGGAACCCGATAACCGCGCTTCTCGGGTTCCGTGGTGTTGCTAGTCCAGGACGGACTATTGCAGCACCCTTCAAGACGGGCAAAGTGGAGCAAAATTGCAGTTTGCTATGCTTTAGCAACCACACGATGAGGTGAACTGATGCGCTACAAAAATGACCCCGACGGTACACGGCTGCCGATCAAACTTGACTCAACGTCGAACGGCGAATACGCCCCCATTCCGCTGCAGCCGATTCACCACAAAGCCAACGATCATGCGCTAAAGGAGGCTGACCGCCGCGCCAGGTATAAAGGGCAGGGGCGTCGCGACTTTTTGGTGTCGGCCTGCGGTGCCGCCTCCACTTTGTTGGCGTTTAACCAGGCCAATGCCTCCGCCGGGCGCGACGGTGGCTTTCATCAGGTCAGCGATGAGGCCGCGGTCGATACCGATGCCGCGTTGCAAGCCCTGGGCAAGAACGAATTTATCTTCGATGTGCAGGGGCACTACCTGCCTCCGGGTGGCCATATGCAGAAAAAGGCCGGTTGTGCCGAGGCGTCCGAAGCGCTCAGTGGCGATTACATGGCCTGCATCGGTGCTGAATCTTTCAAAAAGGATGTGTTTCTCGACTCGGACACCGACATGATGGTGCTTTCGTTCGTGCCATCAACGCCGGAATCTGAGCCATTGACCATCGAGGAGGCTGATGCCACGCGACAGCTTATCGATGACATGAACAGCCGACATCGACTGTTGTTGCACGGACGTGTTAATCCCAACCAGCCAGCCGATATCGCCGCCATGGATGAGCTGGCCGAGCGTTGGGGCGTTTCGGCATGGAAGTGTTATACGCAATGGGGGCCAGATGGTGAGGGCTTTTACCTCAGCGATGATGTTGGCCGCGCCTTTATTGAAAAAGCCCGCAGTCTTGGGGTTAAAAACATTGCGGTTCACAAGGGTATCCCGTTTGGTCAAAAATCCTACGAACATTCGCTGTGCACCGATATTGGTGTAGTCGCCAGGGACTACCCCGATGTCAACTTTCTGATCTACCACTCCGGTTGGGTGCCAGGTCAGGCCGAGGGGCCCTACGACCCAGACCGAGGTGAAGGCATTGATGGGTTGATCAAGTCGGTCAAGGATAACGGGCTAGGGCACCATAGTAATGTTTATGCCGAGCTCGGCAGCACCTGGCGTGGCCTGATGCGCGACCCCGACTCGGCGGCTCACACGCTGGGCAAGTTAATCACTCACCTGGGCGAGGACAATATTTTGTGGGGCACAGACTCGGTATGGTACGGCTCGCCGCAAGATCAGATTCTGGCCTTCAGGACATTTCAGCTGTCGGCAGAGTTGCGAGACAAACACGGCTACGCTGAGATCACCCCCGAGATCAGAGCCAAGATCTTCGGACTCAATGCGATGAAGCCCTATGGCATCGATATCGACGAGGTGAAGCGCCGTGCGGCCAATGACGTCCTGGCGCGGGATCGGCTGGCCTACACCGAACGGCAAGACCCGCATTTCCTTACCTATGGGCCAAAGACCAGGCGACAGTTTTTAGATTTGCTGAAAATTCATCCGCCAGTCTGATCAGCACCGGGTGCATTGTCGTTAGGTGCAGGCAGTCTGACGCGAGCGCGGAAACCCTGGTTTCCGCCTCGTACGCCCAGGAACTCGAGTTCCGAGCCAGGCAACGCTTCGGCGATCTGGTCTTTAAGGCGGCTGACGCCGGTAATGGCCTGGCCATTGATTTGGGTCAGGACATCGCCATCGAGCAGGCCGGCCTCCGCCAACGGGCCGCCTTCGATCAGTGCTCCAATTTGCACCCCCGGCAAAGTGACTGCACTAGTTTCCAGGTTGCGCAAGTGCAGCGAGCGTACCCCTAACCAGTCCCTGACGACGCGTCCGTTGCCGATCAGCCACTGCAGCACCTTGGCAGCGATGTCGCTCGGAATGGCAAAGCCGATACCCTCGGCGCCGCCTTCGCGAAAAATCGCCGTATTGATGCCAACCAACTCGCCATGGGTGTTGATCAACGCGCCGCCGGAGTTGCCTGAATTGATCGCGGCATCAGTCTGAATAAAGTCTTCGAAGGTACTCAAATCGAGTTGATGTCGGCCAGTGGCACTGACGATTCCCATAGTCACCGCCTGACCGATGCCAAACGGATTGCCTATCGCCAGCACCACATCACCCACTTCCAGGTTGGATGAGGATGTAAATACGGCTGCCGGCAGTTGTTCGAGGTTGACCTTGAGGACGGCCAGATCAGTTTCCGGGTTGGTATCGACGATGTAGGCCTTTACCGTTTCGCCGGTGGATAGCACAGCCTGGATGTCATCGGCACCCTCAATCACGTGGTTGTTGGTCAATATATAGCCGTTGGCTGACACGATAACACCCGAGCCCAGGCTCTGTTCCGCTTGTCGTTGGGTCGGCAGGCGGTCGCCGAAAAAACGTTGAAATGACGGGTTCAGGAAGGCTGGGTTTAGCCGCCTCGTGACCACTTTATTGGCGTAGATGTTAACCACGGCGGGTGCCGCATGGCGGACAGCATCAGCGTAGGACTGGATCTTCGGACGGTCGTCGACGTCCACCATATTGATCTGTACTTCGGCTGATGGTTCGGTGCCTTGACCGATCCACCAGGTAATGACGAATGCCAGCGCCAGGCCCGCGATTGCGGCCTTCGCCAGAAACGGTATCCAGGTGCCAAGCAGCCTTGTTGCAGTGCTATCCATGAGGTCCTGTTAAAAAAACAAAAACCCGGCCTTGGGAAAAGCGCGGGCATGCTGGTAAACTACCACGATTTTGGGGTCGGTTCGGCCCCGTACCAGATAAGGTATAGGTTCGGAGACCTCAATGGCAAGCGAAGGCATGGACAAGGGGCGACGGCGATTCCTCGTATCGACCACCGTCGTGGGAGCAGGCGGAGCGGCGTTTGCTGCTGTTCCTTTTATAAAATCATGGCAGCCCAGTGCGCGCGCGAAAGCCGCGGGTGCACCGGTCGAAGCCGACATCGGCAAAATCGAGCCTGGGCAAATGCTCAAGTTTGAGTGGCGCAGCAAGCCTGTTTGGGTGGTCTACAGGACACCTGAGGTGCTTGAGGCGTTGCCGTCACTTAATGGCAATCTGCGTGATCCAGATTCACTGGTCGTTGAGCAGCAACCGACCTATGCACAAAACGAATACCGTTCTGTGAAGCCGGAGTTGCTGGTGTTGATCGGGATTTGTACGCACTTGGGCTGTTCGCCGAAGTATGTTCCCGAAGTTCAGCCCCAGCCGTTTGATCCGGACTGGAAGGGTGGCTTCTTTTGCCCCTGTCACAACTCTCGTTTCGACATGGCGGGGCGCGTGTATACAGGTGTGCCGGCGCCAGCCAACCTGAAAGTGCCGCCCTACACGTTTCTTAGTGAACAACGCATTCTGATCGGGGTTGACCCGCAAGGAGCTGCATAATGGATAAGCCTCAAGGCGCTGTATCGCGCGCGGCTACCGGAGTTTGGCATTGGGTCGATGAGCGACTGCCGATCTCGGATTTCTGGAAGGCCCACGCGTCTGAGTATTACGCACCGAAGAACTTCAACTTCTGGTACTTCTTTGGCTCACTGGCATTGCTGGTGTTGGTCAACCAACTGGTGACCGGCATTTGGCTGGCCATGTTTTACAAGCCCACCGCAGCTGAAGCGTTCGCATCAGTTGAGTACATCATGCGTGATGTCGAATGGGGTTGGTTGATTCGCTACATGCACTCCACCGGGGCATCAATGTTCTTCATTGTGGTTTATTTCCACATGTTCAGAGGGTTGATGTACGGCTCGTACCAGAAACCACGCGAGCTGGTGTGGGTGATTGGCATGATGATTTACGTGGCACTGATGGCTGAAGCCTTCATGGGCTACGTGCTGCCCTGGGGTCAAATGTCCTACTGGGGTGCTCAGGTCATCATTTCCCTGTTTGGCGCGATCCCTGTGGTCGGCGAAGACCTGGCGGTCTGGATTCGCGGTGATTACGTTATTGCCGACGCTACCTTGAACCGGTTTTTTGCACTCCACGTAGTCGCTCTGCCACTGGCGTTGATCATGCTGGTTGTGCTGCATCTTGGCGCGCTGCACCAGGTCGGTTCGAACAACCCGGACGGTGTCGACATCAAGAAGAACAAGGATGAGAAGGGCATTCCGGTCGATGGCATCCCGTTCCATCCGTACTACACGGTGAAAGATATTTTCGGCGCGGGCATGTTCTTGCTGCTATTCGCCTTCATCATCTTCTTCGCGCCGGAATTTGGTGGCTTGTTCCTCGAGCACGACAACTTTGTGCCGGCCGACCCACTGGTGACACCAGAACACATCAAGCCAACCTGGTATTTCACGCCGTTCTACGCCATTTTGCGGGCCATTCCCGACAAGTTGTTTGGCGTACTGCTGATGGGCCTGGCGATTGTCATGCTGTTCCTGTTGCCCTGGCTTGATCGCGGCAAGGTACGTTCCATGCGTTATCGCGGTTGGATGTCAAAACTGGCATTGACCTTGTTCGTCATCAGCTTCGTCGGCCTGGGTTACCTTGGCGGCCAGCCCGGTAGCGAATTGCAAACCCTGATGGCGCGGCTGTTTACCCTGATTTACTTCCTGTTTTTCTTCTTGATGCCGTTTTACACATCAGTAGACAAGAACAAGCAGGTACCGGAACGGGTGACACACTGATGAAAAAACTACTATTCATTGCATTGATGGCGGTAACTTCATTCGCCTGGGCGGCTGGCAACAACGGCTGGCCCAAAGATACGGCGTACACCGATGTAGACAACCTGCCGATGGTGCAGCGCGGTGCTCGCATGTTTGTCAATTACTGCTTGGGCTGTCATTCGGCTGAATACATGCGGTACAACCGCCTGGCCGAAGACCTGGGTATCGATCCAGCGGTGGTTGAGCGTGACCTGGTTTTCACCGATGCCAAGATCGGTGAGCCGATGACTATTGCCATGACAGAAGATCAAGCAACCGCATACTTCGGTGCACCAGCGCCGGATCTTTCTGTGATTGCTCGCTCGCGCGGCGTCGATTGGCTGTATACCTACCTGCGTTCATTCTATGTTGATTCGTCACGACCCTTGGGTTGGAACAACGCATTGTTTCCAAACGTTTCCATGCCGCATGTGCTGTGGGAGCTGCAAGGCACTCAAACGCCGGTGTATGAAACAATGGTTGATGAGGCAGGACGCGAGCACACCAAGCTGGTGGCGCTTGAGCTAACCACGCCTGGCAGTCTGTCTGAGCAAGAGTATGACGACACTGTACGGGACCTGGTTGCCTACCTCGAATACATGGGTGAGCCTGGTATTCTGGACCGCAAGAAGTACGGTGTTTGGGTGTTGTTGTACCTGGCCCTGTTTACGTTCCTGGCATGGT
>BQJN01000035.1 GCA_021604725.1 Lysobacteraceae bacterium | reverse complement strand
ATCGGTCAAATTGACTGTCTATCCAATTGTAAACCTCGATATCGGCGGTGTTATGGCGACGTATCAAGTCGACGAGTTGCGCATCAGGCTCGGCTGTCACCTGGTCCTTGGGGCGAGCATTGACGTGAACTATTGGCAGGTCCAGCTTTAACCAGTCATTGATGTACTTGATGCTGGCATCGTAGCGTTCGGTCATGCCGACGAACGACAACCGAGACCAGTAGTCGCCGATCATTCGCGATTGGCGGTCCGAAAATCGTTCATCGGTGATGTGATCTACCAGGTCGAATTTTCGATTGCCGTGTCGTTCGTGGTGGTGAAACTCAGAAAGCACCCGGGCCACCGGCTCGCGAACAAAGGTCAATAAAGTCGCTTCCGGCAAGACGTCCGCATAACGCGAGAACGGAAAATGGCCACAGAAAAACCGCACTCCGCGATCCAGCGCCGCTGCCGCGAGTGAGGCCGGGTCCTGCTCACCGTCTCCATACATGTACTTCAAAACAATGTCGGAGGTCAGTGGGATGTTCGGCCCGTAGTCAAACAGGGTCCGCTTGGGACCGATGCGCCGCATGGCTGCATTCCGAAAGCTCGTGCCTCCAGTTTTCGGAATGTGTGAAAATAGAATCAACTCGCGCCCCGTGATAGTCCAATTCAGCAAAGTATTGCTGCTTCAGTCGGGCTGGGCCGATGCGTGCAGCGAGCGATGATGCCTGCCCGTGAGTGTGCGCGGGATTGTATCGAACTTCCATGGGCGGAGGAAGTTTGTGCGCGCATTCGCCGGACGCGCAGGCCCTGGCGCGGCGGCAAGCCGCTTATTGATCGGCCTTGGCGTGATGCCGAACTGCCACATTCAACGGACTATTTCGCAGCTCTTCATTGGTTTTGGCATCCATCACGGCAATGGTGTTGGGTCCAGAGCGGAGATGTTCCGAGACGTCAATGGCGAAGCCGTAGGAGCCGTGGCCAATGTTCTTCGCCCTCAAGTCTGGGCGCTCAACGTTGGCTTGAAATTGGCCGATATCCTGGTCGTTTACGACAATGCGAACGGTGACTTGGCTGTCGTCGGGGTGCTTCGCCCACCCAAGCAAGGTTTTGTTGTCTTTAACCCGCGCCACCCACCCCTGGATCGTAGCCTTGCGGGCACTGCCCCAGTACGCGGGATTTTCCCTCTGTATGGCGGATTTGGCACGCGCTATCAACCGTGGATTGTCGATGCCCAGGAATTCGGCAACTTGCTTCGCCGCGTCACCTGGGTAGAGCAGGCTTTTCTCGTAGGACATCAGCAAAACCGGCAACTTCGGGGGCAGTTGCCTGAGAAAGCTCAGCAAACCGATGGACTCGTTCAAAGCTGCTTCAAGGGCTTCTCGTTGGTCCATTCCTATGGCAACTACATTTCTTGCCGATATGGCGGCCAGGTCCCGCATGGTGACCACGATGGCCGGGTTGCGAAACTTGGGCAGCAACGGCAGCAGGTATTTGTATGCTGATGGGCGTTTGAATCCCCACGTCTGATGCGCCCGGTTTCGTTGTTCGATGAGGTGCTCGAGGCTACCGTCATCCTTTTCCAGCGCAGCGGCCATCTCCACGTCTTCCAGAACGACGGGGTCCTTGCGCTCGCCAAGAAATATCCCGAGGCCCTCAACGAGCTTGGCCGCCATCGACGTTCCGCTGCGCGCGACGCCGCAGACAATCAATGTATTCGGGCCCGCTGTCAGCGCACCGCCGAATCGTAGACAGCCGCGATTGAAATACGGGTGCTTTGGGTGGGCATCTGAACTATCGGTCTTTTGTGGTGGCTTTGATCGGGGCATTGCTTTCCTGGCTAATAACGTGACGATCGTGGCGCATTGTACTGTTTAACCGCATGATCTGAAACGGCAAGATGGTACACTCGGCGGTCGTTTTTCAAGGTTGAATAGAAACAATTGGGTTTGTCAGCAAGAAAAGTGTCCAATTGGTTGCGCCGGATGGCTCGGCGCGAAGACGGGCAAGCTGTTGGTCTTGAGTCTGCTCCGGTCAGCAAGGTACAAAAGACTACCGTCGGGTCTTTTCTTTGCTCGGATGCACTTGGTCTGGCTTACTTGCGCATACCCAAGTGCGGATGCACGACAATTGAAGGATGGATGGCTTCGCAACATCCGAACTACGACCCGGTTTCACCGCACAAGATTCACTCTGCCGAAGCGCTGCGCCAATACTTCGACCAGGTGCGGCCGATGGTGGGTCACGAGGACGGTTACTTTCGATTTACTTTTGTGCGCGACCCGCTTCGACGATTCCTCTCGTTTTACAATGACAAGATTCTGGGGCCGGCAAGGCCAACATTGTTCGAGCACCCATCGATGCTCGGACTGACCCGGGGCTTGTCAATTGCCGAGTGCCTCAAGGTTATGCGTCGCAGTGGCCCGAGCCACAAATTCAATCCCCATTTTGCACCTCAGCATCATTTTTTGCTGGACGGCCCGCGTCTTCGCGTCGATTTCATTGGCCGCCTGGAACAGTTTGAGGCCGGTGCCAGGGTAGTTGTATCGATGTCGGGTAGTGAGGCGAACCCACAGTGGCTAAACAAGTCGGGCAAGCGGAAAAAGAAGTTGCATATTTTGACAGATGCAGAGCTGGTAATGTTTCTTGATATCTACCGGCCGGACTATGAGTTACTGGGGTACCCGATACCGACGGCAGCATAATGCAATACGGCTAATCAAGTGTTGCCAGGCCTTTCTTGTGTTGGACGTGGGTCTGCGCAGATCCCGCTTGTTACTTTTGGTGTCGCGCGCCCAAATGCGCTGCTCAATTCACGTCACGTGCACGGCAGTCGTGATTCAATATAGAATGGTTCGACTGTCAAAGACGCACTCAATGCACAACACTTCAGGTAGAAAATTGGCTCTTGCCACCGCAATGACTCCTCGTCGAGTCGGTACGGTTTTCGCCATGATCGCGGCGACGTTATGTTTGTGCTCAGTGGCAACAGCAACGACCATCACGGAACCAGACGGCAGCAACGACAGGGTTGCTGCGGGCATGGATTTCGCAACCGCAGAGCTCAACAACCAGTGGGATTTTGATTCGGAGTCGGATATTGTCGCACCAGAATCAAACGACCTGCTGAACGAAGCATTTAGCAACGGCATATTCTCCTTCGACTCGGCTCAAGCCGAAAACCGGCCACCGGGCGTCAGTGATGCCAGTTTTTTTGTCTTGTTTCAGGGTGTGTTCAATTCATTGGGCATGTCCAATGGAAATCAGTTCCCGATTGATACCAGCCGCTATCGCTACCTCAGTCTTCGAGTGCGGGTGACCAGCTCAAGCGGTCCGCCGTTGGGCACGACACAACAGATGCAGGCCTTTTTCTTCGAAGACCAGGATAGCTTCGTGGCCAACCCCATGACGTTTGGCTTTACGCAATTCCAGGCGATTCCCGCCAATGAATGGACTACGTTGATTATTGACTTGTGGAACTCAACTCACGGTGGGTCCAACTTTGCCTGGACAGATTTCGACTTCGTACGAGGGCTGCGTATCGATCCGGTCGGGGTGACGGATATTCATGTCGAAATCGACTGGCTTCGCCTCACCGAGGCCAGCTCTGCCGGCGAGAGATTTACCGCTCAATGGACCGACGATGGCTCGAGTTCGTACATTGTTTCGTTGGTTGATCAGGCCGACAACTCGATCGTTTATGAGATCGACGACAACGTGGTCGGGACCAGCCTGGAGATTGACCTTTCGCACTACCCAAGCGCCGACTACCTGGTAAGGGTCGAAGGCGACTTTGGAGCGATGACCAGTACGGACCCAATCGAGGTCAACGACTTTCCACAGTTTCAGTTCACCACCCCTTCCATCGGTGGCGATCAATCCCTGGCTTACGGTGCCGCTGAAAACGGCAACCCCTGGGGGCCGCTCGATCCCGGTGATGTCGACACGACAGACAACTGGGAGTTTGTTGCCTGGGATCAGCCCGTTGGGAGCTTCTACGGGCGCCCTTCTTCAAGCGACCCGCAGTTGTTGTGGGAGACGCCCAGCGGCATCGACACCGATCTGTATCGCGCTTTGTGCTGGCAGTTCGAAATATTTGGGGAGCGCGACATCGGTACCGGATCAGTGGCCCGCATACTGTACGGAAACATACTTTCGCAATTGGCGACCAGCAAGCCGATTGTGGTCGAGGCCGGCACCAATGAATATTGCATCCGCGACCTGCGCAACGATTTGACCTTGGAGTCAACCAGCGGTCAGCCCGGCGCACCCACGGCATGGGAAGGGGTGTTCAATCACATTCGCCTGGATCCGCATGAATTTCCACCACAAGGCGGCTGCGGTAGCGCTGCGGCCTGTAGAGACGTGCGCGTAGATTCTTTTTATCTCGCCCCATTCCATCGTGCAGACCCTGACTTTACGCTGCAATGGACCGACAGCGATAGCGATGACAATGCCGCGATTACCCTATATGTGGACCCGGATGAAGATCATGACAGCGGCAACGAGATCGAGATTGGCACGGTCAATGAGAATGCTGCAAACAGCTTTCTCTGGAACGCCGCTGCACAAGTGGCCGATGGTGAATATTTCGTGTTCGCAGACATTGATGATGGCCTCAACTCGACCAGGCGAAAAGCGGGCAGTCTCATTGTCGCCGGGCCGCCGCCCACTTTGCTGGTGACCGTGCAGGAACCCAATGGCGTGGGTGACGTGGTCCAGCCGGCCACGGAGTTTGGACAGGATGATCGAGCGGATGCATTTGACATGAGCCAGTCCACCGACCTGGTTGAGGCCAGGAATGTGTCAGGCTTGTCGTTTATTGATGGCATTGCAAGTGGTGAGGCGACGGGCGCGCCTTTGCTGGTCATGATCACCCCTGATAGCGGCGATCCGGCCATAGACACCACGTTCTATCGCTATGTGACGATCAAGCTGCGAATGACCAACGGGGGCGGCGGCAACCATTTTGCGCGCATCGCGTATTCGACCCAGTCCAACTTCGCTGGCAACGTTCGAGGCCTGACCTTCGGCCAGCTTGTGCCCGAGGGCGAGTGGACGGTGTTGACGTTCGACCTGCTCACCGATGAGCACCCAACGTCAACAATCAGTTGGAGCGATTTTACGGAAATGCCGGCCATTCGTGTCGAACCCACTCAACTGGTTGGTTCGACGTTCGAATTGGATTGGGTGACCATCAGCGGTGCGCCTACCGGACAAACAACGTTCGACATTCAATGGTCGGCAAACAGCGACCTCGGCCTGTCCACTCAGCATGTTTTCCTGGTCGACCAGCGTGGTGATCTCATCCCTGTCGCTGAGGATTTGGACGCAGCGGTTCGCAACTCCCTCATTGATCTGACGGTTTTTCCGGAGGGGGCATATGACGTTCTTGTTGACGTTGACCCAGGCCCGGATGCCATGAGCAGCGGTCCGTTAACCATCATCGCTGAAGATTTGATCTTGTCGACCGGTTTCGAATAGGCAGTGTGTCAGAGCCGTTGTAGATGCCATTTTCTGCCGCGTAGCGCTTCAAATTTGCATTGCAATACGTCAAAGTGTGACACAGTGCCCAGAAACTGGAACGCCAGTTTTGCTGCGAAAAGCGCCGCGCTGTGGCAAAATAGCTACCCGGCGCAGTGATGTGCATTTTCAACAGAACCGAGGTGGGGACAAAATGAAAGGAATTAATCGTACACTTTTAGCAGCTGCTGTAATGGCAGTCTGCGCAATGCCTGCAGGTGCTGAACCTGGGCAGGCTTCAGTCGAAACACACGGCGTCTACGTTGACGCTGGTGCTCATGGTGGTGGTGTCCTGAAAGTCACCGGCCCCAACAACTTCCAGTTCGAGCAGAAGGTCGGCCCTGGGCAGTCGGCGTTTCTTGATTTGAACGTACTGAAAGGTCTGGGCGTGGAAGACGGCGGCTACCGCTATGAGTTGGTCGTTTCTCCAGCCATGTCAGAGACGCAAAAAGCGATGCTGGCCGATCTTCGTGAATTGGGTGACACCGCGCAGATCGAAGACATGCGCAAAGAAGGCTTGATGCCGGCACCAATGGCGCCGATGACAGGGTTCTTCACCATAGATCAAGGCCAGATTGCAGATCCAAACCTGGTTGAAATCACCGCCTCTGATGGCGAGCAGAAAGGCGTTGGTGACGGTAGTGGCGCTAACAAAGATCAGCAAATCCTTGATGACTTGATCGTTGATGGCTCAGCCTGTATCGGTCAAGACTGCGTGAACGGCGAGAGCTTCGGCTTCGATACCATTCGCATCAAGGAGAACAACCTCCGCATCAAGGCGCAGGACACCAGTTCAACCGCCAGCTTCCCGACCGTTGATTGGCAGCTGACTTTCAACGAATCAAGCAATGGTGGTGCCAACAAGTTCTCAATCGACGATATCGATGGCGGTCGTACCCCATTTACCATTGAAGCTAACGCGCCAAGTCATTCTCTGTATGTAGATGACGGTGGCCGCATTGGTTTGGGCAAGTCAACTCCAGTGGTCGAATTGCACATCACGGATGGCGATACACCAACCGTTCGTTTGGAGCAAGATGGTTCTTCAGGCTTTACGCCGCAAACGTGGGATATGGCCGGCAACGAAACCAACTGGTTTGTTCGTGATGCGACAAACGGGTCCACGTTACCGCTGAGGATTCGACCGAGTGCCGGCAGCAATAGTATCTATGTTGATACCGACAGCGATATCGGGTTTGGTACGTCATCTCCAGGTAACATCGATTCTGCCTTTGGTCTTGGCGGAACCGATGCATCGGTTCACGTGAGCCGTAATGATGGTACTGCAGCGTTGCTCATTGAGGATACCAGTGGCACGGCGGCTGAACGGGTTCTGTTTGAGATGAAGTCCAACGGCGGCCAGGCGATGTTATTTCGAGATTCTGGCGACAATAGTTCTTGGTTATTCAACCAGAATACTGCCAATGCATTCGCAATCAGTTCGAGTCTAACTGCGGGAAATCAGATGGTCCTTCAATCTGATGGTGACGTAGTGATATCGGGTGAGTTCTTCAGTACCACCTGCACGACCCCCTGCGCTCCCGATTATGTGTTCGAACCGGGGTACAAGTTGTTACCGCTGTCCGATGTTCGTGACTTCATTGATGACAATGGTCACCTGCCCAACATGCCTTCCGCGCAGGAGCTAGTCGGACCCATGAACATGAGTGCGATGCAGATGCGCTTGTTGGAAAAGGTTGAGGAGCTAACGCTTTATACCCTTCAGCAAGAAGACACCATTGCTGAGCTGACCAATCGACTTGAGAAACTTGAAGATAAATAATTTCAAGTGAATCAGATAAAAAAGGCCGCCATTGGGCGGCCTTTTTTTTTGCCCCAATCTTGCACGGTCATTGGAGCCCCAGGCGTATTGTACATTGGTGGCGAAGAACTGTGGCCTAGTCGTGCCTGCGTTGATTGAGCGCACAATCGCAATCGGATACAAGAGTCACTAAGCGACTGCCAATTTATCCACGCTCCCGAAACGCCTGTTCAAGTCGATTGAGTTTGGCCTCCAGACTCTCCAGTCGTGTCTCCAGGTACTCGCGTGTTTTCTCGCCCTCCTGCTTGGACACGTAGGCTGGGTGGCCCATTTTTCGCTGGTTTGCCAGTTTTCGAAACTGCTCAAGAATGTCTGCTGAGTGGCCAGATAGTGCTTGTCTATCCAGGTTTTCGACGCCCCCGCTACTCAGGCGGTCCCACAGCGACTGGTGAGCCGGAAGCATGAAGTCTGCGAATCTTTTTATTGCCTTGGCCTCATTGCCAGAGGTCTGAACCAGTGCGGCCGCACGAGCTAGGCTTTGGTCATCGACTGATTCGACAATCCCAAGCGACCTTAAGTGCATAGTCATGCGCTCCGTCTCGCCGATAGGGTCACTTAGTAACCGTTCGTAAGAAACTAAAAGGGCGGCGTTGGCCATGCCATGACCCAAGAAATGAAGTGTATAAAGCTCCCAAAGTGCCATGGCAACCGTCATTCCCAGGTTATCCCTAACGTCGAGTGATGCGGCAACGGACAACGGATGGCGTGATACGAAAAGAACCATGGCTGTGTCAATGCCCAAGGCGGGGCTAGTCAAGCAAAGTCTCGGATCTTTCAGCGCGATGAATGGCTGCTTCCTCGACCGCGCTTTGTGAAGGCTTTTCGTCAAGAAAGACAGGCGCTTTGTTGCGTGCTGCTTGCGTGCCGCCGTCACGGCATCTGCTCGAAACCCAAGTGCATTCGCCCAATCGCACCCCTGGTCGTTAAGCAGTAGATTGTTGATTGCGACCAGCTCTTTAAGCTCAAAATAGCCACTGGAGTTCCATTGATTGGGCTCAAGGTGGCTCTCGGGTTGGCCACAGTAGGCACCCAGCTCGGACAAGATGCGCGTGACCAGCGAGGTGCCGGAACGGTGCATCCCCATCACAAACACCGTATTCGACTTTTCGCCGCTCATTTCTCAGTTGCCTTGTTTCGACCCATAGCCTTCAAGTTGAGTCTCGTCGTCCTCATTCCCGGGTGATGACATGGTCTTCTGCTTCGCCAGTCGAGCAACTCGCTTCTCCAACTCCGCGATCCTTCTCTGGGCCTCGGAGCTGCGGCGGTCCGTGTCGACTAACATCAGCAAGAGGGCCGACAAGATCTGATCGGTGGTGACATCGTGGCTTCCCACCTCCGTTGGTTCATCGGTTGGGAACGACACATCGTAGTCTGGCTTGCTGAACCTGGAAAGTCGTTTGTTACCGGGCTCGTATTGCGCCAGCAACTGGCGTTTTTTGTCCACCCCTGGCAGGGTTGCCGTAATGTTTGTGGGGCGAATGTGCCTGGCAAGAATGCCTGCTTTATCTAATAGTTGAACCAGGCTTCTCGGGTGTATCTGTTCATCAAACTGCGTGTTATATAGCTTGAACAACGACAAAATTGTCGCGTCAGGTGTCTTGTACGCCCTTTCATCTGGGATGTCGAGTACGGATAGATTCAGGCCGACGACTGCCGCGAAATCTACTACGACGTCGTGACACTTTTCGTAGATTCTCGCGGTTATGGATGAAAGTCCAATGCTTTTTTCCCATTGGCCTAGGAGGGCATCGTAGTTCGCATTCCTTTGGTATCTGACCATCCATTGGTCAAACTCCATCACCGGCCCTGGATTGGTCTTGTGACGAATGCCCCACTGGCGATATGCCGAAGACAGCCATTCATCTTGGCGTCGAAGATAGGCTACGAAGTGGACATCATAGTCAGTGACAAGATTACTTAACACCTCACCCATGACCGCGTGAGATGTCAATATCCCTTCATTGCTCCAAATGATGTGCCGAATTGGGTGGTCGCTATACCGTTTCGTTATTCTGGCGAGGCACTGTCGAATATGGCTCGTTAGAAACTGAACGCCCTTCTTCTTGGCACGTGAAAAGACCTCTGTCAGGTTGCCCTTTTGATCGTCGGAGAACTCCTCAAAAAACGTGCCGGCGTAAGCGTAGCCCTGCCGCAACATTTCTTGACGGTTGTTCCTCAGAAAGTATTGTATGGCGCTGGTTCCGGTCTTGCCAGAACCAGCGTGGATGTGTAGCGTGATTTTCACAACTACTCAGTGAAGCTCTGGCGGGGAAGGTCGATCAGCTAATTTCCTCAAAAGCATCCAGCATCCCAGATGATCGGGCCGCGATTATCTCGATTCGGCCCATGGAGTTCTTGCTATCTGGTTTGGCAGGCCAATGATGAATGACTCTGACGTCGGTGAACCCCATCCATTGTAGTATACCCTTGAGCACACGCGGTCCGGTTGGAAACCAGTTTAGACCGTAGACCCCTGACATTAAGGGGTTCAACCCTTCCTTAGCAATGGCCAACATGCCATCTGGCTGCCCCTCTCGCGTTGCAGTGTTGAGGATCATGACCTCCTTAGTGAGGTCGGCGGCACATTTCAAACCCGCAATTGGGTCAGGTAGATGGTAGAAAATACCCTTGAAAAGAGTTAGCTCAAAAGGCTCTAGCCCCAGTTTGGGAAGGTCGTAGAGATCGGTGACACTAAACTCAACACTGTCCGGCTCACCGCGCTTTTCATGTAGAAATTTGGCCTGATTGATCCAGTGGTCACGCACGTCGTAGCCAAAACAGCGATTGGCCCCCAACTCCCTTGCCCAAAAAGAGTAGCCTCCGCAGTTACACGCGCTGTCGAGAAAGGCCTTTCCTGACAGGCCGTCAGGGTAGACTTTGTGGATCAGCTTGCGAAAATCATCTCGAGCATCAATGAATGAGACTATACCCGCCTGCGGGTTTGTTTCGTCGTAATCTACGTCCTTCGCCACCGCCGTGCTTAAGCCGGGGGTCACCTCTACGTCGAGATGCCATGGGCCAAGATCAATAATTTCTTTTGTGAGATCTGACGACACTGTTAACTTACCTCGAAAAAGTGCGCTGCTCGAAGCCAGGTCGTGGCCGGCGACTACAGCGTGGAAGAAGGAAGGTTGCAGTCTATCAGCGACCGAATCAATTGCAAGCACCTAAAGCGGGGAGGCCAAATCGGTCATTGGCGGCGGTGATTCATATCCCTCTCTGTTTCCCAAACATAGGTATCGGTGATACATTCCGAGCATCGTCACGGACAAGTTCACTTCATCTCGATTGGTCTATTCTCGTGATATTACCGGCTAGGGAAAACCGTCACGGAGTGCTCTGAGCGTCCTCGAGCTTTCGCAGCCTGGCCTCACAGCGCTGAAGTCGTTTGTCCTGCTCGACCAGCATAAGCAACAAACTTGCCACCAACTGATCGGAGTCTACGATATCCTCACTTGGGTCACGTCGCATGCTGTCGCTCGGGAACGCCACCGAGTACTCGCGTTTTGAGTATCGTTCAAGCGAACGATTGCTATCAGCGAACTCGGTTAAGATCGCTTCAAGGCGTGTTCGATTGGGTAGCCCCAAGTCAGGTTGAATCGCTTTGGTGGGAAAGCCCAGGAGTTTGGTTCGTTCAAGCGCACGAGACAGGGCCTCAGGGTGCACCGAATCCTCGAATTGTGAGTTGAAAATCTTATATAAGGCCAAAACTGAGGGAGGAGGTGACTGGTAGCCTCGGTCGTTGGCCAGAGTAAAACCACTACCATCAATACCAATCAAAGAAAGGAAATCCGAAAGAACATCATCTGTTTTGTCATAAACACGAATGTCCATGCGATCGATACCGACATACGACTCCCACTGAGCCAGCGTTTTTGAGAAGTCCCCATTAGGCTTGAATCTTTGGTACCAGGTTTCGAAATCCTGAACGACCCCCGAGTAGTTCTTGTGGCGGATTCCCCATTGCTTGTAGGCTGACAGGAACCAGTAATCCTGCCGTCTGACGAAGGCAACAAAACGAAGGTTGAAGTCGTCTGATAGACGCCTCAATGCGGGGCCTACCGTTTCAACCTGGGAAAAGATGGCCTCATTGCTCCAGATGGCGCGCTGCAACTCATGCTGCTTGCAATAGTCTTGAACACCTGCCAGCTGGGAGCGAAGATAGTCTCCAAAAGCCTCCGGGCCGAGTCTCAATTTGCCATCAAACTCCTCGGAAATGGGAACGCCCGGCTTGCGCGGAGCGCCGACCCGATCGAACACCAGTCCACAATAGCAGGCGCCCTGCTTTTCCAGGCGGCCCTGATTTCGACCGAGCGCCTGTTGAATGGCCGTTGAACCGGTCTTGCCTGCCCCCGCATGAATGATGAGTTCGATTTTGCTCACGGCTCAGTTGATAGCAGCTTCTCGAAGGTTGAGTTCCATTTTTGTGTTTGACGCCATTCGTTCATTTCCTGGGCGACAGCTCGCCACCGGTGTTGATCCAGGGAGCCAAAAGACTGACGCTCCAGGTGGTAGAGCTCGACTTCCCCGAAGTAGTAGTTCTTCTTTCC
This sequence comes from Lysobacteraceae bacterium, assembly GCA_021604725.1. Classification (GTDB taxonomy): domain Bacteria; phylum Pseudomonadota; class Gammaproteobacteria; order Xanthomonadales; family BQJN01; genus BQJN01. Next base: position 30,520 of record BQJN01000035.1, on the reverse strand, counting down.
AGCCTCCAGGCACTTCAAACAAAAATCCGAGTCTTCAAAGTCGCCAAGTATGTATTCCTCATCAAGGCCGTTGAGTTGTTGAAAAAGTGCGCGCTCGACCAATAGGCAAGCGGCGGTAACGCCAGGAACTTGCCTGGTTTCCGACGCGCCTTCGAAATTCTTGTGCAGACCTTTGAAATAGTGGAAGTTTTTCCATGTTTCGGAGCGCTGATTGAGCCGATCGAAATACATTCCAGCATGTTGAATGGAGTCGTCTTCATAGAGCAATTTGACTCCAACCGCTCCTGCGTCCGGTGTCTTTTTGTGAAACTCGACCAGCTGACCAAGCCAGCCTGGAGTGCTTGGAATTACATCCTGGTTCAACAGTAGCAAATAGGTGCCGTTGGCTTCGCGTGCTGCGATGTTGTTGGCCGCGGAAAAACCTACATTTCGCTCCAGGACCAAAACTCGAAACGAGAGTCCGTACAGGGCATGTAAGCCGCCCATTGTCTTGAGGAAGTGTGCAGACTCTGCAGGCGAGTCGAGTACGTAAATGAGTTCAGTAGACTCAAAGTCAGCATCACGAGCGAAGTCGATCACTTGTTGCGTGATGAATTCGAGTCCATGGTAGGCCGGCACGATCACCGTCGTTTCGGGGTCTTTGGGGACCGTGCCGAAGTCAAACCGTTGATCAACCACTGAGGTGGCTTTCAAGCGGGCCTGCAGTGCGCCAAGTGCCGGGGAAAGGTAGTTCGAAAACACTTCATTCATCGAGCTCTCTGACGGCGCAAATGACGCCAAGAGCTGTTGACGCGCTGCGTGTGCAGGACTGTCGTCAATGTCAACACGCATTGTGGTTTGAAACCCACTGGTTCCGAAAACGACCAGGTCAATGTGCGGCTGTTCCAGGGCTGTCGGCGTCTCAAGGCAGATGGCGAGCCCGGCGTTGCGCCCCGCCCTCTCGCCGAGCAGTTCACAAACATCGGGTCGGTGGTAGCGAACCATATCCTTCAAGATTGGCAGTCGGGTGCCGTCGAGGAGGCGAACCTCCAGTGACTCAATGCGTTCGTCTACATCGCGACCCCAACCAACTATAGCCAGATGACGTTCATCGAGGGCGATGCATAGGTCGGCGGTAACTGCGTTTGAGGGCAAAAAGCGGTCCTTCAGATCTTTAGCATTGTCCGGCGGCTCGTTGATCGCCAGGGAATTGACCTGCCGCACTTGGTCGCTTTGTTCCCCGTGCTGGGTGACGTCCCTTAGTAACGATTGCAACTGCGCCCATTGCTGCTCACCGTAAAGCTTGCGCAATTGAATGATGCGCTGCACCGCGTTGCCGGCGATAGTTTGAGTGGGTTGTATGCGAAGGCGTGTTAGCGGTTTTTTCCCATCCATGCAAACCAGGGCGTGGATGGACTTGGCGATGTCCAGGCTCATGACAGCACTGAACGCCATGCTCTTGTCCGGCAAGTCGCTGCGTGTGAACCACAGGACGCCCTCCAATTCTTTTTGTTCGCCGTCGGCCGACTCGACAATCAATTGAACGGTTCGGCCATCGAGCTCGGCCGCCCAGCCATCAATCAGCACCAAAGAACCCGTTAGCTTGCTGACGCGGTCGACGAAGCCGCCGTATGAAACCGATTCAAATTTGCTCGATGCGCTCATGCCGCTACACCTCCTGTTTGCAGCTGTGAATAAAGGCCTTCGTGTTCGATCACGGCATCGGCCATTTCGAATACAGGACGAATGCCCTTGACCAGGCGTTCCCACAAATCCGGGTCTGTCGCGGCGCGTTCAATGGTATCCGCCAAATCAGCCGGGTTGCCACACTGAAAATGCAAACCATCTACATTGTCGGTCACTTTTTCGGCCATTCCACCTATGTTGCTGACCAATATGGGCCTCTTGTGCATGAACGCTTCCTGAATGACCAGAGGTGAGTTTTCCCACCAGACTGATGGAATGATCACCCAGTCGCAGCTCTCCATTCTGTCGTCCAGTTCTTCGTTTTGATAAGGGCCAGCGATATTTACCAGATTTCCGGCACGTTCGACTAGCGATTTGAACTGCTCGGGGAAGGGCGGCGGTTGAATTTCCAGGTTGGCACCGTTGACTGTGAGCGAGACATCCTCAAACTCCCGGTTGGCCAGTATTTCCATGGCTTGAAGCAGTGGCAAGATACCCTTGTACTTGTTGAGTTGACCGAAGAATCCGAATCGGTTTCTCGGCTTTCCTTTGATGACCTTGCGGTGCGGTACCGGCTTTTGTACTTGTCGACCATATTCCAGGAAAAGGATCTTGTCTCGAGGGATTCCCCAGTCGACGTACCGTTCCATCAGGAATTTGCTTGGGGCGTGAAACTTGTCGACCAACGCGAAGTGAGACCGAACGAACTTCTCTCTCAGGAAGAACTGTTGCGGTGTTTTTTTTGGAAAGCATTCATGGCAACGTTGTGGTGAGGCTTCACGGCAGCGGTCTGCGTTTCGGGTTCGGACCATCTGCCCATTGGCGTTGCATATGGGTAAATACTCATGCAGCGTATAAACAATCTTGGTGTCTGGCAGCGTGCGCCGAACTTCCTGGATCATCTGGTAGCCAAGGTGCAAAGTGTGCTGAAAGTGTACGACCTGCGGCCGAACTTTCATTAAGTAGTCTCGAAAATACCGCGTGTAGGTGTCCTTGTTTGGAAGCGCGCCGTAGAAGTAGTCGTAACCGCCTCCGGTCATCAACGTTTGGTTGGGGTCGTCACCGATAGACCTGAATGGGACACCGAGGTGCGGTGCCATCTTGGCATAGGCTAGGAAGAAAGGTTCCCATTTGTCTGATTGCTGCATGCCTTTGTACAGCTCGTAGGCGTATACCTCGGCACCTCCGGCCATGATATTCGGATGCCCGTGAGATATGTACAGTACGCGTTGCTTCGCCATGGTGAGTTGGCCCATTCGTTAGTATAGTGGGATTGATCGAAAATGAGGTTTGTCCCCGCTCATGCTTCCACCCTAGGAAACATCGCGCTCAGACTTCCATCATGGGGCGAGCTTGTCAAGGCCTGCCGTATACATGACTGGCCATAGGCAACGGTCACACTAGCGTGGATCGAATTGGTGTGCCACTTGACATGCTATCGTCATGCCCAGATCATGCACGACCGATCGTGCAGGGTGATGCCATTGCGCGGGTTACGCCAGACTGGTATTCAAATCGCACCCATCGTCATGGGCGCACTCAAGTGGGGAAAGGTTAGAGAATGAAGATTTGTGCGATTGGAGCGGGGTATGTCGGTGGTCCAACCATGGCCAAGATTGCCGAGAAATGCCCGGACATCGAAGTCGTTGTGGTGGATATCAACGAGAAGCGAATCGCTGAGTGGAATACCGATCACCTGCCAGTGTTTGAGCCAGGGCTGTTGGAGGTCGTCAAGGCCGCCCGGGGACGCAATCTGCACTTCTCAACCGAAATCGAATCAAACCTGGTCGATGCCGACATCGTGTTCATTTGCGTCAATACGCCTACCAAGACCTATGGTGAAGGGGCAGGCAAGGCGGCAAACGTCACCTACGTTGAGAACTGTTCTCGTCTGATCGCGCGTTGCGCCAAGGACGGGGCGATCATCGTCGAGAAGTCGACAGTCCCGGTACGAACCGCAGAGACGGTAAAGAAAATTCTCCATCATCGTGCTGCGTCGCGTCGTTTCGAAGTGCTATCCAATCCGGAATTTCTGGCTGAAGGAACAGCGATGTCGGATCTGGAGCACCCCAACCGTGTTCTTATTGGTGGGGATACGACCCCTGCGGGCCAGGCAGCAATACAGGCGGTGGTTGATGTCTACGCAAGGTGGATACCAAGGCAGAACATACTGACGTCAAACGTCTGGTCTTCAGAGCTTTCGAAGCTGACTGCGAACGCATTCCTGGCTCAACGGGTCAGCTCAATCAACGCAATTTCTGCTTTGTGTGAGAAAACCGGGGCTGACGTCAGTGAGGTGTCGCGTGCCATTGGAGCGGACGAGCGCATTGGTTCACGCTTCCTCAATGCTTCCGTAGGGTTTGGCGGCAGTTGCTTCCAGAAGGATATTTTGAATCTGGTTTACCTTTGTGAGGCGGCTGGTCTGCCCGAAGTAGCAGAGTACTGGCATCAGGTAGTCATAATGAACGACTATCAGAAACGACGGTTTGCAACCCACGTCGTGCGGACCATGTTTAACACGGTTGCCGGCAAGCGGCTGGCCATTTTTGGTTTCGCCTTTAAGAAAGACACCAACGATACCCGGGAATCGGCAGCTATTTACGTGTGTCGTGATTTGCTTATCGAGCGTGCACACCTGGTGATATGCGACCCTCAAGTTGAGCCGGAAACCGCTTTGCAGGACCTGCGAGCGTGCGGCGCCTTCGACTCAGGAGTTGATGAATCGAACGTTACGTTCAACCCTGACCCCTACGAGGCGACGTCTGGCGCAGACGCCATCCTGGTCTTGACCGAGTGGGATGTGTTCCGCGACTTGGACTATGAGCGCATTCGCGAGCAGATGCGATTGCCGGCATTCGTGTTTGACGGGCGCAACCTGTTGTCGGGGGAGCAACTAACGCAGCTCGGGTATCAGTACTCCAGTATTGGCAAGAACGGAGCAGCTGCAGTTGATTCGTCGCACGCCAAGGAGGATTGATCAATGAGCGCATATGATTCGAAAAAAATATTGGTTACCGGCGGAGCCGGTTTTCTGGGGTCGCATCTGTGCCGAGGGTTGTTGGCGGACGGCTGTGAGGTGGTTTGTGCCGACAATCTGTTTACCGGGCGTAAACGGAATATTGATGACCTGCTGAGTCACCCGAATTTTGAGTTCATTCGACATGACATAGTGTTTCCACTATTTGTCGAGGTCGACGAAATCTACAACCTCGCTTGTCCGGCGTCTCCAGTCCACTATCAACACAACGCGATCAAGACCATCAAGGCAAATGTCCTAGGCACGATCAACATGCTGGGTTTGGCCAAGCGCGTCGGAGCCAAGCTGTTGCAGGCATCAACCAGCGAAGTGTATGGCGATCCGACCGTGCACCCGCAACAGGAGAGCTATCGGGGCAACGTTAATCCGATTGGTCCCAGAGCCTGTTACGACGAGGGTAAGCGCTGCGCTGAAACACTGTGCTTTGACTACTATCGTCAGCACCAGGTGCCCATCAAGGTGATGCGGATCTTCAACACCTACGGCCCCAACATGCACCCGGAAGATGGGCGCGTGGTGTCAAATTTCATTGTGCAGGCACTAAAAGGTGAGCCCATCACCCTGTTCGGCGACGGCTCGCAGACCCGTTCATTTTGTTACGTGGATGATTTGCTTCGGGGAATGCGTGCCTTGATGGACAGTCCGCCGGAACTGTTGGGCCCGGTCAATATAGGCAATCCCAATGAGTTCACTATTCGGCAGTTGGCCGAATTGGTACTGGAGATGACCGGGTCAAGTTCTGAGCTGGTTTGCCTGCCGCTGCCGGAAGACGACCCCAAACAGCGTCGCCCCGATATCACGATCGCCAAACGAGAGTTGGATTGGCAACCATCCATTGAGCTGCGTGAGGGGCTGGTGAAAACGATCGACTACTTCGCCACCTTGGTGGGTACACCCTGAATTAAATTGCTCCCTATCCCACGTCGGGTAGTGAGTGTCGTCATGTTGGTGCCAGGACCGATGGAAAAGGCATGGAACGATTAACACTTCAGCGAAGAAAATTGGATTTCATAGGCGATGCGACAAAAATCGACCCGCGTATCGATCGGTCGACGCTGTCGGTATTCCAAAGTCAGCGCGTATTGAAACCGATGGTATGACCTGATGGAAATGCCAAGCAACCTATCTGGGCGTCGACTGGACATTGATCTGTTGCGAGCGATCGCGGTGTTGGCCGTCATCTTGTTTCATTTTGATGTGCCGGGTTTTGACGGCGGTTTTATCGGGGTTGATGTCTTTTTCGTCATCTCCGGTTATCTGATTTCCGGACAGATTGCTTCCAGAATTCGTGCTGGGAACTTTTCGTACGTGGTTTTCTTCGCCCGACGCGCTCGACGGCTGGTACCCGCCCTCACCGCAACGCTGTTGTTGGTATGGGTTTTCAGCTTGTTTGTTCTGACCCCCGATACGTTGAATCACACGCTGCAGGAAATTGGTTTTGCCGCGGCCTATCTGAGCAACTTCTCCTACTGGCTTGAAAGTGGCTATTTTGATACGGCCGCGATCACCAAGCCACTGTTGCATACGTGGTCGTTGTCGGTTGAAGAGCAGTTTTATGTGTTTTGGCCACTATTGATGCTTTTCGCGGCGCGTTCAGGTTGGAAGTTGCTACTGCCGATTCTGGGCTTGTTATCATTGATAGCTTGTGAGGTCATGATTCGCCTGGAACCTAGCGCGGCGTTTTTTCTGTTCCCGTTTCGGGTATTCGAGTTTGCCTTGGGCGCTGTTATTTGGGACCTTCGAACGCCCAAGCCAAGCCGCATTGTAAGCCTGTTCAGTATGGTTAGTTTGGGCGCGCTCGTCGCTTCGGTTACGTTGTTGCATGAGCGTTCACATTTTCCCGGTTTCGCGGTGTTGCCCGCCTGTTTGGGTACGGCGTGGATCATTGCGGCCCGCCCGGCATTTATGAATCGACACAATTTTATGTCGGCATTGGGAGGCTGGGTGGGCAAAGTTTCCTATTCCGCATACTTGGTCCACTGGCCTCTGGTCGTCTTCTACGTCGCGCTGTTCGGTCATGAGATTGGATGGCTGGGGTTCGCCGGTCTTATGGCGTCAACAATGCTCCTGAGCGAGCTCATGTGGCGTTTTGTTGAGCAGCCTTTTTTGCATTCGAAGGTTTCAGTTCGAAAGTTCGTTTGGGGGGTTCCCATATCCATTTTGTTTGCGCTAACGCTGTTCATGGCTGGCAAACCACTCTACATTCAGATCAATCTAGCGCGAGTTGACCTGATTGAATTGGTGCAGAATTTGGAAACTCGCCAACAGTTGATTCCGCGCTTGAGAGTGCTTAATACTGATACCGAACCTTCGTGGCCGCGAATCACGGTGTTGGGTGACAGTCATGCAGTTGATGCCTCAATTGCCCTGCGCCTCTCAGCCACCAAACCAGCGGCAATATCGCTGCTACGCACACTTTGCGACCCCTTGACGACGGCATTTGGCGAAGAGGAGCTAAGTCGTTTGTACGAGAATCACGGCAACAAAGAAGCTACGGCGGACCAATGTAGAATGTTGCACCGAAACTTGCTGCATGAAATACAGAGTCAGAACCCGGACATTCTCATTTTCTCCGAGCGTTGGCGAGCTGAGGCATTACCGTATTTGGAAGATACAATACGAACGATCAAGGCAAACAACGACGACGTGACTGTTGTCCTGTTTGGGCGGCAACAGGAGTTCTTGGAAAGCCCCGGCAGACTGGTCGGCCGTGTCGATTCTGCAGGCGAGTTAAATCGAGAGGCATGGCGGCGACGCGCTGACCATTCTGCTTTGAGTCGGGCGGTAGCTGACATTGCTGTCAACACCGGTAGTATCTATGTGGATCGCACTCGAATTGTCTGTCCAACGCCGAACGAATGTGATTATCTTGTTGATGGGCAACTGACCTATGTGGATGTCTCTCATTGGTCCGAGTCAGGGATGCGTTTGTTCGGGAAGAGGCTTTTTTTGGAGATCGTGAAACGGGGAGTGTTGTAGCTTCACTTGCCCGGGTACGATCCCAAGCCGTGAACGGTCCAAACGGACTTTTTGCTAATGGCAAGTTAGGATGGCAACCGACGATTGAATCGAGCAAGGGCTGGCCAAAATAATCGACTCCTTAGTCACCTTGATTGGAAATTTTGAGCTGATTGCTCCTGTTTCCCTGCAACCGAATATTGATGAGTAGCGAGTGTTTTGGCGTTGGTTCCAGGAACGGTGGGAAAGGCATGAAACGACTAATAGTACAGCGACAAAGCCCAGATTGGAGCAAGGTTCATTCGATAGATGACTCCGTGACGTTTCTTGAGAATCGCCTGTTCGACCCAGCGACGGACGATGGGCGGCAGAAGCTCGAGTACACGCGCCGGTTACTCCAGTTTTGGGAGCAGTGCACTGGAACCCCGTTTTGGTCCGTACGGCAACAGTTGAAAGATTTGGCCCATGCCAGCTGGAAGCAAGTCCATGCCGTGGATGAAATAGTCCTTCATGCAGATTTCGATGCAACGGTCGGAGAGCAGTTTGCGGCGAATGATCGTATTTTGTTCGTCGACGATGACGACTGGATTGCACCAGACGCATTCGAAAGGCTGGATGACCTTGCCTCAAGGACGAAATATGGCGTTATTTGGGGCAGGGCGAGGTTTGATGGCTTGTGGCAGTGGTTGGAGATTCACGGTGGCCCCATTACGGTATACACCAACAACTATCTTGTCCTCGCCGGCTCGATAGCGGGTTTGCGGCTGGCCGATGCGATGCAGCACTCAACGCTGCAGGCGATGTACGCGGCTGGAACGTGGCAGCCACTGGAACTGAGTGATTGCGGGCTGACGGTTACGAACAAGTCACCATGCAGTTGGAACTATCTTCACCAACCCATGCAGTCCTCGCACCCAGTCGAAGAGTTCAACCGTCGACTCGATCAATACGCACATGCTCGCTTTGACAGAGACGATCGAGTCGCGTGGGCGCACCCTCTGGCGACCGCCAGTCAGCAGGTTTTCCAGACAATCGCCGCCGCTCGGCCCAAGCCGTAATCGGTGAGTCGACACACGCCAATGCTCTTGCAGCCCTGGCGTTGCAGCAGTATTTTGGCGACACCCTGATCTCAGAGTTCGACGCACCGCTGGCGCGAAACCGACTGGTTCGTCCCTTGCGCGCATACTACCAATGGGCTCGAAACCATGGTCAGCGAAAGGAAGGGGTGCGTTGTATCGCCGGGCACTTTGTGGCGTTGAAGTATTTGGGTTATCACCAGTCGACTCTGGTGACCTGGGTACGTGATCCTATTCAGCGCATGATTTCACACTATCACTTTTGGCGTTCGCGACCCCAAAACAAGCACAAGTCCAAGTTTAGAACGCAGGTGAAGACGAGACGGGTCACTGGAACGGTTTTGTCTTTGCACCGAGCTAAGAAACGTCTTCCATCAGTTTCGCCGTGGCTGCCCATTGTCTCGTTTCCGATTCGTAGGGGTCAGTGAGCACTATGAGTCGGACCTCGATTACTTCAGCAAGAACGTATTGGGTGAGAAGTTGCAGGCAATGTCAGTCAATACGAACCCTGACAAGCCAGCAGGCCAGGCCTATCAGATCGATTCAACATTGCGCCGAAAGATCAAGCGTTATCATCGCAAGGACATGCTCCTTTACGGCAAGGCCGTCGAGTTGAGAAATGCCAGGTTGCGCTACTCTGGCGTCTCCTGATCCGGCGTGTGATTGGTTCGTCCCTTTGTGGGAATTCTTGTCATAGCTAAGGGCAACGGACGACTGCAGGTTACTGTTATTTTTGACTACTTGTCAGGGAGGGCTTTCAAATGTGCTGCCAAAAAACAGATCGCCGAATTCGGCATGGATTTCCCAGCGCCCACTGCTGAAAGCTTCTCCGTTGGTTGATTCGATGCTGGCTACAAGGGTTTTGGTATGCGCATCGCCGAGTTGAAACACCATGTCCTGACTGGCCCACCGTCTAGCGCTATTTTCAACCATGATCGGAAATGTGCCGACGCTACGGCCATTTATCGCTACATGAAGCGGCGGTGTTGTGCTGCCCACGTCAGCAAAGCGGCGCAGCAGGAACAGGCCGTCAGTGCGAGGCGGTTGGAATTCAAACGTCAGTTGACGGTCTACTTCACAAACGGATTGCTCCAGGAGGGTCGGAGGTTCGTCGCCGAGATACGCAGTTAGCGATGTGCATTGCGTAGGTTCTGGATGTTGTTGATGAGTGCCGTCACCTGTCAGGAATTGCTCGATTTCCTGGACCTTTGGTGTGGGTTGAAGATAAAGATAGCTGGTCGATCGCTGGCACAAGGGAGTATCGCCCCAGGGTCCATTTTCCAGCCTTAGCTGCATACGGCTGCGGAAGCTGACAAAATCAGTTGTCATCATTCGGTAAGCATTGACCACATCTAGGTCTGGTTGCGGCCTGGCCAAATGTGGAGCGCCGTGCGTGGCCAGTGAAAACGGCCCGTCAATGAAGTAGAAGCCGGCGTTGAATATGTCCTCGGTGCCGGTGCCGTAGAGGCGCGCATCCTCGGAGTGGTCCAGATGTATCCTTTCATCTCCCTCCAGGTAGGAACGGTTCGCGGTTTGCCATGAGGTTAGCTGGCTGGCCAGGCCGACCCACTTCCCATTGCCATGGACTTCCAGCAATACAGCATCGTCAGGTGGGGCTGTCGGGCAGCTAGTTGTTTGCGTGACGTAGAATCGGCCATAACCTGGGCCCGGGGACCTGTCGTCGGTGCCAATCTCGACCGTCACTTCTTGATCAACACCATGGTTGACCACGGTGATCGTCGCCTGTTCGTTATACGGCATGGGAAACCAGGAATACAGACAGCCCTCTTTGTCCGTGCCTGTCAGGACTGATTGCGTTGCCAATGCTGCGCCATCGATGTTGATGAAATAGTCTTGCATCGGTACCGAGAAAAAAGTGTCATCGGTGCGGATTTCAATCTCAAATTCTGATAAAGAGGACGGGGCCAGGCCACAAAATCTAAGCTCCTTTATCCAGCCAGAGCCGGAGCTGTCATATACCGTCGTGTTGGCACCCAGGGTCAGCTGGCTCTCGCTTCTAGTGGTATTTGTCCAGGGCGAGGATGCTGGAGTTGACAGCAAGTCTGTAAATTGAGAAAAGTCGCTGGCCGGATCGAAGTTCCGGACTTCGCTGCCGGCGGGCAGTTGTGTGTGATTTATCTGATACCAAAGCTTCACCGTGTCGGCGTTGAGCAAAGCAATCTTTGCGCCGTTCGAGTAGCTTATGGGTACATAGCTGAAGAACCCACCACTGGAAACCGTGTCGTCGCCTACCAGCGGTGCGAGAAAGGGTGCGGTTGAGCTATCGAACAGCGCGTGTAGTGGCATGTCGATAGTCGGCGTGGCGTCGTCCCCCAGGTACAGGCGCAGAGTAACGGATGGTGGGATCTCCACTGGATGGCTGCCGTCGATCCTGCTGGTCATCCAGATTCGAGTGATCGCCCCCGGGCCGGCGGCATCAAATATGATCGCCTCGTCACCTTCAGTGCGAATGAACCGGGTGTCCCCTTCGCTTGACCGATCGTGTCGACAGCCATCCAGGCAATAGCTGGACCGCAACAAGGTTTGCGCTGTGGGCTCAAGTCGCGCCAATTGCTCCAGGTCTTTCCAGGCTTCCCAGGGTTGCGGGGGAGTGGCACCTAGCGCCATGGATGAAAGCTGTAGTATCAGGCCAAATCCCATTTCCAGGCCCAGGTTTCGTGCTGGCGTTGAGGGGCGTGAGTGCGGTCAGGCCGGCCATTGGCTGGCCGGCACCGCAACTCAGGCCCAGTTTTCATAAGAAGAGAGGTGCGCATTGCAAAAGTTTAACCATTGTTTGGATCGCACGCTGTATCGATTTCGGCCATCATTGCTGAGATTGGAGTTTTCCGGGCTCGATTCCGCGCAAGATTTCTGCTGAAAGTCGGTTCAATCGACGGTCTAGCCAATCTCTGTTAGCCACTTCTGAATCAAGTATGTCTGCCCGTGACTGTTGCTTTCGAAAACGAGAGTGCAACGTCAACAAGTCGGCGCCGACCGGCGAAATTGACGGGCCAGTGGAGTCGGATGAGTCGGGCTTGTCCAATACCATACGGTGCAATTGGCTTGCCTCGGCGTACGGCGGCTCAGCCCGTTCGCCGTGGTCTAGCCTGCGATCTACCACTTCAAGTGTCTTTTGTTGGTCAAATTGACAGTTGGTGAACTCGGCCAGAGCCTGCGCTGTGTCCAGCGGTTCCCTTATCAGCCGATCGTAATCGACGATCAGGCAGGAGTGGTTTTTTAAAAGTTCCAGGCAAGCGAGCGTGTAGTATTCCCACAGCGCTGTGCCGAGCGACAGGGGCATGTTGTCTCGTCGCAACAGTGATTGCGCCACCGCCGTCGGGTTCCTGCAGACGAAAATCAATTGAGCATTCGGATACAGCTCGGCAAATACCGGCCAGGTCAGCGAGAACCTCGGGTCCTTGATACAGGGCGTTGTGGTATCAAACTCCGCCTCAATGATGGCGGCCAGTTGTTGTTTTGCCTGATGCTGTTGGCGGCTGGTCAAAGCCGTCAACTCAAAGCTCATCGGGTCGCTCCAATCACCTTGTTGGGCTTGCAACAGCTGGTTGTTCAGTGCGGTGATCGAAGACAGTTCAAAGTAACCGCGTTCATTCCATTCATTGGCCGGAATCAGCCGCTCTTGCTTCCCTGTATCCATCCCCATTGCCTGTAGCAACTCAGCTACCGTCGAAGTTCCAGAGCGATGCATGCCCAATACGATGGTTGGCCTGGTTTCATGATCGACCGCCAGACTGCGCCGACTGATCCGCTCTCCCTGAGGGCCGGGTTCTTTGCTCGCGCTGGTTTCAAGTCGTCCTTCGTAGTAGCCGTTGGTCACATAATGGCGAGCGGGGCAGATTCCGGCAGCAATCACATCCGGGCTGACAGACAAGTACTTTCGAAAGTCGAACTGCGCGTTGGGTGCATCACGGTAGCCATCCGCCGTTGCCGCGAAATCGCTAAGCGCGTTGTCCAGCAGTGGGTCCAGTTGGGGGTGGGTGGCCAGGTAGTAGGGCAAGTCAAACGCGGGATGAGGGCTGCGACCCTGACGATAGCCGATCGCCATGAAGTGCAGAAAGGCCTGCCACGCGGGTAGCCCCAGCTCTTTGTTGGCGCTGGCGTAGTAGTTGGCATCGAATAGTGGGTTGGGTGTCAGTCCTTTCCTGGCCCCTTTCTTCAGGTAATGCAGCAACAGGTTGTCTACTTTCCAGCGTGACAATTGCGCCTCGTAGTGCTCGATATCAAATAGCGGGTGAAATGAGCGACGCTCTTCGCCGAATGCGGCGAAGTGAACCAGTGGACAGGTCTCGCTGCGCGCGACGTCCGGCGCGTAGGTCAGGTAGTGTCGGGTGCTAAACAGGGGATGTGGATCCAGCAGTTCCTTGCTACCCTTCAGCACATAATCGACCAGCAGATCTTCGGAGACCAATGGGCGCCGGACTTGAAAGCGATAGTATTCCTCGTCGAACAACTGACGGAGGTGGCGTACGCACCACTCTTTGGGTACATCGCTCCACTGAAGCAGCGGCGGGTTGGGGTCGGAGGATTGTGTCATGCACGCAAGTTTACATTGTTTGAGTGACTCTCTGTGGCCGACAAAGTGCGCTGAGCCAGGCCGGGCCAGGGGTCCATTTGATATGAGTCATGCTTAATTCGTTGCCCAAGTCTATCGTTGTCGTATTGGCCGCTGTCAGTGCGTTGGCCACCCACGCACTTTTTGTTTGTCAAATGGAGCAATGGGTTGGTTCCGCTGTAGCCAACATCAAGTGAGTTGGAGAGGTAGAACCGCGTGCTGAACAATGGATGGGGGTCGAGCAGCTCCAGGTTGGCAGTGAGCATGTAGTCGACTAGTGGGTCATCACTAAGCAGAGGTCTTTTGTAGTTGCTGTTGAAAAGCTGTCTAAGAGAGGCCATGGTCTGGGGGCCGACCTCTGGAATGTCATCCCAGGTCTTCATGGGCTGTTCGTCGCTATTGTTTGTTTGCAGTTTCGACATGGACATTAATGTACATGCGTGCCGATGGTTGAGCAGCAATTCGGCAACGGAAATCGCTCTTCTGGCCGGACCTGGCCACTCGCTACTCCCCGGATGGACCAAGCTGTCCGTTTCAGTGATACTCGCTGCAAGCAATTGACATTGACATGGCCACAAATGGGACGCCTGCAGTTTTGACAATGCGCTTTCAACAACCTCGGCTCTGGCTGAGCTTGGCCGCTCTGTGGGTGCTGATCGTCAATAGTGCCTTGTTCGTGTTGTATTGGTGGCCCAGCCCCAAACGCTTGCGTGGCGACGAACAAACCTACGTTAATGCAGCGCAGGACCTGGTCGAAGGTGGGGCGCTGGTCGTTGATTCAATGTGGCCCCCAGGACAAGCCTGGATCGTTGCAGCCGTTGATGGGTCACTGCCACTTGTGCAGTTCATACAATTTATCTTTCTATTGGGTGTGGCCTGGCTTGCATCGCGGCTTTGTCGGCAATGGTGTCAAGATTCATTGGCAGCCACCATCGTCGCTATTGTGTTGTTGGCCTATCCGCCATTTGCGGCGTATGCGCAATACCTATGGCCGGAGATGGCCCACCTGTTTTTCCTATTACTGAGTTGGTTGTTGTTGGTGCGCGATGGAGAAGACCACGCACCGCTGTCGATGCTGGGTACTTTCTGTGCCGGTCTCTCGCTGGGGGCTGCGCTGCTGATCAAAAGTGTTGGCCTATTATTTCTGCCACTGCTGCTGTTTTTGTTGCCGCGCGGTCAATTGCTGAAGAGTGCAAGCGTTTTTGTACTAGGGGTAATGTTGGTCTTGGTGCCGATTTCGGCGATCAAATATGAAGAGACCGGCCATTGGAGCCTTCACACTAGCGGTCCGTTCAATCTGTGGGTGGGGTTGAATGATGTCTCCAGGCAAGGCCATGTGCGGCCCATTGCCGGACGAGAGTCAGCAAAGTTTTATCGGTCCGCGGACTCAATGCAGCAAAGGAATGTGATTTACCTGAATAAATCCATCGAACTGATTGATCAAGCCGGTCCGGTTTCAACGTTGATGGAGCAATTGATCAAGCAGCCATTTCGGTTGTTTGATTATGAAAGTTTTTTCTCAACTGAGCGTGGGTATGCATTGGCGCAATCGCCCTGGGCGAGGGGTCTGGTCCATTATTCGAGCGCATTCTATGTCGTTCTGATGCTGGGTGCATGGTACGGCATGCTTTCGTGGCCTCGCAGGAGGCGCGGCTGGTGGGTCCCTTTTGCTTTTGTGGCTTATGTGTGTGGATTGCTGCTGTTGCTGCACGCCAAAGCTCGGTTTCGAATCGTTTTTGTGCCATGCCTGGCGATGTTCTTTGCCTGGTCTCTGAGTCGTTGGCTGCAAGTAGGCATTCGCCAAAGCTGGTACGACCTGGGTCGAGTTCGCCAGATCACATTTCTCGCAGGCGCACCGATTGTCCTGATCTTTACCCTGGGTGCAGCCTGGTTGGACAGACACTACCCAATCAGTTGAGGGTCGACCAACGCTGTTCTTGTTACTGGACTGGCAAACTGCCGGGGCATGCGTACAATAGCCTGTGGTCTGGTTTTTTGAGATTCCTCTACATGCGTAATTGCTTGATCCTGCTGCTTCTGGCGGTTCACTCGAATTCTATTGCAACTATTCTTGAAGTTGAGTCCAGTGGCGTGTATCGCGTCCCGGAAGCTCGAGTCGGATCGGACAGTTCCGTATTCAATTTCGGGCAGCCGGCGCCTCTGATTCAGGACACCGCTACTGGGGAGTCGCTGTTCATTGGCCGGCAACTGCATGGGTCTGCGACCTGGTATCACCCCTACGAGACCCGCAACGTGTATTGGGTAGGGGAAAGCCCAGACGTTGCTGCCGACTATAAGGGCCGACCAGCAGATGCTCTGGAGACAAGGTTGCCAGGCATTTCGCGAGCCTTGCATCTGGAACAAAATGAGCTGCTAATTCGTTTGAGCAAGCGCAATGCGGGCGATCAAGAGGAGCCGGAGGCGTGGTTTTGGGCCAAACTGAACCATGTCGCTAGCAAACCCTTCGAAGTGCCATTTGAGTTGAACGACTTTACTGGCGAGGGTGCGATCGTCGAGGTGGCGCTGCGCGGTATCTCCACACCGCATGCCCGGCTAAAGGGAGAACTGGCTGACCACCAATTGCAGGTGCAGATCAATGGCCAGCCTGGACCAACGCTTGAGTGGAACGGCAACGGTGCCATGACGCTAGAGTTGGAAGGCGCGCTGCAGCTTCTGAAACCGGGTGACAACGTCATTTCGTTTAAAGTCCCACGCCGCAAACAAACCGACGGCAAGCATTTGATTGATGTCGCCATGGTCGACTGGCTGCGGGTTGCCTACACGGCCGGTGGGCACATCGACACTGATCAGGCTGAAGTCCTGGTTTCGACGGGGGTAGAAAAGGTCGAGCTGAAGGCAGACGCGCCGCTGAGAGTGTTTATCGAGCCGGGTCGTGAGCTTGAGGTCGCGGGTGACGCTGAGTCGGGATTCACCGTCGACATCGCGGGCAAGGGTTTGGATCGGCTTTTTGTAGTTCGTGACAATGCGTTCTTCGACCCATGGTTGAGGCGCCCGGCTGGTGCCTATAGTGAATTGTTGGATCGTCGCCAGCAGCTCGACTATTTGATCATTTCTCACCCCAGTTTGATGAGCGCGGTTGCGCCATTGGCCGAGTTTCATCGACGCCGTGGAATGTCGGTGCTAATAGCGGATATCTACGATGTTTACGACGCCTATGGTGGCGGCGTGACCCATCACCAAGCGATCAAAGATTTCATTGCTGATGCGTACCACAACGGGCCGGCAAGGCGGCCGCAGTATGTGCTATTGGTGGGTGATTCGAGTTGGGATCGACGAGGCGAAGGGGCGGATGACTCGCGGTATGCCAATTGGACCAACATGCGCGCGACTTTGGTTCGTCCAGATAACTTCGTGTACAAGAAAGGCGGCGCCTTGTATCCGACACCAGAAGGCATCGAGCACAGAGATTTGCTGCCAACCTGGCAATACCCGTCGATGGAAGGGCATTCAGCCAGTGACAACTGGTACGTCAGTGTTGATGGTGATGATCACCTCCCGGACTTGGCTATAGGCCGTTTCCCTGTGGTTGATCCTGCAGACGTTACGGCCATTGTTGAGAAAACGATGGCCTATGTGACCGACTCCGAAGTGGGTCCGTGGCGTCGAAATGTTTTGTGGATTACCAACGAACAGACCAACTTTCAACGGCGAAGTGACCAACTGGCCGAAGATATCGCCAGTGATGGCTACGCGTCAGGCCGAGTCTACCCAAGCCACGAAGAAGCCGACAACAAGGCGCATCAGGAGACCCTGCAGCAGGCATTCAATGAGGGGCAGGCCCTGGTTCATTTTCTCGGTCACGGTGGTCGTTTCATTTGGCGCACTGGGCCTCCAGATATTCGAAAGAATCATGACTTGTTCACGCTGGACCATATCGAAGGGCTTGACGAGTCGAAGCGCCTCCCAGTGATACTGTCAATGACCTGCTTCAGCGCACCCTTTGATCACCCAACGCATGACTCAATCGGTGAGAAGTTTTTGCGGGTCCCCAATCGTGGAGCAGTCGCTATTTTGGGTGCTTCATGGAGAAACAGCCCTTCGGCCGCGTTTAGCAAGGCCATTGTTGATGAGATATTGAAGCCGAAAGTGACTATCGGTGAGGCCATAAGGCGCGCCAAAGTCGAGGTGCGGAGCGAAATTCTGGTTGAGACCTACAACCTGCTCGGCGACCCAGCCATTGAAATGGTCAAGCCTTCCGGTGCGATAGCGCTAAGCTCCAGTGATCAGAGTCTGACCGGCGAAATGGAGCACACATCCTTCTCAGGACGTGGCACCGCAGATTGGGTTGGCGAAGGTGGCGAAGTCGTGTACTCCACGGAATTCGACGTTAGTGGCCCAAGATTTTCGATTCCAGCCCCCGACATGCCCGCTTCTTTGGTCCGTGTTTACGTGTGGGATGCTGAACGCAACCTTGATGCCGTCGGATCGCTTCAGATGGGGCCTGAGTTGATGCCAGCTTCGGCCAGTGAGCAACCGGTCGCCAGCGATTAATCTGTGAATTATGAGCCGATTGTCATCGCCCATCGTAATCGGTGGCCTTGGCGGCAGCGGAACTCGTATTTTCGCTGAGGTTATGCAGACGTTGGGGGTTCATATCGGTGTCGATCTGAACCCGCAGTTGGACAACCTTTGGTTTACCTTGCTATTCAAACGGCGACGCGCATTTAGAGGCATGTTGCGGCGGCGCTTGTCAGCGTCTGCCTTCGATCGGTGCAGACTTCAGTTGCTCACCAAGGCGATGACCCAATCGCCAACAAATCCCTCGACCATTGAGAAAATATGCGGCTGGTTAGCCTACAGAGACGTTCGCAGCCATGGCCATGACTCAGAACAGCGAGGGGTCGGCCCCTGGGCAGATGAAAGATGGCGAAGTATGCAAGTTGGCAGCGAGCCCCGGTCCGGTGCCTGGGGCTGGAAGGAACCCAATAGCCACATTTACTTGCCGCTGTTGCTACGCCAGTTTCCCAACTTGAGGTACGTCCACGTATTGCGTCACGGCCTGGACATGGCGTTCAGTTCGAACGTTATGCAGATGAAACTGTGGGGTCCGGCATTTGGTATCGATGAGCCAGCATCAAAGAGCCTTCAGCCAAAGTCTGCATTCGAGTTCTGGCTACGTGCCAACCGACGAGTGATGGCGCTGGGTGAAAAATTTCCTGATCAAATAATACTTGTTCGCTTCGAAGATTTGTGCCGAAAGCCAGAGCAACAGATCAGGGCGTTGGCCAGTTTTGCCAGCGTTGAGGTAGCCCCGGCGCAGCTTCAACAGTTGCTGGGTCGTATTGTCTGTCCAGATCCATTGCACCGATACCCCGGCAGAGATCTGACGCTGTTTGAGGATGCCGGCAGCAAGCTAGCGTTGTTCGGCTACTCTGTTTGAAAGCCGGAACCGAATATGACGTCGCCGTAGCTTGCGTGCAGCTCCCACCGACCGGCGTTAAAACTGGTTGCGCTGGATGGTTCGATCTCGACGTCAAAACTGGTGCCAACCGGCGCGTCGAGCGCAAACAGTAGATCTTGACTTGCCCAGCGGCGGTGTGGATTGGCCGCCAGTGTTGAGAAGCTTCCCACCCGGTCGCCATTGACCTGGAGCGCAACAGGGTCTGTGCCTCGGGTTCCAAGTGCGCAAGGCTTTCAAGGTTTTTCCAGGTTCCTCATGGGGCCGAATCTATACCGGCGGCGCTGAGCAGGGGCAGGGCGCTGAGAACTGAACAGAGCATTTACTGGCGACGATCGATTGGCCTGATGGTGTCGGGGTTACATCATGCCTGTTTCAAGCTTGGCAACGTCCGACATCATGTTGTAGCTCCAGGGCGGGTCGAATGTCAGTTCGACATCGACATCGCCGACCGTTGGTACCAGCTTAAGTTTACTGCGCACGTCTTCAACCAGTACGTCGCCCATGCCGCAACCCGGAGCAGTCAATGTCATGGTGACTGAGATGTCGCGTTTTGCTCCATGAACGACGTCGCATTCGTAGATCAGTCCAAGATCGACAACGTTTACCGGTATTTCCGGGTCATAGCACGTTTTCAATTGCGACCAGATCAGACGCTCAACGTCCTCATTGGTGGCACCTTCTTCGAGCACCGGCTGCGGCAGAGGTTCTTTGCCCAAGGCATCGGCATCCTGGCCGGCAATTCGGAACAAGTTGCCATCAACGAATACGGTAAAACTGCCGCCCAGCGATTGCGTAATGTAGCCAGTAGTGCCGGCAGGCAACTCCACAAGATCTCCGCTGGGGATCATGATGGCATCACAATCCCGGCTGATTTGCATGGGTTCGGAGGTCGAAGAAAACATCAATAGCCTTGCGGTCAGTTAATTTGGGACACAGTCGGCAGCGCGGTATGCGTGCAGCCGTAGACTCTTAAGATGAACGTCTACCACGGCAATTATACTGGCGAATACCGACCAGTGCTAAGATCGGGGCAACAGGTTTCGATTAAAAGGCCAGGGGAGGGGTCTGCAATCGAGTTCAATCGATTAGCTCAGTGATGAAGTTTCTGGTCCTGCTAGTGTTTTCGGTATGCAGCTGGTCGAGTCTGGCCTGGACCGAGCATGCCCAGCGCCAGTACGTGTTTGATACCTGGGGTTTGGCGGACGGCCTGCCACAGGTGTCGGTGCTCGACATCGTTCAGGATGAACAGGGCTATATTTGGCTCGCGACCCAGTCTGGACTCGCTCGCTTCGATGGCGTGGCGTTTGCTGTTTACGACCGAACCAACACACCGCAGCTGCCAGCCAGCAGCATAGAACAGCTCTACATCGACGCAAAGCAACGCATGTGGGTGGCAACGACTCACGGCGTAGCCATGTTGCAGGACGGGAAGTGGTTCGAGGTCAGTACTGGCGGCATGGATTATGGAGTGATTAGTGGCTTCGCCGAGACCGATGATGGCTTGCTGTTGATCGCCACCACCGCTGGCATCTTGTTTGTCGATGAGGATCTGAAGTTCAAACGTTTTGGCGGCGAGCGTGCAGCCTTCGATATCCTGGTGACCGAAGAGCAGGTGGTCTATATCGGGGGGCAAGGCGTTGTGAACATGATCTCCGAGTACTCGCACGAGTACTGGGATCTGCCGCATCCGGCGCAGCGCGCTCAGGCTTTGTTGCTGACTGATCATGGCCTGTGGATTGGAACCAGCAAAGGGCTACTTCTGCGCTCTGATGATGGCGCGTTTGCAGCGCCTCTGGCACAAACGCCCTGGGCGGAAGAGGCGGTAGAGTCAATCTCACTTGGTCCGGATGGCGCATTGTGGATCGGCACCTATTCGGCACTGCTGCGGCTACAAAGCGATGGGTCGATTCAAGCGCTCGATGAGAGTGTGTTTGGTTTTCTGCCCTGGGTGGTGGCTTTGCGGCAAGACATGGAGGGCAACCTTTGGGCGGGTAGCCAGACCCATGGGGTCATTCGCATCTGGCCGGGCTGGACTTCGCGAATCGATTTGGGCAGCGAACTGGAGGATGCTTTTGTCTGGTCGGTGATTGAATCGACGACAGATGATGCGATTTGGGTTGGCACAAACAATGGGCTGTGGCGCGTCGCCGATCAAACAGAGAAAGTTCTGGGCCGAAGTCAGTTGCCGAACCCCGCTGTATATACGCTTGCAGAAGAATCCGGGTCATTGTGGGTCGGGACGCGGTCTGGCCTTGCTTTGTTGCAGGGCGATACCTTTAGCGAGCCCTGGCCGACGGCGCTTGGCGGTCGTCAAATCAACGCCATACATGTGCATGACACCGCGTTGTGGGTGGCAAGCGATGACGGTCTGTTCATCAGCTGGGATCGATCGACGTTATCGCCACTTGCCGATGAGATGGGGCTTGAAGCGAAGCGCCTGCGGGTATTGCACACCGACGTCGACGGTCAGTTATGGGTGGGTGCAGAACGCGGTCTGTTTAAACGAGGCGGCGATGGCCTGTTCGTGCGCGAAGGTCCGGAGGCGTTGGCGCAGGCTTTCGTCACGGCGATATCCAGCGATGAGCAGATCGGCTTGTTGGTCGGAACCTATGATGCTGGCTTGTTTGTGCGTCCATCGCCATCTGATCAATGGCGCAACATTCGCCGGGAAGATGGGGTGCCGACCAATAGCAGCTTTCACCTCCAGCGCCTGGGTCACTACCTTTGGGTCAGCTCTACCGAAGGGGTGTATCGCATTCCGGTGGCTGATTTGCTTTCCGCTGCGCCGGTGAACGGGCAGATGCTGGTGAGTGCGCAACCATCGTTCAAAGGCGCCCAATTTGGTCGCTGTTGCAACGGCGCCGGGCTTGCTCGAGGCATGGTCGCTGATGGTGCTGTCTGGTATCCAACACTCGATGGCGTGATGGGACTGTTTCCCGAACGTGTGCGGCCAAACTCAGTGCCACCGCCGGTAGTGATTGAGGCCATCTCGGTGCGTGATGAGCGGCTCGTTGTGAGTGAGTCATCGGTGCAGCAGTCTATCGGTCATCGGGACATCGAAATTCACTTCACTGCGACCAGTTTTCAGAATCCGGACGACGTGGCTTTTCGGTACCGGCTTCTGGGATACGACCCAAACTGGCTTGACGCCGGCCCACGACGCAGCGCCTTTTACACCAACTTGTCGGCTGGCGAATACCGGTTCGAAGTTGAGGCATTCAACAACTCTGGTGTGCGCAGCGAACAGCCTGCCGTGGTGACGTTCACGATCACACAGCGATTCTACGAAACGCATTGGTTTACCCTGCTACTAGGCTTGGCGGTGGCCTTGACCATCTATCTTGCGCACCGCCTTAGATTGCATGCTCTGAACCAACGGCAAAAGGAGTTGGAAGCCAAAGTCGCCGAGCGGACCAATGAGCTGGCAGCTGCCAATCGACGCCTGTTGTCTGCAAACCGAGCCCTTCGCGAGGCCAGTGAAAGAGATGAATTGACCGGCTTGCGCAATCGGCGCTTTATGTCGCATCAACTGCGAGATTTTGACGATGCGCGATCTCCAGAGCAAAACGAGGACATGCACTCGGTGCTGATGTTGGTCGATATCGATTTCTTCAAGCGTATCAATGACACCTACGGTCATGCTCGAGGAGACGAGGTGCTGCAGCAGTTTTCCGCGCTGTTGCTGGAATTGACGCGTGAGTCTGACCACGTCCTGCGATGGGGCGGCGAGGAGTTTCTGATGATCCTCGAGCATTCTGGATCGGAGCAAGCTGGCGGAGTTGCCGAGCGGCTGCGGTGCAGTGTCGCCGAGCACCGCTTTGTACTGACCGACCAGACCGTGTTGCAACTCACTTGTTCGATTGGTTTCAGCATTTTTCCGGTGCTGGACCGTTGGCCGGATGCGGTCAGTTGGCGGGCCTGTCTGGAGTTGGCTGATAGGGCCCTGTATGCGGTCAAGGCCAGCGGCCGGGATGGCTGGGCCAGTCTCGACCCCACTGACAAGGCGCGCCCGGAACACTTCCACTCGGGGTTCACGCATCGGCTTGATGAGCTGTTCGCACAGGATGTGATTCGCTGGCTGGCATCTCATGACCAGATGCGGTTGCCGGATCGCCAGGTGTCCGCTCGTTGAGCCGAACCCTGTGATTGAATCAGCGACTTCTTTTTTTCGCCAGCAATTCAAACCTTTTTCGCCAGCGGCGCATCCAAACGCTACGAACCTGGGTTTTGTACGGGAGAAAATCGAATGAAATATGTTGTGGGTGTATTGGCCGTTGTTGTCTCAGCTCAAGTTGTCGCAGACAGCGATTGCAAGTATGAGGCCGAGCGCTATCACTCTGCCGACCTCGATGGCGTGCGTGAAGTGCACATCGAAGTGGGTGCCGGTGACCTGCGTGTGATTGGGGGTGCTCAACAAGGCCTGCAAGCAACTGGCCAGGCGTGTGCTGGGACCGAAGAGCAATTGGCAGAGCTGAACTTGCGTGGTGAGCGCGTGGGCGATGTTTACGAGCTTCACTCGATGCACCCCGACGATCAAGGTTGGAGTCTGGGCTGGCGCAACAAGGTTCAGCGTATCGATGTGGCCGTTGAGCTGCCGGAAGGAATCGATGTTGTCATCAAGGACTCCAGCGGCAGCATGTTGGTGCGCAATGTTGGCAACGCCCACATCACCGACTCATCGGGGGACATGCGCATCGAAATGGCGGTGGACCTGGATATTCAAGACTCATCGGGCGACATCGAAGTTCGCAACGCGCAATCGGTCGTGCTTAGCGACAGTTCTGGCAGTATCGAGGTGACTCAGGCCGGCTCAGTGTTGGTCGAAAACGACTCATCCGGAGATATCGAGTTCTCGCAGATTGCGGATGCCAGGATCATCAACGATTCCTCAGGCGATATCGATATTCGCGATGTGCGCGGTGATGTCATCGTCGAACGCGACTCGTCGGGCTCAATCAGTGCGCGCGACGTCGAAGGCGACTTCATTGTCGAGCGGGACAGCAGCGGTGGCATTCGCTTTGAACGAGTTGCCGGCAATGTTGTGACCCCTGAAGACAGTCGTCGCAAACTAAAATAGTAACCATTCAACGTTTTGCTGCGTCTTAATCTAAAACGCAGCGTAGTCAGCGTGCGACTGTTCACGAATTTGGATGGCCGCTGGCAGCGCATTTAACGGGATAGATGGGGATCGACATGCCAACACGGATTGCTGACACCTCGGGCCAGGACGTAGCTGTTGAACAGCGTTCATCGGCCCGAAAGTGGATGTTGCTTGGTTTACCGCTGCTCGGGCTCGCGGTGCTGGTGTTGCTGGCGTGGCCAGCCCTGTCGCGCTGGTCGCAGGCCGAGTACAGCACCTCGGCCGAGCGCCTGCGATTGGCGACTGTGGAGCGAGGCGAATTCATTCGCGACGTTTCAGTCCAGGGCCGAGTTGTAGCCTCGGTCGCGCCGACACTTTACGCTCCTGCTACCGGCACCATTACCTTTGATGTGCAATCGGGTGCCCTGGTCGAGTCGGGTCAGCCGTTGGGTACCATTGATAGCCCGGAGTTGGACAACCGCTTGCAACAGGAAGCCTCGTCGCTGGAACGACTGAAAGTCGACAATGAGCGGCAGCTGATTGAGGCGCGACAACAACGGTTGGAAAACCGCAAGACCATTGATCTGGCCATGGTATCTCTGGAAGCGGCGCAACGGGAACAACGTCGCTCCCAGGAAGCGTTTGCGCGAAATGCCGTTTCAGCCATCGACCATGAAAAGGCGCAAGACGATTTGCGCAACGCCGAACTGGCGCATCAACATGCCGTCGCCGATGCTGACCTGGACAACGAACGATTGGACTTTGAAGTCCGCACCAGACAATTCGAAGTGGAGCGTCAGGAACTGCTGGTCGCTGATCTACAGCGCCAGGTCGATGAGTTGATCATTCGTTCACCGGTCAGCGGTATTGTGGGCAACCTGTTAGTCGAGCAAAAGACGGCAGTCACGCAAAATCAGGCGGTTTTGAGCGTCGTCGACCTGTCGGCATTTGAAATTGAAATCCAGATCCCGGAGAGCTACGCCGATGATCTGGCTTTGGGCATGGAGGCTCAAGTGCAATTTTCGCAGCAGGTATTTCCGGCAACGCTGGTCTCCGTGTCACCGGAGATCATCGCCAATCAGGTTACCGGGCGTGTTCGTTTTACCGGCGACATGCCAGGCGGCTTGCGTCAGAACCAACGCTTGACCACGCGCGTGCTGCTTGACCGCAAGCCTGACACCTTGAAGGTCCGTCGCGGCCAGTTTCTCGATTCCGGCAGCGGCCGAATTGCCTACGTCCTGGGCGATGGCATGGCGCAGCGCCGGTCAATTACCACCGGTGGCCGCAGCTTGTCTGAAGTTGAAGTTCTGGACGGGCTGGCAGAGGGCGACACCATCATCATTTCCAGCACAGAGAGTTTTGGCGGTGCCGAGACTGTTCTGATCACTGACTAGCAACAGGAGCCAACCATGCTTTCAATGCAACAGATTGCCAAGGTGTACCGCACCGATACCGTCGAAACTCATGCTTTGCGTGAACTGACTTTGACGGTCGACGAAGGGGACTTTGTTGCGGTCACCGGCCCCTCGGGTTCTGGCAAGACTACGTTTTTGAATATCGCCGGTCTGCTGGAGACCTTCAGCTCGGGCACCTATATGCTGGACGGGCGCGATGTCAGCAACTTGAATGATTCGGCTCGGTCAAAGCTTCGCAACGAAAAGATTGGATTTATCTTCCAAAGCTTCAACCTGATTCCTGACCTGAACATCTTCGACAATGTGGATGTCCCCTTGCGCTATCGCGGGTTCAAGTCAGCCGAACGCAAGGCACGGATCGAGAAGTACCTCGATGTCGTTGGACTTTCGGGTCGCATGAAGCATTTGCCGTCACAGCTGTCTGGTGGGCAGCAGCAAAGGGTCGCGATCGCGCGAGCGTTGGCGGGTGAGCCAAGATTCCTGCTGGCCGACGAACCGACCGGAAACCTGGACTCGGCGATGGCCCGCAGCGTTATGGGCCTGCTCAAGGAAATCAACGAAGAGGGCACCACCATCGTTATGGTGACCCACGATCCGACCCTGGCCAACGAGGCGAAAACCAATATTCACTTGAAGGACGGTGTGGTCAGCGAGACCGCCAGCATCAGTCAGCTCGGCAACGGCAAGCAGAACGCGGCCTAGAAACGGCACCAGGAGTCGACCATGTTTTCATACTATTTCCGCCTGGCGCTGGTCAGTATGCGCCGCAACCCGATTCTGAGCGCATTGATGATTGCTGCCATCGGCTTGGGTATTGGCGCATCGATGACCACGATCACGGTCAACTACGTGATGTCGTCAAATCCCATTCCGCACAAAAGCGATGACCTGTACTACGTGCAGCTCGATAGCTGGGATCCGAACAATGCCGCCAACGAGCCAAACGAGCCACCTGACCAGGTGACCTGGACCGATGCGATGGCACTGATGCGCGATGCGCCAGCGCTGCGACAAGGCGCTCAGGCCAAATCCAATCTGGTGCTGGAGCCGCCGGGCGATGATGAGCGACCGTTTATGGTGCTGGCTCGCAGCAACTTTGCCGATTTCTTCCCGATGTTTGACTTGCCATTCCTGTATGGCTCGGGTTGGGATCGAGATGCGGACGAGGCGCGAGAGCTGGTCGTCGTGCTGTCCCGCGAGATCAACGATCGGGTATTTGGTGGTGAGAACTCGGTGGGCCGAACTCTGCGCCTTGGAGGGCAGCATTTTCGTGTCGTCGGGGTCATCGATGAATGGTCGCCGATGCCGAAATTCTACGATGTGACCAACGGCCCGTTTGACGAGCCCGAGGAAATATTCATCCCATTCAATACCATGGTCGACTTCCAGTTTTCGCGCAGCGGCAATACCAATTGCTGGAAAGCCGTCGATGGCAATGGTTTTGACGCTTTTTTACGGTCGGAGTGTGTGTGGATTCAGTTCTGGGCCGAACTGCCGAGTCAAGCTGAACGCGATGAGTACATGCAGTTTCTCAACAGCTACGTAGAGCAGCAAAAAGCGCTGGGTCGCTTTCCACGGCCGATGAACAACCGACTAAGCAATGTGATGCAGTGGATGGAGAACCAGGAGGTGGTCGACGACGATGCCCAGGTCATGATGTGGCTGTCGTTGATGTTCCTGGTGGTTTGCCTGCTCAACACCGTTGGCTTGTTGCTGTCAAAATTTCTGGCCAAGTCGCACGAAATCGGCCTGCGGCGGGCGGTGGGTGCCAGTCGTGGTCAATTGTTCACTCAACATCTGGTGGAGTCGGCAACCATCGGCCTGGCTGGTGGTTTGCTCGGCCTTGGCTTGGCCTGGCTGGGCTTGCGAGGTATCGAGTTGCTATTCGGTGACATGGTCGACCGCATGACCAATATGGATTGGGTCATGGTTTTGGCCGCCATTGGGCTGGCCATTGTGTCGGCCATTGTGGCGGGCCTTTATCCAACCTGGCGGGCCTGCAATGTGCAACCCGCAGCACAGCTGAAGTCGATATAGGAGGCGGTGATGGAATTTGGACCGATTCTGCGAGCGATGACTCGCAACAAAACCGGCGCGATTCTGATCGCGCTGCAAATCGCATTCACCATGACCATCATGATCAATGCCATCCATATCATCGAAGAACGCAACGATGCAATGGCTCGGCCCAGCGGTCTGGATGAGGCCAATCTGTTCTATTTGACCTCGACAGGTTTTGCTGATGATTTCAACGAGCAACAGCAAATTGAAGAAGACTTGCGACAGATCCGGGCCCTGTCAGGTGTCGTCAATGCGGTGCAGATCAATGCCATTCCGCTCAGCGGCGGTGGCTGGTCCATGGGCCTGTCGACTGAACCGGGTGCAGACGCCGACGGTACCGGTGTTGCAGTTTACTTTGTCGACGAGCATGGCATTGATACCTTTGGCGTCGAGCAAGTGGCCGGCGAGAATTTCGATATCACCGACGTCGGCTGGCGTGAGCGCACGGATACTGAATGGCCAGACAAGACGATTTTGACCGTAGCGATGGCCACAGAAATGTTTCCCGATGACCCCATGAGTGCAGTCGGCAAAACGGTCTACATCAATGACACCGAACCGATGACGGTCATTGGCCTGATCAAAACGCTGCAAGCGCCATGGAACGGTTGGAGTGGTGTCGAGCGTAGCATGCTGGTCCCGCAAAAGATGCTGTTTGGTTCGGCCCGCTACCTGATTCGAACCGAGCCCGGCGCCCGCGATACCTTGATGCCGCAAGTCGAAGAAATGCTGGCCGCTTCCAACCGCGGACGAATCATTCGATCCATGCGCTCACTGGAAGAGACTCGCGAACGCAGCTACCGCGGTGACCGCTCAATGACTCTGATGTTGAAAATCGTCGTTGGGATTCTGACCGCCGTCACCGCTCTGGGCATCGTCGGCCTGGCCAGCTTCGCTGTCAACCGCCGCACACGCCAGATCGGCACTAGAAGAGCACTGGGCGCGAGCAAGGGCGACATCATGCGTTACTTCCTGGTGGAGAACTTCATGATCACCACCATGGGCGTTGTGCTCGGTGCGATCATGACCGTGATCTTCAATATCATGCTGGTCGACTCGCTGAGTCTGCCACCGCTGAACGTCTGGTACATTCCGGCTGCCGTGTTGGTGATGTGGGCCGTTGGATTTCTGGCCGTTAGTGGACCGGCCCGACGAGCATCGAACGTACCGCCTGCCGTAGCCACACGAACGGCGTAGCGTGAGCGAGGGATGACGCCTTCAACGAAAAGCGGACCCCTTGGGCCCGCTTTTCGACTTTTACCGTCGCATCTCGATGGCAGGATCACCGAGTAAGGTCCAACCCAACAACACATCAACCAAAGTGGGGTGCGTTGTCGCAAGGTCCTGCTTGGCACTGGTGATGGCCTCACCTATGGTGCCATCGGTGATTCGCTGTAATACCCTTTCACCCAATTCCTTCTCATTGGCCACTTGGGTCAGTGTCGTCGCGCCGAGTACCGCAGCCGCACCACGGTCCGGGGACAGCAGGAAGGCTTGTGCCATGGTGTTCTGTGATGGGTGGACATAGTAGGTGTTCCAGCAACCCCACTGACTGACGATCGGGTATGTACCGCTATTGCCAAGACCCGCGACGTTGGTCGCGGTCAGCAGGCTATCGAAGCTCCACACACTGAACGATGAGTGGCCAATGTAGGAGATCAAGTCCACCCCGGCATTGGTTTGGTCGATAAGTAATTGCCTGGCCACTGCCGGTGAGTAGTCTTCCAGGCTGATCTTGGACACCGCCCAGTCCGAATCAAATGGCGCGGCCAACTGATCGCTGATTAGGCTGAAAGACACCCCACCTTCATTCTTGTCTGAGGTGAACAGCGCATTTCCAGTGTTGCTGGCATTGCCAAAAGCAATGGTCTTGTCGATGATCGCCGACAATTCCGCAACGGTACGTGCGGGCAACCGCCCGATAGGCAGGTCTGGTACCAGATTTCCAGTCAGGTCAACATACAGAGGATCAACCGGTGCGAAATTGACGTTGCTACTGGTGGTCGCGTACAGGCTTGGTACTAGACTCAGCGACCCATTGCCGGTGTAGTCGCGATAGTCATAACTGTCGCTGCCAACCAGCAGAACGAAGCGAACAGGATGGCTTGCGGCTGTGTCGGCGATGAATGCCTTGATGGCATGGGCGTCAAAACGGCCACCGGAGTAGGCCTGAAAGATTTGCTCGGTCGATACAACCGCAACTTCAAGGCCTCGATCGCGATGGAAGTTGGCCAGGGTTTGCAGCGTATCGGCAAAGTTGGGGTGCGTAATCATCAGGTAGTCGGTATCGACCGCCAATGAGATTGGGTCATCCCAACGTGCCACGACAGCAGGCTCAATCAAATCGCTGATTGTGGTCGCGACCAACTGCTGGCCAGACATTGGCGCCGGTGCAAGCAGCTTGAACCCACTTGCACTGGAGGTGACAGCGGCGTTGGTCAGCATGGTCAATTGATCATTTTGACTCACGAAGGCAAGCACCTGGCTAGAGTCAAAGCCGTCAATCTCGACCAGTTCGTCAGATGTAGATTCAAAATGGCCTGAGAAAATTCGATCCGATGGGATGCCTGAGACATGCCTTCCATCGATGATGAACTGATCGTCTGCCGCAATCATTGAGCGCTGGTATTCAATGGCAAAGGATTCAATATTGATCAGGTCGTAGTCGGCCCCAGTGTCAGCAGGAAGCTGGAATTCGACCAGGTTGCTGCCATTGAGCAGCAACTCGCGCGGAATGGCTACTTGCCCGTTCACCACCTCAGTTCCGTCGAAGAACGCGTTGTAAAGCGTTTGACCATTTAGCTTGACCAGCAGGTGGTGGTCATTGTCTTGTGGCCAGTCAGTGACGCCCCAGACCGTGAACGACAGTGTCGCCGTTTGTCCCGTGTAGGCATCGATCTCAACATCAAATGATTCGCTGACAGGGTCAGAAAAGACCAACACCCTGCGCGCATACCACGGGTCTGACAGTGGCGACGAAAAGCCGTAGCTGGCATTGTCGTCCATCAAGTAGCTCGCTTGATAGCGCGTCAATACTCGCCCGCCCGGCTGTGTGCCGTCAGCTTTGTTGCTATGACCGTCGCCGTCTCGACTAAGCCGATATACATTGCGGTCGGTATATAGCGTGTCCGCAGGCTCGCCAAAGAAGTAAATGGTGCTGCCACCTGACAAAACCTCGCCGCCATCGACCCAAATGCCGATGTCGTCATTGCCGTTGCGCAGCCTCAATTGCG
>BQJN01000034.1 GCA_021604725.1 Lysobacteraceae bacterium | reverse complement strand
ACTCCGTCGCGGGATCGCTACAAACACTTGAAATAATCGAATGGCTCTTGGCATTCAAGACAACGATGCAGGGATTTACAGGGAGTGGAGCCAAACTGAGAGGTCAGTTCGGTGTTGACCGAGCCGCATTGGGGGCAAGCGCGCGGTTGGTCATTGGCGGGGTTTGGTGGGGCGATACCGTATTTGAGTAGTTTTTCGCGGCCTTCTTCACTGATCCAGTCAGTCGACCAGGCGGGTGACCACACCGTATTTACAGTCACCTTGGAAAAGGTCTCAGCCAACGCAGCACGTACATCATCTGCAATCACCTGGGTAGCCGGGCAAGCTGAATAGGTGGGGGTGACATCGACAATGACATGGTCATCATCGACCTCGACACGGCGAATGATTCCAAGGTCAATTACCGAAATAACCGGAATTTCGGGGTCCGGGACTCCGGCCAGAATTCTCCAAGCTGTTTCAGTCGTGGTCATAAGCACCCTTGCGATCGCTTACTTGACGTTGGCGTAGGATTTTTCTTCCACCAGTTCTGAGCCGAGCCGGAGGTTTATCTCCTTTTTCACCTCAGCACGCTGATCATTGGTGAAATATACGGAGCGAGCCAGATCGATGAACTGCTCATCAAACTCCTGAGCCCTTTCCTTGTCGCGGATGTCATCTTCGATCACCCACAGACGCTCATTGATGGCTTTGAGTCCTTGATGCAAATCATCAACGCCAGTAGCACCGGACTCTGACCACACCTTGCGCAACAGACCGAGTTCGTAGCGGACATTTTTTAGCTTGGCCTGGTCGGTCATCCTTTCTGACTTGATCTCCAAGATGGTGATCTTGTCCAACAACTCGCCAAAACTGATCGGGGTTTGCACCTGACTCATAGCTCAAGAGCTCCTAAAATTATGGGCCAACTTTAGTTGGCGTCGTCGCTGTTTGACTCACTTAATGGGGTCCAGCCGTGGATTCGGCAAGCCCGCTCGCCTTCGAAGCTTAGAGCCAAATCATCACAAAAATAGAACAACTGACCATAGCGCATTGCCCTCTCAACCATTGCGAAAGCATGTTTGCGCTGATTGGACGCGGCGAATTCCATCACGATTTTGCGCGTTTCTGGCGTCGCCCTTGCGCCGGGTCTCAAAATGACATCCAAAGCAATTAGAACGACGGCGGGTTCGTGCGGTCCGAGTTGCATGGCCCTACTCAACGCATCCAACTGTTGTTCCGATCTAGGTTCGGCCATCTCCGCGATGCCGGCCCAGGCAAATGGCCATCGCGGGGAAAGCGTGGCGGCGGTCTGATAGCTATCAAGCGCTTGCTCGCGGGCCGCCTGCCGTTGACTTGTACCGAAAGCCCGTACCGCCTGCTCACGAAAAACGCGCGCCTGCAGCATGTGTAGATGTGGGTTATTGGGATCGAAAGCCAACGCTTGACCGGCCAGATCAGCGGCCCGCTCAAAGTGCTGACGCGCCCGACTGGAACCTGCTTCTGCTGCCATAGCTGACTCGACAAAAGCCTGAGTACGGATCGATATCACGTGTGCCCAGCCTACCTTTGCACTCCAAAGCAGCACGCCAACACAGATTAGCAAAGCGATTACCGCAAGAACCTTGGCCTTCAGAACCGTGCTCCTGCAATCGACCAGGGCATGTTCATCACCAGGTCGTCGGCTTGCTGTTCCCCAAACACCTGCTTGATCACCTTGTAGCCGGCACTTAGGCGCGGTGGCCGATGCTCCAGGTTGTGAGCATCTGAGGCAATCAAGGTCACCAGACCCTGCTCCAGCAATTCGATGGCTCGCTGCTGTGCCATCGGACCAAACCCACCCGCAACCGAATCGGCCGTCACTTGCAAGCCACAATCGTGCTGCAAAATCGCATCAAGTCGGGCTGGATCACGAATGACATCTTTATTTCGTTCTGGGTGAGCGATCAACGGCCACACCCCCTGACTGTTTAACCACCGAACCAAATTGTCCGCGCCAACCGGGATCTGGCCGTGTGGCAATTCCAGCAGCAATACACGTTTACCGTCGAGCTCACCTAGAAACGGCAATTGATCGGTAAACAGCAGGTCCATGATTTCCGCACCGATGCGCACTTCTGCAGCCGGCGCGACTTTCAATGAAATAGAAGCCTGATCCAGCGCATCTTGAAACTCGCTGCACAAGGCCTCGATAGCCGGTTTTTGATTCTCCCAGCGCCCGGCATGAACATGGGGCGTGCACACAGCATGTGTGATGCCGTCAGCAACGGCGAACCTGGCGAGCTCCAGTGAGGTGGCAAGATCTGGCGATCCGTCGTCAATGCCGGGCAGCAAATGACAGTGCAGGTCAATCAAGAGCGGGTATGGTATCCATAATCAGCATAGTACTGATCGTATTGATAGTAGCCGGAGTACTTGCCGTAGCGAGCCGAGCGCGCAACAACACGATTGACGACTGCGCCGATCAGATTGGCGTTAACTCGGCGCAATCGACCTACTCCGGTCTGAGCCAGTTTGTAAGGTGTACGATCGCTTCGAACAACGTAGACAACGGCACTGGCCATTTTTGAAAGTACCAAGGCATCACTGACCGCCAAGGCCGGGGCACAGTCAATCACAATGTGATCAAAGTGTGATGACATTTGCTGTAGGGCTTCGGAGAATCGTTTCGACGACAAGATTTCCAGCGGGTTTGGCGGAATCGTGCCCGACGACAACACTTTCAACTCTGAATTGTCGACGCTGCGAACGCACTCAGCAAACTTGGCTTCGCCCGAGATCACATCCGACAGGCCTTTCTGTATTGGCTTGTTGCCCTTCGCCATGGCTTTACCCACCATGGGGCGGCGCATGTCTGCATCGATCAACAACACGCTCTTCATCTGACCAAGCGCATGCGCCAAATTTGTGGCCAGCGTCGTCTTGCCCTCACCTGGCATCGAAGAGGTCACCAATACAATCTTGTGGGGTGTATCGATGGCTGACAGCAAGACACTGGTGCGGATGGTCCGTATTGCCTCGGAGAAGGTCGATCGAGTGTTCTCCGAGAAATGCCTTATTGGCGACAAGTCCTTGTCGTGCTCCGTCTTCAGCAGAGGCAACAGCCCGAGCACCGGAAGACCGAGTCGCCGTTCTACGTCTTCCTGCCCCTTAAGTGTTGCATCAAGGTGGTCAAGCAAGAAAGCTAGACCAATACTGAGAAGCAAGCCGAGCACGAATCCCACCATCACGGTTCGTTTTCGATTGGGTCGAACCGGCGTTTTGGGCGTCGAGGCGTATTCGATCACTCTGGCGTTGGCTGTTTGCACGCCACCAGAGGCATCGACTTCTTTGAACTGGGTTTGAAAAAGTTCGTACAACTGGCGGTTTTGCTCAACTTCCCGCTCCAAGGTGCGTAACCTGTTTTGCTTGCGACTGATCACTTGTGCGTCGTCTTTGATTGAGCCTAGCTGAGCGGCCAGTTGCTGCTCTGCACTCAACGCTGTTCTATAGTCCGCCTCTATGCTACTGGCAACCGTATTTACTCGCTCAGTCAAGACCTCACGAGCACTCTCGAGCTCACGTTGCGCTGCGATCATCTTCGGATGCAGGGGCCCGTATCTAGTCCCTAACTCCTGAACCGTGGACTCCGCGTCCGACTCGTCTTGCCTTGCCCTCTGAACTGAAAGGTCACTCAAAACGGCGGGGATAGCAGCCATCGACGCTCCACTTGCCCGGGCACGACGAATTTGTTCCAAAGCCGCTTCTTTCTCTGCGCGTTCTTCTCTGGCCTCCGCAAGGTTGGTTGTGGTCAGCGCCAATTCCTGAGCCGGCAGCGTTCCGACCCCACCTACATCGATCAACGACTCTTGTTCGCGGAATGTTTGCAACGCCATCTCAGACTCATCGAGTTTCTCTTTCAAGGTCTGCAACCGCTCCATCAACCAATTTGATGCGGTCTGGGTCATCTGCAAACGACCTTCCAGATCCTCCGCGATGTAGGCATCTACGACAGCATTGGCTCGTCGCACCGCCTCCGCAGGGTCGGAGCTTTCAGTAGATATTCGCACCAGTTGGCTGTTGCGCACTGGCGTTACGATAATCCCATTTTGGATCCCGGAAACCGTGCCCTCCCAACGGTCCTCTTCGCTTGGAGGCTGTGGTTCGGGAAACCACCCTTCGGGCAGTAGACTCCGCCAACCCTCAGCAGCTCTCGGGGTCGCGACTGGCGCAGGACCGGGCAAGCCCAAGCGGCGCGCCACACGCTCTGCAATCGGGCGAGACCGTAAAATCTCGTATTGAGTTTGGTAGTATTCCCAGTGTGCCGCCGATGCACCATAGATGTCATCGAGTGAGACAAACTTCGGTGCCTCGCGCTCAATTAACAGTACGGAGGTCGCGCGATAAATATGGACCTGATTGAAAACCCAAAGCCCTGCCAACACGGCAGTTAGCAGGCTCAACCCAACGATACCCCACTTGTACTTGTACAGAACCCGTAACAGCGCTCGGATATCGAAGCCAGCGCCAGCGTCTTCGCTGGCAGTTGGCGGCTGGATTGGCTCTTGCGGGCGGTAGTCCATTAGAAGAAGCTTTGTTCGACGGTAATCGTGTCACCTGGCCGGACCAGGTCGTCTAAATCCACGCGTGTCGACTCATCATCAATCGCCCCCTCACTGACCACGAAAATCTTGCGTGGTGACCCTCGCTCCGTCATTCCGCCAGCAAGCGATAGGGCCTGCCGGACATTCAACCCTGGATGATAGGCATAACTCCCGGGCAACTGGACCTCGCCAAGAATGAAAAACGGACGGTACTTCCGAATCGATACCTGGATTTTGGGGTCAATCAGATAAGGACCCTTCAGTCCCGACATCAGCATTGCTTCAACCTCGTCAACGGTCTTGCCGGTGACATTGAGTGTACCCAAAAAGGGATAGCGAATAGTGCCTTGTTGAGAAACCGTGACCGTCGGAGACATATCTGGTTCATCATAGACAACGATATCGATCTCGTCACCCGGGCCCATGCGATATTCGGTGGGTTCCTGGGCAGTGATTATCGTTGCAAACAACGATAGAAAGGCAAAGGCAAATAACTTTGGCATGGGGTTCTGATTCGATGACGTCACAGATAGTGACCCGTGTTCCGTCCACGGGTTCAATCCAAGTCATTACAAGCTGTTACGGAACAGTTAGTTCAACGGTAAACTGGGTGACGTTTCGGTCGTAGTTAAACTCGTCATCGGTTGATTGCCGATCGATATAACGGTGCCCTAGTCCAAAGCGCACCCAAGGTCGCATCGCATATTGCGCGGAAACGCCCCAGAAGTACACATCATCGTCGCGAACATTCGGTCGCAATTCGTGATCAGAGAAACCGTATTCGACTGTTGTGTTGAATCGAGGCTTCCAGTAATGGTCCCACCGAAGCACCGTATCCTGGGTTACTCGGTAGGCAGCCAAACCCGTAGTTTCTGTTGCATGGCGTATGGTTGAAAGGTCGATAATTGAGTAGGTCCGTGGCGTCCATGTCAACCCGACTTCCCACGATACCCCACTATAATCTTGCAAACCCGGGTCATCAAAATCTCTGTGCTGCTGGCCGAGTAGAACTCGACCACTGGTGCGCGCGGTGGCATCCCAACGTACGCCAACAAGAAATCGCGTATCGATGGCGTCATAAGGTGAGACGACATAATCGATATCCTCCCATCGCGCTTCGGCCAACAACTCTGTTTTAGGTCGAACCCGATAGAAAAACCTGGCCGCAGCATGCGTCGTCGAGTAATCCAGGAACTGAGTCACGCTGTGGTGGTTGGTGTAATCGCGCTTCCGATGTCCGGCCTCGATCTCCAAGGCCCCTTTCGCACCCAGAGCTCCGTACCGCCAGGTTCCCCCAATGCCGTACTCGTCCCAGCGATCCGGCTCGATCTCCAGCAAACCAATATCGCCTTCGCGCAGAGCAGTCCCGCGACGATCATGCGACTTGGTGTATCGGCCATAGAATCGAAAGTCGTTCCTCACACTCGGACTCAGGTTCAGATCGAAACCAAAGTTGTGATCGGTGTAGTCATCAATCGGACTATCCTTATACTCACCTTTCTCAAACTCATATCTCAGAACGAACTGCGAAGTCGCCCCCGAAGCCACAAGTTGTATGGCTGGCGCCAATATCGTGAAGTCCGATGAAACACGTGGTCGATTGGCCAAAGTGACGTTATCGTCGTGGCCGTAGGTCAGGCCAATCGTTGGATGAATGGTAAAGGCGCCCGCGGCAATGCCGCCCGCGGAGTCTTGCGACCACGCAGGCATTGCCCCGCCAAGAAGCAGTGTGATGAGTACTAAAACTCTACCAATCACTCGCCTTTCACCTAGAATCGCCCCCAAAAAACGTTCTCATGTTACTGAAAATTCAGGTAAATCATACCTGCATTTTCAGTTCAATGGGTAATTATCGCAGAATGTGCGGCCAGCCAATTGTCAACGTACGTCACAAAACGCACAACATTGAGCTGCATTTGACCCTACAAAACCCAGTCAATCTCTACTGTCCGTACGAATCCGTACCCAAGGCAGAGCCATGAGTACAACAAAGTACGCGCTGTATCCCGGGATGTGCAGGTTGAAATCAACCGACGCGTGCAGCAATGCCGCGACCACCCCCATGGTAACGCCGAAACAAATGCCCGCGACGTAATTGGAACGCGCGTCATAGATTCGACGAACGCATTGTACCAGCGTTAACACCAACATGCTCGCCAAAAGTGTGACGCCGATCACACCATACTCAACCAGAAATTCGACGTAGTCGTTGTGCGCGTGGTCGTAAAAAGCACCCATGTCGGCGCGCCGCCATGCCGGGAATACGGTTGCGAAGGTGCCCCCGCCGGTTCCGAATAAAGGAACCTCCCGCCACAACGCTAGACTCTCGGTATCCGTGTCCAGCCGTTCTTTGTCCTGCATCTCACCACTGTCCATGTTAACGCTGGCTGTCTGCTGTACTCGATCGACCACCTGCTCAACACCAAACCAGGTACCGATGATCACGACATCAATGACGACCAGGCTAAGCAGCAGGATCAAAACTGGTCGGGATCGTGACCTAAACCACCATAGCCCTACCGCGCCCACTGACAAAAGCGCGATAAAAAATGAAGCATTACCCATCCGGGAACGAGTCAAGACCAATGCAATGACCATGATGACCAGATACAGACGCAATCGCATCTTGTCGCTTAACAGCCAACGAACGGTGTCACGAATTCGACTCCTGGCATCTACCGCTGAAGGCGTTCCAAGTTTGCCAACCAGTACGCCAACGCCCAGACACAGACATAACACCAGGAACCCCGCGAAGTGGTTTCTGTTCACAAACGTACCGGTGGGCAATCCATGCATGTGTTCCTTCACCGCAAAAAACCCGTACTCCAGGCCCGACATCGCCATCAAGGCTCCATACAAGGCCTGCAAGGTACCTATCATGATAAACAGGCCCACCATCCACTTCAGACGGCGACGTGACTTGGTCAGTAGCAGCACCAGACAAAACACAACCATCAGTGTCAGGCTGTGAGCCGTCGCCATTTTTGATTCATAGGGTGACAAGCTAAGCGTCACCCACCCCTTGGCACCGCCTTCGAGCGCGAGAGCTGCCGATCCGGGGCTTAGGAACTCCACCAGCCCAATAGGCATGGGCAGCCACTGCAAGGCTCCGTACAACACCCACCCGGCCCATAAGCAGACCATGACGGATGATTGTCGAAATCCGCTCGACAACTGGCGCCGACCCAGCCCATAACCTACCAACCAAATCATTCCGACCGCCAACGTACCGATACACGCAATCGCCCAAGACCAGGTGCGGTTGCCACCGAATCCCAGCGGCCACCACACCAAAATCACGAGAAATGCCACGAACAACCACCGACTGCGCGAAGCCGACTGTGGGCTCAAGCTACTCAACGGTCCTGCCCAGCCAACGCCGTGTACTCCAGGCTCGCATCACCAGGGCCAGGTAAACCAAAGATAGTCCGCAGAACGCGTAGAACATCACATACTCTTCGACGCCCAGCTCGAGCGCGGCAATCCCGGCCAACGCAAACAAAGCTGCCAGCAATAGAATGATGATCAGCGTGCGGTTCACCGAAAACCCTGACCGCAAAAACAGATGATGGAAATGCTCACGATCGGCACTGGTCGCCGAGCGGCCAGCCAGTTTTCGCCTAACCATCATCGAAATCGTGTCCAGCAAAGGTATCGCTACTAACCAAAGCGCCAATACGGGTGGCATGTTGCGCTGTGGGGCCTGTGATAACTCAACAAGAAGCCAGCACAACAAAAAGCCCAGCAACATGCTGCCGGCATCGCCCATGAATGTCACCGCACGAGGCCTCACCCCAAGCCTGACATTGAGGACGAGAAACCCAACGACAGCGGCCAAAACCACACAGATCGGGACAAACCACACGCCATTGGATCCGACCACGAAAAGCAAGCCCAGTAGAGCCGTGGTCACCAGCCCCCCTGCCAACCCATCCATACCATCACACATGTTGATGGCATTGATTACCCCGACAGTTGAGAACACCGTGAGGACGATGCCAAACCAACCTAGTGCCAGCAGCTTGTTTGAGATCAGGTGACCGAGGTCTACCAACAACACGCCAGCCCAAAGCGCCATCATCAATGCGGCGATGATCTGCGCCACAAACCTGCTCCGAGTACCCAACTCGTGAAAATCGTCAAGGACACCGACGATCACCAACAAAGCACCGCCGCCAATCAGGGCGCGCATACCTGGAACAGAGCCTCCCCATACCAACAAACCGAACGCAACGCCACAAAACATGGCTATGCCACCCACCAAAGGAACAGCACCGGAATGAGCCTTTCGCGCGTCCGGGCAATCGACCAGGCCGATACGTCGGGCGACCGGGACCAGTAGGTGAATCATGGTGATGGTCACAGCCATGGAAACAACTGCAGGAAAGAAGTGGCTCAGCTCAGCCAAGATTGTCTCTATTCAGAGTCGTTGTCATCGGCATTGTCCCGGTAAACCTACGATGCGCCATTGGTGCTACGCCACCATTCAACCGTAGATTTGAGGCCATCCAATAAACCGATACGTGGCGCCCAACCCAGAGCTCGCAGGCGAGCGCTGTCCATCAATTTTCGAGGTGTGCCATCAGGCTTGCCAGTATCGAAAACAATGTCACCCTCAAAACCAACGGCGGCACCCACAGCCTGGGCCAGCTCGGCGATTGTGACCTCTTCCCCACTGCCAACATTCAAGTGTGAACAATGGGCATCAACCGCACCCCACCAGTCCGACTCATCGATGAGCATCACATGTCGGCATGCCGCTGCCAAATCGTCAACATGAAGAAACTCGCGCAGTGGCTTGCCGCTTCCCCAAACCGTTACGGTGGGCGCATTGGCCAGGCGCGCTTCCTCAAATCGGCGAATCAATGCTGGCACGACGTGGCTGTTTTGCGGGTGGAAGTTATCTCCGGTTCCGTACAAGTTGGTCGGCATGATTGAGCGAAAATCACTTCCATACTGACGGCGGTAGGCCTCGCAAAGCTTGATCCCGGCAATCTTTGCAATGGCGTAGGCATCATTGGTAGGCTCAAGATCGCCGTTTAGCAGTGCATCTTCCGGAATCGGTTGTGGTGCCAGTTTGGGGTAGATACAGGAGCTGCCGAGAAACAACAAACGCTCGACACCATGACGGTGTGCACTACGGATCACATTGGCCGCGATCATCAAATTGATGTCGATAAAATCAGCGGGATATGTAGAGTTGGCATGAATGCCTCCAACCTTCGCCGCTGCGACAATGACCTGATTTGGCCGACGGCGCGCAAAGAATTTGTCCGTTGCCAACGGGTCAGTCAAGTCCAGCTCATCTCGCGAAGCCACAATCAATCCCAGCGGCTCATCCCGATAGGCTCGCACGATGGCTGCACCCACCATCCCCCGATGCCCAGCAACAAAAAGTTTATTCATAGTCGCACCCTAAGATGGTTTTCTCGCGAAGGCGCGAAGTACGCCAAGAATTGATTGAATTCGAAATACGAAATGGCAAACAGTTCACCGCCACGACATGTCATCGGGCAGGCCGTTCACGACCCTGACAATCCCAGATTTCATAAGTGACTGCCCGAAATTGATGATGTATCCAAGTCGTTTTTTCGCCAATTTTAGGTAGGTTTGTATCTGCTTATGATGGACACCTGAAACCTCCTCCACCGACTTCAACTCAATAATGACCAAATCATTTATCAGCATGTCTGCCCTGAATCCCTCCTCCAATGACACTCCCCGATACGCTACTGGGATGGCGACCTGCCGCTCTACCGTGAGCCCGGCAGCGTTTAACTCGTATGTCAACGCAGCTTCATAGACGCGTTCAAACAGGCCGGGGCCAAGTTCACGGTGCACTTTTACCGCCCTGTCAACAATTACCTTTCCGATCGCATCTTCCTGATTGTTCATTTTCCGTCCCTTTCCATCCGGCTATTGCTGCGGTTTTTCCTTCGCGATCTTCGCGCCTTCGCGAGAAACACCTGACATAGTTCCCCAATACCTAACCCGCATTCATTCCCGAGCGCGGCGCTCGCGCATGGCGAGTTCCAGGTCGGCTTCGGCCATTTCCTTGACCAAGGCCGAGAAATCAGTTCTTGGCGACCAACCCAACGCTTCTCGCGCCTTGGCAGCGTGCCCGAGCAGGGTTTCCACTTCTGCCGGTCTCAGATAACGCTCATCAATGCGCACAATGACATCACCAACGCTGAGCGCGCAGTCATCGGGAGCAGCGGTAACGATCGCCTGTTCATCAGCCCCCGCCCCACTCCATTCGATTTCGATTCCCAGGGCGCGGGCCGCTGCTACTACAAACTCTCGAACCGTGTGCTGTTCACCGGTGGCGATTACATAATCAACCGGTTCGTCCTGCTGCAGCATCAGCCACTGCGCTTCAACATAGTCGCGAGCGTGGCCCCAATCACGGCGGGCGTCCAGGTTACCCAGATAAAGGCACTCCTGGTCGCCGAAATAAATGCGCCCCAATGCTCGAGTGATTTTTCTTGAGACGAAAGTCTCGCCGCGCACCGGTGACTCATGGTTAAACAACAACCCGTTGCAGGCAAACAATCCGTAGGCTTCGCGATAGTTGATGGTTATCCAGTGGGCATACAACTTGGCCACACCGTAGGGTGAGCGCGGATGGAAAGGCGTTGATTCAGTTTGAGGTGTCTCGGCGACCAGCCCGAACATCTCCGAGGTCGAAGCCTGATAAAACCGACAATCGGTCTGCCCCAAAGAGCGAATCGCTTCCAGTAGCCGCAACGGACCAAGTGCGTCTGCATTGGCAGTGTACTCAGGCTCTTCAAAGGACACCGCAACGTGACTCTGGGCAGCCAGATTGTAAACCTCATCCGGCTTTACCTGCTGCATTACGCGCCACAGGGACGATGAGTCCGTCATGTCTCCATGATGAAGAATCAGACGCCGCTTCTGCTCCTGCGGTGCCTCGTAGAGATGATCAATTCGAGCCGTGTTGAACAGCGAAGCCCGGCGCATGATGCCATGGACCTCATAGCCCTTGTTTAGCAAGAACTCGGCCAAATAGGACCCATCCTGTCCCGTTATACCTGTAATGAGTGCAGTTTTGATCTTAATGCTCCAACCTTGCAAGCTCGTCGATGACGCGACACCAACGGTCAGTCGCCGACTTTAAAGTGTACTCTCGCTCGAAATGTTTTCGAGCTCTGTCTCCCATGGCCTCGACGCCACCACGATCGTTCATGAGCGAGCGAACCTTCGTCGCCAGGGCCTCCCCATCGTCAGCGCCGATGACCATCCCGGTCTGATGGGCCTGAACATCACGCGCCACCTCTCCATCTACATCACCAATGAACAATGTGGGGCGACCAGCAGCCAGGACACCATAGTATTTTGATGGGACAATCATCCCTTCAAGTGCTGGTTCCAGGGTGACCAGGTGAGCGTCCGGCACCCCAAGACTATGCGCCAGTATGTCCCTTGGTT
This sequence comes from Lysobacteraceae bacterium, assembly GCA_021604725.1. Classification (GTDB taxonomy): domain Bacteria; phylum Pseudomonadota; class Gammaproteobacteria; order Xanthomonadales; family BQJN01; genus BQJN01. Next base: position 30,787 of record BQJN01000034.1, on the reverse strand, counting down.
GATAGCGTTTGAACATGACTTGACCCGACAACCCGCGACTGGCCACTTCGCTTTCCAACCAGCCCTTCCTGGGACCATCACCAATAAACAACCAAACCACCGGCGTATCCCTTGTCAGCGCTATCGCCTGCAAAATGGCATCAAACGGATGGCTCCTGCCCATGTTGCCTGAGTATCCGATGACAAACTGGTCGGCAAGCTCCCACGCCTTTCGCAAGGGATTCTCCATAGCCGCGGTTGGCACAATGGCCTTTCCGTCTGCCCAATTTGGAATGACACGGGCACATCGACTGTCGATGTTATTGTCCACCAACGCCTCCATCATGCGTTGTCCAATCACCACGTTGAGATCGCTTTTTCGCAGGCTCCTGTTGCGAATCGAGCTTAGCGCCTTCCCGATCCGGCCTTGTAGCAACCGAATGCCCAGCGCTCGAGCGACTTCCGGGAACAGGTCTTGCAGCCAGTTTATGACCTTACCGTCACGAAGTCTGGCGATCGGTTGCGCAATGATCGACAGCATCGGCGGGTCCGTTTTGGCGACCACAACATCACCAGGCCCTACCGTCCACCACAGCCGCCAAATGCAGCTGACATAAAACGTCAGATAGTCCAATGCCCGCCCTGGAAGCCAGCCGCGACCAAACCGTGTGGTCCAAATCCGATACACCGTCACGCCTTTAACCGACTCACGAGACCCCAAATTTGCAGCCGGATCGTCGTATCGTTGACGCGATGTGATCACCACCACCTCGCGCCCTCGCCCAACCAACCCAAATGCCAGGTCTGACAGCATTTGGCTGGTCGCAGAATGGTCGGGATAAAAGAATCGGTTTATGAAAATGACCTTCAGGAGGAAATCACCGAAGCGCTGCGGCGACAGCACGCCTCTTTAACCACTGAAACGGCCCGGGCAGCCGCGCCTCAATCCCCAACATTAGTCGGTTTTTGAGCTGGGCCTGATCCTTCGGTCGAGACACCATATTGCCGCCTACCTGGTCGTATTCAATGACCCGAATGCGTTTCTGATACTGCAAAAAGTCCGAACTCAATGGGATGAAATGTGCAGTCAATGAATTCCGACTGTATTCATGACTGACCGGTTCATCGGCACCATGAATGACTCGACTACCCCAGAACAGCACATCACCTGCATTAAGTCGCGGTGAACGTTTTTCCAGCCCATGGGTCTCGATTTGGTCCAGTACATGCTGCTTGTAAGCATCGTGGTTATAGGCAATGCTGGTCGCACCCTCGTTCGGCAGCAAGTCCAGCCGGTGGCTGCCGGGCATAACGTAAAACTGCCCGGACCTCGGGTCGATGTCTTCGAGTGCTAGCCAGGCCCCCATCAAGTCGCCCTCGCGAGTCGAATCCAGGTAGTAGCAGTCCTGGTGTGCCCATGTCGCCGGGTTGCCCTCAAAGTACATTGACTGTACAAGACCCGCTGCTTCGTCGTACAACTCTGAGGCCGCTCCGAAAAGCGCATCAGATGCCAGCATCCTGGTCACAAGGTCGCGAAAACGAGGAAACTGACGCGGGTTTACGGCGACCGGGTTGAGAATGGAATTGAGCATTGTGCCCGCCGGGGTCCACTTGTGTTCCTCGGGGTTGGCGCTTGCCTGCCGGTAGATGTGCCCCTCAAACGGCTTCACTTCGCAACGAAACGCATCAATTACCGCGCTGCAGTCACGTCGCGACAACAGGCTTGGTACAACCACGTAACCCTGTTCCCGATAGTAGTCTCGCCTCTGCTCGGCCGTTCCCAGTGTGCCGTAGTCGAAGTCACTCATTGTTTCGCTCCAGAACGTAGGGTCCCAACGCCAATACGTCCATGCGTGTCCGCAGGAAGCAATCCAGAGCCTCATCCGGTCTGCAAACGATCGGTTCGTTTTCGTTGAACGAAGTATTCAGAACTATCGGCACTCCGGTTAGTCGCCTGAACGCTTCGATCAGGTCGTAGTACAGCACATTTTGCTCACGCCGAACGGTCTGCAGTCGACCCGAGCCATCGACATGGGCAACCGCTGGAATCTTCTGTCGTTGTGACTCAATGATCTGATACACCTGCATCATGAAAGGGACATCATGATCCTGTTCGAACCAGTCTGCGACATGCTCTCGCAAGATCGCTGGTGCAAACGGCCTGAAAGACTCTCGACGTTTGATTTTTAGATTGAGAATGTCCTTCATGTCGGCTCGCCGCGGGTCGCCCAGAATGGATCTATTCCCCAGCGCACGCGGTCCCCACTCCATACGCCCCTGAAACCAGCCGATCACATCACCTTCAGCAATGCGTGCAGCGACGTGCTCGCACATCGGCCCAGGTGTCATTTTGGTGACTGAAATTCCCTGTTCAGCCAGAGGTTGATCATGTTCCGACAACAACTTCTCGATATCGGACTCAGTCGCCTGCGGCCCCCAATACCCGTGCGTCATCGGAGCCGTCCGCTGCCCTCCTTGCTGATGCCAGGCCACTTGCGCTGCACCTATAGCACCACCAGCGTCACCGGCTGCGGCCTGTATATAGAGTTCCTTGAACGGCGTATTCAAACGAATCTTGCCGTTGGCCATGGAATTCATGGCGCAACCACCTGCTAATGCCAGGTTCGGCGTTTGGTAGCGTTGATGACAGACATTGAGCATATGAAACAGCGCTTCTTCGAACATCGCCTGTGCCGATGCTGCCAGGTCCATGTGTCGCTGTTGCAAATCGCCCTTCGGGTCACGCGCGGGCCCAAGCAAATCAACCATCCTTTCATTAAAGTAGTCATCAGCCGTAGGTACGCCGCCCGACCACGTGTACTTCGACTCTCCAGTGTGGTGGCTAAAATACTTCAAGTTGAGACGAAAAGACCCATCGTTCCGCAAATGAACGATATTTCTCATTTGTTCAAGGTATTTTGGCTGGCCATAGGCGGCCAACCCCATCATCTTGTACTCATCACCGTAGTGCTTAAATCCAATAAAGTGGGTAATGGTCTCGTAAAAGATGCCGAGTGAGTGTGGAAAAGAAACCCGACCATCGACATTGATCGCTGTCCCGTTGGCCCGACCCCAGGCGGCGCTGGCGAAGTCACCAAAGCCATCGACCGAAACTACGGAAGCATCTTGAAACGGCGAGCAGTAGTACGCCGAAGCCAAATGCGCCAAGTGGTGTTCGACGTTAACAACATCACCCTCAAATGGGTTGGGCCCTAAACTATTGAGGAGCTGCTGGATTGATTTCCTGTCGGCACGGTCTCGCAGCCGGTTGACCGCAACGCGCAATGCACGCGGGCTGGTCAGCAAGTACTTCAACTTTCGCCACCTGGGCACCGTGGAGTCAGAATTGACCGCCACCACTCCTACGTCCGCAATCGAAGCACCGACCTCTTGCAGGCAATATTCGATGGCGTGGCTCGGAAATCCTGCCCAGTGTTTGATACGGCGAAACCGCTCTTCTTCAGCCGCTGCCCGCAATTGACCATCTACCAATACGCAAGCAGAAGCATCGCCATGCCAGGCATTGATCCCAAGAATAATCATTTAGCGCCCCTTCAAGTGATCGATGACTCTAACCACACCAAGACCACACAAGCTCCAAAGCACACCGTCAAAGAGCAAGCGATACCTCAGACCAATGGGCCCGATTGCCAACATTCCGAACACCAACAGCATCAAAAAGGAGGTGTGCATCCAAAACACTCGCGGCTTGATTCGACAGTGGCGGCGAACTGCGTAAAGCCCCATCCAGGCCCCTAGCGCCAGCAACAGGGTGCTGGCAATCGCTGCCATGTTTCTCGGCGAATATAGTGGCTTTTGCGGGGCAACCCCAATGGTTGAAACAACCACCTTCCGAACTGAGTCGACAGCCACGTCCAACGGATGATCAATAAACCGTTGCATAGCCAGTCGCTTGTAATAATTGTTGGCTTCAATTTCGGACATGCCGACAGCGGCTCGAAACTCTGTCTGCATATTTTGGCTATTCAAAGCCTCAACCTGCCCCAGTTGAATGGCATCCCAAACATGAGGGTAGTTTGACTCCCACAAGGTAATTCCGTCGTGTGTAGATCCGAAAAACAACTCGCCGGATACCTGCTGATTTCGGTATCCCCAGGCGCCCAATGCCAACACCACGCCCAACGAAATTGACAACGCGATTGCGGTTGAGGGTCTGGACCGACAAGCAAGAGCAACAATGATTGCAAGTGCAACCAAAGCAATTGTCACCTGGCTGCGAGTAATGGCTCCCAAGGCCGACAGGATCAATATCAACAGACAGGCAGCGAGGAGGGGGAGTGAGGCTCGAGCTCGAGCCTGAACCAGGACCAAACTGGCTAGTGCTGCCACCGACCAATACGCCGCCGCCCCGAAAAACGCATCATCCCAAACAGGGCCGTGCACCAGAACAAAAGGTTGCAAAATGGCTACGATCCCGGTAACTAATCCGACCCTTGGACCAAAAATCACACCAGCAAAAATCGCTACCGCGACAATTAGTGCAGCGGTGACCGGCACGTGGAGGTAGCGCATCATTGGCTGCGGCAACACTGTCATACCCGCCGCCAGATAAAGAGGTTCACCAGGCAGGTGCCACATCTTTAGCTGCTTGTTTTCTTCATTATCACCGACCATGCGATGCCACGCTTCAATCTCATACGAACCATCGTTGGCCAATGACTGAGCAAGCCGATATGAAGCGTTGGGGCTGACCGTAGACTCGACCAAACTGGCCGACAGGAGCTGACTTATTACTGCCAAAGCAGCCACCAAAATCGCCATTCTGGCCAAACCCATGTGGCCTGTCGCATTCCACCATGACGCTATCATTGCGACCTGCTCCTGCCACGGCGCGATAAATCGAAACGCTTTAACTCAATCATGGCGTAATACAGCGACCGCATTCGACAAAATGCCAACCCCTCCTTGCCATCCAGAAATCCACCGCGAACAACGTAGGCATAGATGAAATAAACGGCACCGCGAAAAGGCAACGATCTGACCAACTGCTTCACGGCCGCTCGTCGCTGCAACGGCTGCGTGGAAAACAAGCTCCAGACGCTGCCATTGACCGTGTTATCAAGCTCGTACTCAGCTTCCTGTCGAGAGTAGCGGTTTTGCCGCTCAAACCATTCATCTATCCCTTTTAGGTTCTCGTCGATCAGGTCATTGCTGAGATCACCGATGGTCCCCTCCACTAGTTGCGTCTCTGCATGGCCTCTATCCTGATACCGAACGAGACGTTTGTGAAAAAACCTCATCACCCATGTCGGGTACATGCTGGAGTATCTCAGCCAGCGCCCCCACATGTGGAACCGTCTTCGCAGCTGGTACGCTGCATGCCCCTCACCGCCACGTTTGGCCACCGCAACCAGTTCTGTTGCCAACTCGGAAGACACTCGCTCGTCGGCGTCCAGAACGAGTACCCAATCGTATTTCAGGTCAACATGGTCGAGCGCCCAGTTGCGTTGGCTACCAAACCCGGTGAAAGCGTTTTGGATGAATCGCACTCCATGCTCTCTACATATGCTCTCGGTCTCGTCGATGCTGAACGAATCAACAACAACTACATCATCACACCACTCCACAGACTTAAGGCATGAAGGTAAATGCAACGCTTCGTTCAGCGTAAAGATCAGGACGGAGCAACTCACGACGCGGGCTCTATGTATTCCCACTGGCCAGGTGCATAAACCGATGGGCGTTTTGGCAACATGGTCAACGACTCTCTCTTGCACGCGATGACGTACACGGTACGTTGAAAAAGATTCTGCATGTAGTCCAAAGGAATCCTGGCAAGAACATCATAAACTCTTGACGGGCCTTGACGAGGGTAATCACTTGTGAAACCTGACTCGATAACGTCAAATCCGCACAAAGTGATCAACTGCTCCAAATCTCTGCGTTCGAATGTGTAGGTATGGCGCTCGTATATCTGATATCGAAATGCGTTGCATCTCGATTTGATCCGCATCGGGTTTTGAAAGGACGCCCCATTCGGCGTCGTCAACAGCAGAAGCCCACCGATGTCGAGCCAGTCATTGGCGTTCAATAGCAGCACATGCGGCGCGCGGACCATGTGCTCGATGATCTCCGTTGCAAGCACTGCGTTGGCTTTTTCGTCGACGGCGAATCGGCTCCGTTCGAGGTTGGCCGAGTAGTTCGTGAAGACGTGGCGATCCCCATTACTCAAGTCGATTTCTTTCTGAGTTTTCTTGATTGGCAGTTGATCCGGCCACAGCAAACACTCTTCAGCCGAGATCGTGGCTGGGACATCAATTCCTGCTTCAAGCAAGCGACGCGTCATCACCCAAGGATGTCCGCCCATTTCGATCACGCGCTCGGCATGGTGGCGACGCAACATGTCTATGGTCCAATCGATGCGTCGTTGGTGAAACTGTTCGTAGCTGGAAGTCATAGGGACAAGCCACGCCAGGTGATGGGTTTTGCTGTGGCAAGCCGCCTTCGAACCAAATCCTGGTTTTTGATAAACAGCGTGTTTCCACTCTCTCCATCTACGCTATCGAGCAATGTCAGTCGCCTCGTAAATGGATCATATCGGCAGGGCTCAAAGCCATGCAGCCGCAGTTGCTCCAGCACTGGTTCGGCATTGTCGCCGTAACGCAAGCTTCCGTTGATTTCGGCGATGATCGAATGGAGCTCGGGGCGGGCGAGTGTTTCTGCGGCACTGGCCAGGACTTTTTCTTCGTACCCTTCAACGTCAATTTTGATGATTGTTGGCGCTTCGTCTCGCAATGCGTGGTCCAGCGTTGTTACAGGAACGTCAATCGTGTCAGTTCGCTGATCGCTGTTACCAACAATATGGTTCACGCTACCCAGCCCGGTCGTGAACCGGGCAGTTCCGTTCGCATCCCCAACACCCTGTTGCAAAGCAGTGACTGTTGCGAACAGATCGTTCAAGCCGAGATTTGCGCGCAACCGTTGGTATGTGCCTGGTGCCGGTTCAAAACATAGGCCTTTTGCCTGGCGAGCACCACATGCGAGCACCGTATACGAGCCAACGTTGGCACCTACGTCAACGAAAAAATCGTCGCTTGTGCAAACCTGCAACACGTAGGCCATGTGAGTAAACTCATGCAGCCCGCAATAGACGTTTCCGGTAACGCCCGTCTCTCCAGGTAGAACAATCAGCCTAGTGCCATCGATCCAGTCGAAAATGATGCCGGAAGTATGAAAGCGTCGGATCAGTTGCCAGTGAAACAAGCGACCGAATGCCGACAACCTTGCGGTCTTTGTCCAGGGATGTTTGCTGATGTATCCGAAAGTGTTTGAGATAGACATTCGTTATGCTTTCTCCGCTATCACAAACATCGTTTTCCAAAGGGGCCAGATGCGCCCCAAACCACGCCAGTGCTTGACCTCAAAGCCGGCATCGACGAGGCAATCATTCAGCGATCTGCGCGTAAAAAATCGAATATGTCCATGATAGGGGTGGTAGTGCCGCTCATAACCTTTTAGTGCAATTGCCACGTTTTTCGCGACCCCGTGATACGGGGTCGTCAGTACCAATTTGCCGCCATCATCCAACAGTCGGTGATACTCGGTCAGAGTACCAGCCACATCGAAAACATGTTCAAGCACCTCGGAGGAGAAAACCACGTCGAATGCCTTGTCAGGCAAGCCCGTTTTACCCTCCTCATTGATCTTCACAACGTTGGCATCGGGGCAGCAGCGCGCAATGTAGTCGAGTGCAGGCTGGGCAATGTCAGCCGCCGTCACCTGATGCCCTGCCTCCACGAATGCGTTGGTCGCTGCGCCAGTGCCACTTCCGTAATCCAAAACTCGGCTGGCTGGCGGCAGCCAGTCCAAGGCCAGGGCGATTCGTTCATTGAGTGTGCCGTCCATGCCCACTTCGCGACTTGCATCAGCCAATGTCGAGTAACGCGCTTCATAATGTTTTTCGATTGATTTCATCCCGTTACCTTATGTTCACCATAATCATGCTCGCGCTACCGGAGTCAGAAGAATCTCAAGAGATTCATTGTTGAGCTAATGCGTAGTGCTGACACAGCTGACTGGCGATTGAATTCCAACTCAAGTGTTCGCGAGCATAGTGGCGGCCGGCTTCGCAATACCCCGCAGCCCGTGTCTTGTCCAGTGCTATTGACGCAATCGCCCTGGCAGTTTGAATTGGGGTCGCTTCGACAACGATCCCAGCGTTCGCCTTGGCAACGATTTCACTGGCACCAACTTGCCCAGAGACCACAACAGGACACCCAACCGCCATCGCTTCGGCAACAACATTTCCGAAGTTCTCATTGGACGAGATCAACACAAGGCTCGATGCTCGGCACAACAGATGCCAACGCAAATCAGAGTCAACCTGACCAACCCAGTGAATACGTCTGGAAACCCCGTGCTCGCAAGCAAATTGTTGCAGTTTCGGCAACAACGACTCATCGTCGGGCCCCGCCACCACAAGGTGTAAATCAGGCGGCACGTCCACCATCGCCGAAATGAGACAGTCAATTCGCTTTTTCCAGCTCAATCTCCCAAGGTAGAGAACATATCGGTCCGGCAAACTGGCAAGCAGGTTTGACGATGCATGAGGTAAGTCGTCGCAAGCGGGCGCGTCGACGCCGTTGCTAACCCTTACCAAGTGATGACTTGGAAGGCCAAGCTCTCGATATGCCTGTTCCTCTCGCAGCGAGGTAACATGCACCCATGCCGCGTGCGCCAGCGTCCGTCGCTCAAAGAGCGCTAGCCACATCTTTTTTCGCAGCCTGCCACGGTCGGCAATCAAATCAGCGACCAACATGCCGCGAGGCGAGACCACATAAGGGATTTTCATTGCCATCGCGACCCTGGCAGCGCATAACGTTGGCCACAAAAAAACAGAATGCAGATGGACGATATCTGCTGCGGCCACAGCTTGGCGCATCGCTCGACGCATGCCACCTGAGTAATACGTTCGCCGGCCGAATCGCGACCGATAGTAGTGAACTCCGACACCATCCATATCAACTAATGATTCGTGAACGACATCGGAGTCGTTTGGCCCATCAACCGAAGTGCACACCACGTTTACCTTGTGGCCCAATGCCACTTGTGCGCGCGCCAGACCATGCACCGAATATATGGGGCCACCGTAGCGCGTCGCCGGCAAATAGGTCGGTGTTACGTGCAGAATTCGCATTGCGTTGTCAGACTCACCCAACCCACCCCTGCACTCTACTCATACACCACTTGTTGTGTCTTGCCTGAAACTGTTTTGGGCAGATCACTTACACGGCGAGCTTCAATTGAGGCCAAATCAGCGGATACCTTTGCAAAGGCTGACTGCAACGTAATCAGTTCCTTTTGCGATAAATCTCGGGCCGCCACATACCTCAATGCGATAGGCCGCGATCGAGCAATCACCAGTTGATAGGCATCGACGACGGCGATATCGCGAACACAATGCGCCACAGCTTCTGAATGCACCACAACCCCAGTTGGCAACTTGATGCTCTGATTCAATCGACCAGCAATCTCGCCAATACGGCGCAAGGCACGGCACGAGGGCACCGGATCGGTCAATGTATCCCCCAAGCGGTATCGCAACAAAGGCATTGTTCGAGGGTAGAGCGCAGTCACAGCCAACTCTCCGCCGTCAAGGCACTCCAACAGGTTCAATGGCCACATCACGGCATAATCGCCCTCTCCAAGCTCATGGGCAATCGTTCCAGCCTCTACACAGCCATATTCCATCAGCACGGGGCATCCGAAAAGGTTCGACAGACTGATTCGACTGCTTGGTGTGGGGAAGCACTCGCCGGTAGCGATCACCGCCTTCAATGGACTACTCCATTGCAGCCCAAGACGTTCGGCCTGTTTGGTCAGCCGCTCAAGCGCCGCGGAATACCCCAGAATATAGTCCGGCGAGAATCCCTTCATGCTCAAAAAAACTTCAGCCAAGGTATCGCCTGAAAGGTCATACGCGGAACAACGGAGGTAACCCAGCAATTGATCCTTTCCTCGGCGCACAAAGCTCGTCGCCAAGCCTGAAATGCCGGTCTTTAGCATATGGGAATGGCCCCACAGCATCGCTAGACGATCGGCCGGGGAAATTCCAATACGGGCTCTTAGCCACCACACCGAAGCGGTCTGGTACTTGATCTCAGCGCGCGAAACTGGGAACTTCAACGGTTCGCCGGTTGAGCCTCCAGTAGATCGAAACTGATTCCCGTGCAAACCTGGTATCAGTGCACGCATGGATTGACGATCGGTGGTCGGAACTTGGGCGAAAAAATCCTCCAGGCTTGTCGGCGCGTCAGCCGGCAGTTGTTCGCCAAACACCATCCGCCAACTGCTCCACAATTGTCGAATCTTTCGCAATTGCAGGTCATCCGGATTGTCGCATGCAATCTGCCCCTCGATCCCCTTTAGAGCCCTGGACACCATGCGTGACCGGATGGCACCTAGCACCGTCACCCGAACAGAACTCGGCGCAAATGCACCTCAAACCTTTCGTGCATGTGATCTTGCGTGAAATTGTCTCGCAGTCGTTTCCAACCGGCATAACCTCGCCGACGAAGTTCCATAGGGTCTGACAACATTTCATGCAAGCAGCTGAGCATGGACTGATGGTCATTTGGGTCTGCAATATGCCAGCCGGTTGCACCATCAACCACGACCTCTGCGCCGCCATCATTTGAGCAAGCCAGACAGGGCAAACCATGATTCATCGCTTCCAGATAGACCAGCCCGAACCCTTCCTGCCGACTTGGCATGACGTACGCGCAGCATGCCTGATAAATCTGCTCGAGCTGATCGCGCGCTACGTACCCCGGCATGAACACTCGATCAGCGACACCCAGCTCCGTCGCAAGATCCGTCAGCAACGGCACAAGGTCACCTTCTCCGACAAAAAGCATCTGTACATCTTCATATTCGCTCGCCAATTCGGGTAGGCAGGCCAATAACTGTTCGTGGCCCTTTTGTCGCTCACTTAGTAGCATGCGCCCAACCAGCAGCAACGCACGCTCCCCGATGCGCCGAACCTTGCCGTCAATAGACCTTAGGCTCAGATCCTGACTTGTGTGGCCTGAAGGCTCAGGCCTCAGTTGAACTTCCTTGGGCAAACCCAGCCCCAACGCCGCAACGTTTGCCTCAACACCATGCTCAATCATTCGGCGTCGCGTAAAGTCCGAATTCGTCAATACCACGCGAGCATTTCGAAACGTTTCATGGCTGGCTTTGCGAATACGCCAAGTAGCCTCAGAGCCATGCGCGATCACCACAAGCCAAGGCCTTAGCCACGCCGGTAACCAGTTCAACGGCCTCGCCAAATGTACGTGCGTAGCGACGACTACCGTTGATCGCTGGATACCCTCGACCAGCAGAGCTATCGCCAACCGTAACCTTGAGCCTTCGAAACTGCGCTGGGCTGGTACTGCCAACTGGTTCGATGTGTCCCCATTCAAGCACCAAATTTCGACTTCCATGTCCAACGATTTACCCAGCTGTGCTGAATACTCAGCCACCGCTCGGCTTACCGCGCCGATGCCACCACCACCGACCAACTCGGGTGCCAGGACGATCAAACGACTAGCCAATCGTCGCCGCTTCACGTCGTTCCTTGCTACCGCTCAAATAGTTGTGTAGGGCGCGGCCGACGGTAAACATCACAAACGAATAGATCAGCACCATCTGCGTCATTCCACCCAGTAGTTTTGCAAAGTTGGACTCGTATCCGGTGAAGTAGTCGAGCATTAGAACGATGGAAAATGCAGACCCAATCTGTTGCGATGGCGCTATGTAATAGATGTACTTGTACAACAGGCCGAAATACGCGCCAAACAAGAATGACAATGCGACAATGCCGAAGAAGCCAAAATCAATATAGAATTCTCCCAGGTAACCCAGGCCCACGGACGTCCCCTGTTCGTCACCGGACACACTGAGACCGGCATACTTGCGGACGATCCACGAGTCTCCGCCCAGATCCCGCTTGTCGGGAAACAGAAATCTTGGAGTAAGAACATGCGATACGCCCCGACCGACAAAAAGGCCGTATTCGTGATCTAACATGGCTGGCACACGATCCAGCACGTGCGAAAAATAGGCAACACCTGAGCTCATTCTTGAACCGAGGCTTTCCGTGGCTGTATCAGAGTCGAAACGCTCCAGCGAGTCTGACAACATGCCGCCAAACGCGGCCAACTTATCAATAGGAGAACCCGCAATCTCCCCCGACCAGAGCGCCATTCGCCATTTCACTTTCAGATCCTGGTTCCATACCAGTCCAATGGCCAGCAGGAAGGTGGCGAGCAGGGCCCCAATAGCGATAATCCTCCTGTTGGTACGTCGCTCGGAAACCGTCCGGGCATGCGCTACGTAACGTCCTAGCATAAGAATCCCCAAGAAAAACAAGGGCTCTTTGAAAGATGACATGCCAGTCAGAAGTTTCGGCACGATAGCAATGGTGAAGGCCAGTGCGGCTATTCGATAGCCCTGACGATTGCGGTGCACTTCGATCAGCATTAGAAACAGGAACAGGTAGCGAAGCTTCAGCAAAATGCGAACAGGATGCAGGATCTGCGAAGGCAGACCAAGCAGGTTCAACTCAACCATCCAATCGAGCATAAACAAGACAATGACCAACCAGAACAGGCGGTCAATGTTGTAGTTGCCATGCGGTGCGACTCGGCCTACCACCCCGACCTTCCGTGATGTAAGCCGAACCCCAAATGCCAGGAAAAGCAGACCAAGCGAGGAGTAGAATACGGCTTTCTGAATATCTCCGAGGAACCGTTGTCCGGGAAATTCGCCGGTCCACAAGTAAATGGTGTAGCCAAGCACCACAAACAACCATTGATAGCCGATACAAAAGGACATGATCGGCAAATGATCACTGCGCCATAACAAACCTGCTGTAGCGACAAAGCACCACATCGCAAAACCAATGGCCAGATTGCCGAGAATGACTGCAGCCAGCAGACCAAAAACAAAGCCCCTGAAGGCAAAACTCTTGGTTAGAGGGTAGAGCTCACGGCCCGTTGTCACTGCGATAAGCTCCTAGAGCTAACGACACCATCTGCGACTTGCAATATGCGGTCACAATGCTTCAACGTCGTTTCGCGGTGAGCAATAACAACTACCGTAAGCTCTTCGGACAATTGATCCAGCGCATCGACCAGGTCCTGCTCGGTTTCGGAGTCCAGCGCAGATGTCGCCTCATCAAGGACAATCAACGGCCGCTGATGATAGATTGCTCTGGCCAAAGCAAGCCTTTGCTTTTGACCGCCCGATAAGGTGCTGCCCCGCTCACCCACCCGGCTATCTAGGCCCAAGGGCAATTCGTCAACCAATGACTGCAGCTGTGCCGAACGGACCGCTGAAAGCACTCTTTCTTCGTCTATCTCTTGAGCATCGACACCCAATGCGATATTGGCCCGGAGCGTATCGGCGATCAAGAATGAAGATTGTGGCACATAGGCTGCCAGGCCTCGCAACTGACGACCATTGACTGGTGAGCCATTGAGAAGCAACTGTCCACTGGACGGCGTCAATAGACCAAGGATGATGTCTGCAAGAGTGGACTTGCCGGCCCCAGAGCGCCCAACCAGTCCCACAACCTCACCACGTTTGATCTTCAGATTCGCCCCACGAATGGCGTCATCTTGAGCTTGAGGGTATCGAAACTTCACGTCCCGTAATTCAACCGAGTCAAACGGCGTCAAGACTCCATCGGTTCGCTCGCTGCTGGCCGGCGAGGCTGAGATATTTCGTAGGTCCTCGGCCAGTCTAGACAACATGGGTCTGGATACCCGCATTTGATTGAGATTGCGCATCAGACTAGTCGCTGCGGGCATGATTCGGATCGCGCCGAAGGCGAAACTCGCCAACACTGGAACCAGATACTCGGCTGGTTTTGAGCTCCCCGCAACGAAATAGCCAATCAACAGCAACAACCCAACAACCGATACCTCGATGGCATACCTCGGCACAGTAGCCAGCGCCTGTAACCAGGCTCTGTGTGTCGCCAGCATATTGGTGTCGACAGCCAGTCTTTGGCGAAAAAATCGCTCGGCGCCCAACACTCGAATGTCGCGATACCCATCCAGCGCAGCATTGACGTTGGCAAACACCTCGACGGCGCGCGTGGTCAGGACGTTGGCAATGATCTTGATACGCCCCCTCACCCAACGATTGAGTGTGAGCAATACAAGCCCTATCACGATAGCAACGGCCAGGAACATAAGTGGTTCAGTAAGGGCCAACAGCACCGCAATAGCGCCAATCATCATTACATCTGTAAGCAAGCGCAGTGATGCAGACAGTGTCGACTCGCAATACGCTGCCGTGTAGTCCACGATCGTTGCAACACTCCGACTGACGTCACGATCGAGGTGATATTCGAGCGGCTGTTGCTGGTACGCTAGAAGCAACCGCTCCATCAGGTATGCCCGGTGCATGTGGCTAAACAGGGCGATGCGATGTTGCAAGCCATAGCCGACGATACCTCTGGCCAGAAACACGACGAAAACCGCGACGGCTATTTTCGAATAGGCATAGTTCGATAGCCAGGCAAATGGGCCCAGACTGCTTGCTTGACCGGCCTCCGACGCAAGTAGGCTTGAAAGCAGGGGCACAACCAGACCGATCCCCGCCAATTCCAGCATCGCTACCAAGAGCATCAGTGCCGCAACTCGCGGGAGTTTCGCAGCCTCAGACCCCAACGATACGCGGTAGTCGGCGAAGTAATTGCGCAATCGCTTAATGAAGCGCCACCTGCTCAGGATGCGGGGCCTCTTCTGGCGCCATCTGTCACTCGATCACCTCCAGGTAAGTTGAGCTCGGAAAATGTCCCGTGCCCTCCGCCAACCCGTCTGTATTCCCTTGGGCGCTATACCCAGGCAAAAGCGACGCCAGATCGCTTGCGCGGGCGTAGTGCAGCATCGACATGGAAACGAACAGTTTGAATCGATGATTATGGACAAGAAAGGCGTGCAACAGAGGGCTCTCATGAGGGAAAAACAATGCAGAGTCCAAGATGCGTCTGTCGTAATCGTAAGGCAATTTGATATCGTGGAAATGCACCAAGGCGCCTGCCTTCAGCCGAGGCAGCATCTCCAGGATGATGCGAGTCACCTCACCTGATGGACCCAGGGTATGGCTGGAGTCCACAAAAAACAGGCAATTGCTTGGAAGGTCTGATATCACGCTTAGCGAGACATCTTGCGCTCTTTCCTTGATAAGTTTTATCACACCCTTGGCCGCCAGCGCGCTTAGAAACGGGGTCGGATAGGGTTCAATGCAGGTTATTACAGGGGAGTAGCCATCAACCTCAGCGGCCGCCTGCAAGCACACTGCGGTTGAGACACCGCAGCCAATCTGCAAAATATGAGCCGGCCGCCGCTGCCGCACAATCGCATAAAGGAATGCCGACTCTACCTGGCCGAACCCAGCTTCACCGTTTTGCTGACAGGCAAGTTTATGCGTTGCCATTGCCAACTCGCCGTCTACGCAACTCATGACCTCGGTTGCGTTGGATAGCTGCTCAGAAATATCGGAACCAGCGACACCGATCAATGAATAGGGCTTGCGCCAGGCTGAATCGCTTCTCAACTTCCGGATGTCCGGAATCTCTGAATAGAAGTGCCGAGGAAGGACATCAAGGCCGAGCCGCTGCATGCCAACGAAAACCTGCCGAAGTATACGTTTGATAAAGTCTTTGAATGAGCGGTTAATGTCCATCGTTGGCCTTGGATTTGATGAAAGTTAGCGCGATAGAATCTGCATCAAGGATTGCGCCACCGTTGGTGCCGAAAACCCCTCGACCACAGACCGAATACGATCGAGCGGCACTGTTGATTTCATTGCTTCATGCATCGCCGACACCATCCCGTCGGTCGTGCTATCGCACGCCCAGCCAACTCGTGCCTGCTCGACCAATTCGGGGTAGCTGCCGGCGTCTTTCGATATCATCACCGGTGTTCCGGCCGCGAGTGACTCGTTTGCGACCAAACCCCACGTTTCATTGCCCGGCAATACCAGCACATTAGCCATGGCGAAAACGGCCGGCAAGCGTGACTGGTTAATAAAGCCGGGCAACACGACATCATCGTGGCCATCGGCTCGAAGCTCGATTTGCGCTTGCAGCGGCCCGGACCCAACCATCACCAACTTCACCTCGCGAACAGTTCGTATCAACCGGAGAAACGCATGAAGCAGTTGCAGCGGACGCTTTACGGCAATGAACTTTCCTACATAGAGAAAAACGAAGTCATCTTTGGAGACCCCAAGCTCTCGCCTCACATGCGCTGCTTCATCGGCCCCAGCGGCAAATCGAGTGGCATCGACGGAGTGTGGGAGCGTGTGAACTCGATTGGGCTTAACGCCAAAATGCTTGAGGTAATCACGGCTGCGCCGCCCAGCAGCCAGGTATTCCAGGTGCGGCATTAGTATTCGGTATGGAACCTCCTTGGCAATCCTCCGCCACCAGGGACGTGGGCTTCCAAGTTGCGAATCGGTTCGGACCAATACACGACGACGCTGTCGCCTGGCGGCAACGATGGCTTGCACTGCAGCCCTTGTATTCCATCCAAACACGACGACCGAGTCCGGGGCTTCATCGGACAACACGCTGCTCATTTCGGGGCAGTCTGTCCCCAAAAATGATCGCAACGAGGGCGTACGAGCCCGATTGTCTACAAACCGATTGCGGTAACCGTCCAGCAACGGCACGTCCCACTCAAACGCATCAGAAAATCCGGCACTGGCCTGCCCCTTCGGTGTCTGTCGATAAAAGTAGACCACTACCAGATCAATGTGCCGGCTTAGCTCTCGAAATAACGGACTCAGATACTGGACTGGATGACTGGCGACAACAACAAGTTTGCCGGGCGAAGACCGTGGGTTGTCGGACTCCGCAACCACCTATCTCAACACCTGGTCACGATCACGACGCCAATCCGGAAACTCCATACCCAGTAGCGATTCGACCAACTCTGGTTCATCGGCCAGCGCCCCCCAAACCAGGCGGCGCTCCTGCAACGTCATTTCTCGATAGCCTCGTCGCGCGAACACCCATTCAAACAAGTGGCGTACCTTTAGCCTTTCTTTAAGCGTCTCTGCGCGCTCAACACCTAGCGTTGATTTCAGCCATCGATACGGCCCGTGGGCAAGTAATGCATAGAGCCGTCGCTGTATCTTCTCGTGGCTATCAGACTTTGGCGACGTTCCCTTGCGCGCGACCTGTCCCCCAGACACTGCCGAGCCTGCATCAACCCCAAGAAAGGCAAATAGCTCACGCAGTGTCTTGGTCGGCTTTGTGGCCACGTCCTCAAATCTTACGCAGTGAACTCTGTCTATGGGGTAGGCACTGAGCCAGCGCTGCAAACCAGTTGAATACTTGGCTGATCCCAGCAATATATCCGAGAACTCGACCAAGGCATCGGACAAACTGACATCACGCTCCACCGGCTTGGTCTGGTGGAAGTTTTGGCGACGAAAATGCCAATAGTGCGACCAGACCTGATCTGCCGGGTTACGCAACGACACAATCAGTTTGGCGTCTGGAATCAACTCTTTCGCGCGAGCGACCGACGGTACCGACTGCAGATAGCGGGTAGAAAACTCACCGACCAGCTGATCGGGCCTCGCGGCAACGAAATGCGCGACGTACTCACCGAACCGTTCCTTGGCATCGCCATAGTGCAGGTAATTGACCTCTTTGCGTGCCGGCATGAACACACCCGGGTGCTGGCGCAAAGCTTCAAATAGCCAAGTCGTGGCGCATTTCGGCGCCCCTATTCCAAGGAAATCAGGCAGTCGTTGTTCTGACATTGAGTTTCCCACCTGTTATTGAACGCGCTTTCGTCAACCACCGACTCCGAGCTTGAAGGTCAGCGATGAGTCAACACCTTGGACCAGGCCGCGATCATGGTTTCAGCATTGAACCTGACGTAGGATGACTGTGCGTGCGCCGCAGCCTGCATCAAGGTTTCACGGCTGTTGGCCAGTCTCTTCAGGACAGCAGCAAGTGCATCGGCCGACTTATCAGCACAAACCCAGCCATCGACCTGGTCTTCAATCATTTCAGTGAGCCCACCCGACGGAAAAACCAATGCTGGCCGCCCGGCGCGTTTGGCCTCAAGCACTACGATACCGAGCGGTTCATCGAAAACTGACGGTGCCACCAGCAAATCAACCTGCTTCAGTAAACCGGGAATGTCTTCCACATAGCCTGCGTAATAGAAGTTGTTTTTGCCCAGTTTCTGCAGTCGATCCACCACTTCGGTTGCATAGTCACCATCAGGTGCAGATCCTGCGACGGTAAGGTGCAGGTTGAGCCCCTGATCTACCAGGTCCTCACAGGCATCGAGCAACAAATGCAGCCCCTTTGAGGGTGTTAACTGCCCAGCAAACAACAGCCGCATGCCGCTAGCGGATAGCTTAGGCGCCGGCTTGCATGGCGGACGTTCGGGGGCGCAGCGATAGATGACACGAATGGACTGTCTGGGTCCCACCATCGACTCCAATTCGCGACGAGTGAAATTGGAGTTGCAAACAAGCCAATGTGCATTTCTGGCTACCAATGCATTCCAAACCCAACGATAAACCCAACCTTTCCAACCGACAATCTTGGCATCCGGCGGGTTGGGTAATGCGAAAATCCTGATTGCACGTCGTCCGGTGCGGAGGCTATAGAGAAAAAACTCGAGACCTGGGCAGAGCACATGAGTTGCATCGAAGCGCTTGACGGCTCGACGAGCATTTCCCGAAATGGACCACCAGTCACCCAGTATTCGTACCAAGTGCATCGGGGATCTTGGGCGCACCAGTTTGTGCCAGAACTGTGTCTGTTCGTAGACAACGCCGATGTCATCGGCGATACGTCGCACAGCCTCACCTCTCAATTCGTTGACCAACAGACAAATATCGGCACCCGACTTTTTTAGCTGCCGCACCAACTCCAGCGTTGACCGTTCCATGCCATAGACATGCGTCGACGGAAAGATCACCACAACCCGAACCCCAGACATCGACATCAGGCGACTTTCTCGAAAAGATCTGCCAATTGGCGAGCTTGCTCTTCTGCTGTGTAGATCGAAGGGATATCGCGAGTTTGCTGTGCCGGTTCACTCAGCAGGTCTTTCAACGCTGTCGCTATTTGCTCGACGACGACCTGGTCGTCGATGGCTTCAAACCAGACGCACCTAAGCCCTGGCCCGTCAGCAATCAACCGTCGCAATGCGCCCCTTGCAGAGGACAACACCAATACTCTCTGCGCGGATGCCAGAACGTTGAAAAGTTTGGATGGCACATAATCTTCCTCTGTAGACCCAAGCACTAGCGAGAATCTGGCCCGCCGCATCAACGCGATACTCTCAAAGTACCCAGCTCGCCGGGGGTCTTCAGACACCACATCGGCACACTTGGCAGCTTGAGTTATTGGCAGCACTTTTTGTTCCCGCTGCGCATAGTCAGTTCCTTTGAAGTGTATGCGCACATCCAGACCGCTCCGCGCCAAATCGTCGATTGCTCGACATGCCTGCAAAACCAACGGAAGCATCGGTTCTGCTAAGGCACCGACATAAAGGCCACAATGAGTTTCTGCCACCACATCACTGGATCGCCCAATGTCATTGCTCGAAACACAAAAAGGCAGAACCTTGCAAGGTATGTCTTCGACTCTGCGATATCGCCTTTTCAAGTCGTCGATGTATCCGCCACTGACTGCAACGATAGCGTCACAAGCAGCCATTGCTCGTGGCTCCAGCGCTCGATGCAAACGCCGCATAAGGTTGTGCTTGAGGCCCGTGCGAGGCTTTAAGCCCGGCGTCGGAACCCACGGATCCTGGAAATCGAACACGGCCTTGACCCCGAACCGGGCCTTCCAGGGCTTTGCCAGAGCAAGCAACGGGAAGGCGGTTGTAGAGAAAAAGACCACATCGAAGGACTTTGATGACAACAGCTTGAGTCCGTAGCTTCTGAAAGCAAACCAAGCTCGCAAGCCTGTCGCAGAAACACCAACAAGCTGCCCCAGCCTAAGTGATGGAATATCGACATAGTGAATGACCACCGAATCGGGCATGGTTTCACTGAGCATTGTGTCGATCGGAAATGGTAGCTGTTGATGCCGCACTGCCAGCAAATGCACTTCCAAGCCCAAGTCAACAAGGTGCGGCAGAACCATCCTCACGCGGTGCGCATCCACCGCATTGCAAGGCGGCAGGTGAGGACAGACGATCAGTAGCCTTTTCAATTGCCACCGGTACGTCGCAACCAGAAGCTCTGGGCGTTGTCCGTATCTCTCATCAAAGGAAAGTGGTCTCGAAACCCCGGCCGAGTCTGTTGCAAGAAATACCCAGGCCAGAGGATTTCGAACTGGTTGGAGAACTCGATGACGGCCTGCAGAAGGTATTGCTCGTTCCAGGGCCAGGCATTGTCAACTACCCAATGTCGCGGGTATTCATATGGCAGAAAAATATCATGCACATGAACCAAGACGCCTGGTGGCAATTTAGGAAGCACCTGCAGAAACAACATCACAACGTCGCTACCAGCCATGGCGATATGACTGGAATCGACAAACAAGATATCTCCGGGCTTCATGCCGCTAAAGAATTCGACCCCGAGCTCCTCTACGCGACAGGCATGCACGTGGTCAGCAATGGACCTAACGCTTACCCTTGGTTCAGGATCGACACATACAATTTGTGTCGATAGCTGATGCGCGTCCACTGTTGCACGTGTCAGTCGCGTACTGTTGCCACTGCCAATTTCAATGTATTGAGCCGGCTTGTGACGGGTAAGCAAGTAATGAAGAACATCGGCATCAGGAGAGGCGAAGTATTCATTGTGAATCGAGAAGGGACTGCTGCAACTCACTTGCCCCAGTGCTTGCCAATCTCCGTCGGTCAGAACCTTCGCCGAGAAAAACTCGTCAACCCATTCAGCGTTGATGGGTTTTGGGCAATTGAATATAGCGTCTTTGAAGTGTCCCCGCTGCACCAACTCGGCCAGCCGTCGCTGTTCAGCTTCCTGCGCTCGCGTCGATGTAAGTTGCAACCCAACTGGGGCAAGCAACTTGTTAACCAACAGTCTCGCCCTTGTCGATGCCCGCATCTTCATTCGACCAGGCCCGCTGCCAGCTGTTCGGCGCGTTTCACGAACCCTACAAATGTCAGTTCGGTCGGCAACTCACGCGTCAATTGTCGGGGACCGCGACATATCGCCGCCCGCATTGCTGCGGCCAACGCCTCAGCATCATTTTGATCAACTAGTGTCATTCGGCCCTCGCCTGCAAGTTTGGCAACCTCTACCTGGCCTTTTGTTCGAGTCGCAATGACATCCAGGCCATTTACCAAATAATGAAATATCTTGTTCGATGCGGTGAGGTTTTTGTTGTCAGGGATCGTTGGCTCCAATGCCAGTCCAACATCATGTTCAGCTATTCGTTGGTCGAGTTCCTGGTTGCTGACCAGCGGATGGAGAATCAGTTTCGGATCGGACTTTTCGTCCAATTGTCTTCGCAACCAATCTTCACACCCCAAACGCCCCCTCAAATGCACTTCGAATTGAAGGTCGGGCAACAACTTGATTGCCTGCAACAACACACCAAGTCCGCGGCCGCGACCGATAGTCTGAGAAAACCAGTGGAACGACACTACCGAGCCCTGCGCTCTATCCTGCCAGGACGGCTTGCCGCCCCCCTTGAACGTGTTGTACAAAACTGCCGGCTCGACGCCTCCATAGGCATGGTGCAACGCTTGCGCCATCGCCTTGGTCGTGGTGGTACAAAGCTTCGCCTTGGTCAAGGCCAGCCGCTCCATGTTTTGCAACAATCCAACGGGGCGGCCCGGCAGGGCCTCCGGCAACAAATCTCGCGAATACCAGTCTTCAATGTCGATCCAAACGGGCAGGTTTTCGCGTATTCGCATACCCGCCCACAACCCGACTTCCTGGTGTCCGATCATAAGGTCGTAAGTCGACAACCTGGGCAGCAGCGGGCGCAAACCGCTAAACATCCCATAGCCCAGAGAGTATGCCGATTCGAACTGCAGTCTGCGATTCAGAATGTCAGCAGCCTTGCGGGTTGCACGCTCAAACACCAGTCTTGCTTTTGACCCTTCCCAGTCGAAGTAGCGAATGATTCGCCACCCACCTGCATTGGCCAAAGCCTCATCCTCTTCTTTGAGCGCAGGCACGATACAGGGGCAAAAAACATCGACCTGCCAATCCAATTGGCTCAGCACACCAGCCACCTTGGCAAGTCGCGGATTGAGGCTCGGGTTGGTACCCGAAACCATACAAACCTTCATGCCGAAATGGCCATCATGCGGCTTGGACCAAGCTACAGCCTGCCATCAACCAACTCGGCGGGTAATACACACTTCACGTCATAAACGACGCCGCCCTTCCGCAGCAGCTTGCGAACTCCGTCGGCACCCATCTCAACGAACTCCCGGTGAGCCACTGCCAACACCACGGCATCGTAGTCACTGCCCAAGTGATCGCTCAGATGTAATCCGGTCTCATTGCTCAATTGCTCAGAATCGACCCAGGGGTCATATATTTCGACATTGGCGTGCATTCGCTGCAGCTCATGAACGATTGTGGCGACCTGCGTATTGCGCAGGTCCGGACAGTTTTCCTTGAATGCCACGCCCAGTACCAGCACGCGTGCACCCACAACATGGATTTGGCGCCTGGCAAAGAGCTTCAACAACTCGCCGGTGACATGATCAGCCATCGAGTTGTTGATGCGCCTGGCGGCCAAGATCAACTCCGGGTGATAGCCATGTTCCTGCGCCTTGTGAATCAGGTAGTAGGGATCGACGCCGATACAATGCCCGCCAACCAAGCCCGGCTTGAAGTCAAGAAAGTTCCACTTGCTGGCCGCAGCTGCCAACACCGACTCGGTGTCCAGGTCCATACGCTTGAACATCCTGGCCAACTCGTTGACCAACGCGATGTTGACGTCACGCTGGGTGTTTTCAATGGCCTTGGCCGCTTCAGCGACACGGATGGAGGGGGCCAGGTGCGTACCGGCAGTGATGATTTTCTGGTACAGGCCGTCAACGAACTCTGCCGCTTCAGCCGATGAGCCTGAGGTGACTTTGACAATATCTGGCAGTCGATGGACCCGATCGCCAGGGTTGATCCGTTCCGGACTGTAGCCCACCGCAAAGTCTACGTTGAAACCGAGACCTGACACTTCCTCCAGCAAAGGAACACAGGTTTCTTCAGTCGCTCCCGGATAGACCGTCGATTCATAGATCACGCAATCGCCATGCTGCAGACACGAAGCCACCGCCCTGGTCGCGTGAACAAGCGGCGTTAGATCTGGATAGTTGTGGCGGTCGACTGGGGTTGGAACAGTGACGATGTAAACATTGCAGTGACGGATTTCTGACAGCTCGTCGGTAGCCGTAAACTGGCCACTGGACAGCTCCTCTGCATTGGCCTCTCCGGTACTGTCGTGCCCCTGATTCAGCTCTGAAACACGTTTGCGGTTGATGTCATAACCGATCACCTCACTGTGCCTGGCAAAAGCGATTGCCAGCGGCAGACCCACATAGCCGAGGCCGACAACAGCCAGCTTGACGTTGTCTGGTGCCGCCCAACTCATCGCTTCACCTCGCGCGACTTCGCAGCCAGCCGCTGTTTTCTGCCCGCTCGCTTGGGTTGTGTTGCTTGTTGTCTTTTCATTTGCGTCACTTCAGCCAGCAAGGCTTCATATTCTCGCTTCTTCTGTTCAAGGCATGTTGTGGCCAATTCATTTATCGCCCTGTGTCCCAGCCTCGTCACAACGTATGACCGGGCTGCCCCGTTGCCTTCATCAGCGAAGCGTATCAATCCTGCGTCCTTGAGATCCCGCAGACAATAGTTTGCCTTGCCCAGGCTGCAACCTAGTTCACTGGCGAGCCCACGCTGGGAAATGCCCGGTGAATGAGCCAGCTCAGTGAGGAACCGGTATTTGAAATAGAGTTCAGTCAAAATTGTTGCGTAGCGGATGAGTCATCGCGCATGACTCGATCACCCCGATCTGGATTCTGCCATCTGCTATCTGATCAGACACGCTACCGCCCTACAGTGCAGTCTGGCTGCCCCGCAAAGGAATGGTTTTAGAGGCCGTGGTCGACAGCCCCCAATTGGTCAAGCTGCGGGACGTACCTGGTTTGGCCGTACCGCGACTCGCGATTGACGCCCGAGAATATCCAACAAGACCATGACGCGTTTTTCACCACAAGGCTCGTCGACCACTGCATCGAGTCCAGCGAATGGACCATCAAACACTTGCACGCGATCACCGGCATCAAACGGCTCAAAGCGTGGTTTGACAAGACCTGTCTCAAGATCGCGCAGCTCAAGCAGCCCCTCAATAATAGGGGTCGGCACACGAACTGTTTGCTGCCCAAAACGAACCAGCCCGACAACGCCTTGGGTTGAGCGAATTGGCGCCGAATTGTCCAGGCCGAGCGCTAGTCGCACGAACAAGTAACGCGGAAACAGCGGCTCCACCCGAGGTTTGGAGCGGACTACTTTGCGAGTCGGATTGCAGGCTCGTGGCAGGAAGCACTCGAATCCCTGACGGGACAGGTGCTGTTCTGCCGCAAGCTCGCGACGCGGCTTGGTATAAACGGCATACCACTGCGGCAGTGTTGGATTCCCCGACTTCATGCCGCGATGATACTGGATCGTCGCGCGTGTTCAAACGTTGAACAGCGTAATTTACGGGCTGTTACGCCACGCGACCAGTTCAATCCCGATCGACATGGTGGACCAATCGACCGATTACCTCGCCAGAGGCCTCCCCTTCAAACGGCTGCAGACGATGATCCCAACGCCTCGATTCTACGATCAGGGTGTTGATCGGGTCGTCACTGCCTGCATTCAGAATCTCGGCACATGTATCGAGGAATTGCCGATACACGGCTTCTCCAGACTCGGAGTGCGCCATATAGAATCGGTCCATGTATCTACCATCATGTAGAGCGGGAATGGCTTGCCAAAGCGGTGCCTCTTCGCGCAAACCGGACGCACGAACCGCCCACACGCGATGGATCGGAACCTTACCGTGCTGTGCCGGTTGCGCATACATCTGCCAGGCCGAAAACGGATAAAACTCAAATCGGCCCAAGGCCACACAAACAAGCAAGGGAAGCATGACTGCCGCGACAAGCGGAGACTTTGATGCGCCAGCAGCCGATTGATCCGAAGCCCCGGAAGGGGCCGCGAAGCGACGCCAAAGCGCTGGCCCGATAAATACCACCAATTGCAAAGCAATGAGGTCGAAGAACAGGATGTTCATCAACAAGAAGATGCTCAGATGCAAACCGAGCATCAGTAACGGAAATACGATCCGTGCCCATGCGAAAAAGAGCACCAAAATGTAGAAAAGCTCTCCATACATGGCGACAAATGCCAGCACATCGAAAATCCACTCCGGGGTCTGCAGCAGACTGGCCGCCAGGTCATTGCTGAACTGCTGATTGCCCAATGCATCGAGCAAGACATAGGTCTTGAGCGTCCCACCTAAAAACCAGTCCGCGCCGCCGTTGATGATTTTGCTGGTACCGGTCGACATGTAGGTCACGGCCATCACAATCATGCAAAGGTAGAAACCCCATGCGTAGTGAGCCGCTGATGCCGGTGACGAACGATGAACCCATCCAATTTTTCGATCCAGCGACAGTCGATCAGCACAACGATAGAAACAAAGGAAAAACAACATCCACATTGGCAGCAACATGGTGTGAAACAGGTGCGAGTATTGACGCAGTATGCCCCCCATCACCAACGCACCAATGGCGGCCAGCGGTAGCGTCCAGCGCGTAAACAGGCCCAGAGCACCGAGAACCAGCAACAAGCAGGTTGCGATCTGCCATGCAGCCAACGCTGACGGCGACTGCGTCAGTGGCACGAAGCCAGGAACCCACTCCAGCAGTTCAATCACACCCATATTTCGCTGGAATTCAATCGGGATCAATGCCGAGCTGGCAAGGTCCTCCCAGGCCGCGTTGATTGCCAGGATCGAACACACGGCAATGCGCAAGATCGCCAGATGCGTTGCGGTATGCCCATGAACGAATCGCCGATAGAATGCGTCGCCAGACATCCAAATCAGACAGGCGGCCACCATCGCAAAACCAAAAAGGGTGAATGGCAACATGCGCCAAAACCACATATCGGTATAGTGCGAAACTGGATTGCCTTGCTGGTTGCGAATCAGGTCGTTCAAAAACCCAATGGGCAATTGCTTGTTGTAGGCGGCCTCTATTGCAATAGGTACCAGAAAGACCGCCAGCACAAGCCAGACCAAAGCGAGCCCGGCGAGTATCAGCAACCTGCCACGCAACAGCGAATCAAACTGTAAAACTTTGGTATCCACTCAGAACTTGTCCATGCCGGTTTCATTTAAGTTATTGATTCGTGAAACACCCTTGATCTTCAGCAGCAGATTTCGGCCTCGTTTGAGCACTGGATAGAGCCAGCGGGCGGTCTTTGGCGAGCTAAACAACCAGTGGTTAAAGCGGTTGAAAAACGAAGACGAACCACCGAGCAGGGACAGCATGTAGATTGCTTCGTCTGCGTAGTAGATCTGGCTGCCGACCTTGAGCACCATACCCTCATCGATATTCAGCCCCAACGCAGTGATCTCTCGCATGATGGCCGAGTCGTCGCGTGCATCCACCAACTCAAGTTCGCCAATATCATCACGAATGCGAACCAGGTTGCAGTAAAAGTCACAGGCTGGGCATTGCTTGTCGTAGACCAGAAAAATCGGTTCGCTTCGATCGGTCACTTGTTGTTTTGAGACGCCCACTCAAGCCTCGTCTATGCCAGAAGAGCTTTTGCCGTGACTGGCCAAATACTCATCCATGGTCATGCCAAGCGCCTGACCCAGAGTGACCTGCGGATCGTAGCCAAAGTCTTTTTGTGCTCGTGCAATTGACGCATGACTATGTCGGATGTCGCCGGGTCGAAAATCGGCGTAGCGAGGTTCTGTTTCTGCACAAGGTGCGCCCCGTTCAGCCATGCCATCGCGTAGCAATTTGTAAAGTGTGTTTAGCGTCGTACGACCGCCCAAAGCAATGTTGTAAACCTGCCCGGCCACGTTGCCTGCGCACAAGGCCGCGCGAATGTTGGCCTGCACTACGTTCTGTACCGGGCAAAAATCACGACTGGTTTCACCGTCACCATTGATTACGGGCACATTGCCACGAGAAAACGCCTCAATCCAGCGCGGTATTACTGCTGCGTAGGGGCCGTCAGGACTTTGCCTGGAGCCAACGACGTTAAAGTAGCGAAGGCCGACCGAATCTATGCCAAGCGTTGAAGCATAAATGCGCGAGTAGTTTTCCATGGTCCGCTTGGACAAGGCATACGGCGACAGCGGCTCCCCGATCACCTCCTCGTGCTTCGGTAACGCCGGCGAATCGCCGTAGACACTGGAGGACGACGCATAGACAACCCGTTTCACCGCAGCTTCCTTAGCCGCCAGCAGCATGTTAACCATGCCATCAACGTTCGACTGGTGCGTTGCCAGCGGGTTCTTGATGGATCTTGGAACCGAACCAAGCGCCGCCTGGTGCAGGACAAAGTCCATCCCCTGGCATGCCTTCACGCAGTCCTCATAGCTCCGAATGTCGCCTTCAATGAAGGTCCATCGTTGCGCGGCAGCTTCTCCTACCCAGACCGGCACTTGATCGACGTTGCTGCGAAACCCGGTCGAAAAGTTGTCCATGCCGACGACGAACTGTCCGTTGTTAAGCAGTGTCTCAACCAGGTGAGAGCCGATGAAGCCTGCTGCCCCGGTGACTAGCCAACGTCGTGGCTTTTCCAGCAGTGTTTTTTCGATTGGTGCTGTCATCTAAGCTGCAGTCGAGCTGCCCCCCGTTATCGTTGTGTAGAGTTTTGGCGCACCATGAATACGCTCAAGAACGCTGACCATATCCATGTCCAGCTTCAAGGTGTCGAGGTACCACTTGATGGTATCGAAACGTGGTCGGTTTTCTATATCGATGTACTTCAATGCCTGGCTTCTGGACAGCACACCCTCCCGAATCTGATTGCTGCGCAGCGTATCGTTCTCGGTCAAGCCGGCGATAGTGTAGTAGATGTAGTTGTAGAACGCCGATGTTCCATCGCCTATGCGCCAGGTTGACTGGGTGTCGGGTGCCAATTCAAAATCGTACTGGTCGACAATCGTCGACGAGACTTTGTTTTCCTCCCACTGCACATAGCGATAGAGATTGGTGTACTCGCGTTTGATCAGGTAGTAGTAGGCGAAGGCCTTGGCGCTGTCCAGCAGCGAACCATTGAGATAGCGAGGGTTGGTCAGAAACTGGCTACCGTAAAATCCTAACAACCGCAATTTATTGGTCATGCCCATGGTGTACACATGGTCAGCATCATGAAAGGCTGGCGGCACACCGGCAAACCCGGTCTTGAAATCTGTTCGCTCCAGCAGGTTTTCGCACAAGAAAGTCAGATCAACACCGGCCTGGCTCTTCACCTCATTGAGGTAATGAAAATAGGCCTTGTCTCCTGCCATAAACAAGGGCACCGCGCCGAGATTGGGCCGCGCCAGCCAGGCCGTCACGTTCTTTCGAATATTTTCCCGTTTGGCCACGATATCGGCCGATACCAGAATGTGTTCAATCCCAAGGTCACCACATATTCGCGAGATATTGCGCCGCGCGTTGTCGGTGACCATGCCCCAGTCGTAAGTGTAGGCCAGGGGCGTCATGCCCAACTCTTGCTTGATGTAGTGCAAGCCGTAGATGCTGTCTCTGCCGCCACTGACACCGACAATGCAGTCGGGCTGGCTGCCCTGCTTGCGATGCGGAGCGACTACCTCCTCCAGCGCATTGGCACCAAGTGGGGTCGACTGTTGATAGGCGTGACAGTAGCTGCAAACCCCTTCATCGTCGAAAGTAATAAACGGCATGGAGTCAGGCAATACACAGCGACTGCAACGGCGCAAGGCGTGAGTCAGAGACTGATGTGGAAAGCGTTCAAGCAAGACGTCATTTGACGGGTGCTGGGGCCGCTTCGGCAAAGGAGGAAACTGCGGCGAGCGGTCAACGATCGGAGGCGGCGTCCTGGTCTGCAGTACCCAATCTGCAGGGCCGCTCTGTAAGCGACTCGCCGCCGCCGTTGCAATATCTACCACGACGCCTTCACCGGGCGGAATGTGCTCAATATTGCTGTCTTGGCAGGCGTCCGGAAAGTGTCCCTGCTTCAATGCCTGTCGCAGAATGTAGCGTTCGGAGCTGAATATGAACACGCCGTTTTCACGGTCTTCCAGAATGTAGAGGGAGCCATTATTGGTGGCCAACAACAGGCGCTCGTGTGCGGCCAGAAAACAGGCCATCGTGACCTGACCACGAACCTGATCGAGCACCGTTGCAACGGTCTGACCGACGCCATGACCAGCAGCCAAATGTTGATGTATCAG
Organism: Lysobacteraceae bacterium; assembly: GCA_021604725.1. Lineage (GTDB taxonomy): Bacteria > Pseudomonadota > Gammaproteobacteria > Xanthomonadales > BQJN01 > BQJN01. The sequence goes on along the minus strand of BQJN01000034.1, from coordinate 1,389 downwards.
TGCAAACAGGACTTCAGAGTCAACCTCAAACTGACGCTTCAGATCGGGATTGCGCCGCCAAAGTTCGCCATGATTGACCACAATACCGTTATGAACGCCGACCACATCGTTGTAGGTCACCGGCTGATTGTTGGTATTGAGGTCTCGATCCCCATCAGTCACCAGGCGAGAGTGGCCAACCAATGCTACGCCTTGGGACTGCGCCAAACTCAAGGCAGGCGAAACGGTGCGGCGAAACGACTTTGAGCGCATCATCTCATGCGCTGCACGGGGCTCCTTGTATACCGTAAACTCATCGCCAGCGCGAACAACCAGACCGGCCGCTTCCTTGCCACGGGATTCCGACAGCCGAAACAATGCTTGCATGGCGGCTCCGACTCCGGAAGGAAAGGCCCCATTGCCTACTCGGGAGACGATACCGAACACGCCGCACATGGTTATCGATCCTCAACGGGTTTGCGAACCCGCGCATATTGAATGTCCATCGTTGGTATATACAGTGACCAGTGACTCATCGCAGAATTGCCAATGGCTCGCACCAAACCTTCGGGTATCCACGGGAACACACGCCGCAATTTGTAGAACAGAAAGCCCAGATTGACCCACTTGCCGAAGCGTTCGACGGCAACCGAGTCGCCGCCCAATGCGCCCTCCAACAATTGGCGCATGTTGTTCCGCCCCAAAAAGCCAAGATGCTCGGGAGGCGTCATAAACGCCCACCGCTTTTTCATCACTCGCGCGATCGGTGCAGATATGTCAGGTGTTGACAGCAACAGGTGACCGCCCGGCCGGAGCACTCGCATCAAGCCTTGACAAGTAGCCACAGGATCCCAGACATGTTCAATCACGTCCCAAAGGACGACGGCATCAAAGAAGTCGGCTTCAAAAGACTGCTGTTCGAGTAGCCCAGCATGCAACTGTCCAGCCACGTTTGGGTTCTTTTGTCGTGCCAACTCAATCGCTGCCGGTGAAATGTCCAGGCCCCACATATCAAAGCGGCCGTCAACAAACTCAATGAAGTCACCCGTTGCGCAACCGGCATCGAGCACTCTGGCCCCGTCAGCAACCCCGGCCTGTTCTATCAGGTTCATGCGCCGGCGATTTTCGCGACGCTGATTTTCTTCGTCACGATATTTACTGTGAGCAAAATAGCTGGCCGAATAAATCTGCTTCAACTCAGCTTCGCTGGGTTGCTGTCGAACCTGCACAAAGTCACAACGGCCGCACCGGTCGAGCTGACATTGATTGGCCACCCATAGCGGTTTGATTTGCTCGTTACCGCACAAGCGACACTGCATGGATACTTCCAGTTCGTTCACAATCGCACCTTGGCCACACGCTGCACAAAGCCGCGCAGGATATACCAGGACACGGCCATGGTACCGGCAG
>BQJN01000033.1 GCA_021604725.1 Lysobacteraceae bacterium | reverse complement strand
GAGCCTTGATGCAACCCCGGCCCAGCCATCCCTGGCTGGTCGTTCACCACCAGCAGCGTGCCCTAATGGCACCCTGCATCGACGGTGGCTCACCCCAGCAGCTGCACGCTTCAGGTCAAGCAGAGCCGCATTCGAATTGATAAGAGCTTCCCTAGCCAAAAATACTTACTGGCGCTACGCGCGGCTGGATCCCGGGTCCCGGCCCGCGATGACGAGGGGAGGGCGTTGAAGTCGCGGCGCGACGTCTTTGCCTTTTTGGTACGTCTTCTTTTGGAATGCGTCAGTGTCTGCGCCCGGGATGACACCGACTGGTGGCCTCGCAATGTGGCAGGAGCATCATTTTACCGATACTCAGTGTGCTAGCCTTGCCCCGGCCAATGACCGTTTGGGGTGGTCGTTGGGTCGTTACAGGGGATTGAAATCGGGGAGAAAACGATGCGGAAATTTTGCTCAACGGCACTTTTGTGCCTGACGTTCGGCGCGCAGGCCGGCGTCATCATTCCAAACCTGCCAGACCCATGCACATTGCAAACGCACAACGGGTCGATTCGAACGGTGTTGTTGGCCGAAGGCGGCAATGTGCCGTCGATTCCTTACGGCGCGTTGTACGTAGAGGCCTCGGTCGAGCGTTCATTGCCCGGCCCGGCCGAGCTGGTAGTGATCACCAATGGCAATAGCTACAGCTGGGGCGACTATCAGGCGTTGGCCCATTTTCTGGCTCGCAATGGGTTCATCGTGGTGGTGGCCGAACGCTACAACAACACCGGTACCGACCCGATGATCGTCTACGACGCGATTTTCGACGCATTCGGGGAGCTCCCGTTGACTATCGAGAACACGTCAATTGTCATGCTCGGGCACAGCCGTGGTGGTGGGGTAGTCCATGATGCCGCGCGCCTCAACACCGATGCCGGCAGCCCGTTCGATGTATCAGCGGTGATCACACTGGCCCCGCATGTCGGTGAGAGTGTCGGCCTGGTCGGAGCCGATACGCCGTCGTATCTAACGATCTATGGCTCGCGTGATCAGGACATGGCTGGCTCAACGGGTTATCCACGAGAGTCGTTTGCGGCCTATGACCGGTCGGGGACTGAAGGTTCGACTACATGTAACAGCCCGCCCTGCATTCTGTGGCAGCCGCTGATTGATCGCACCATGGTGTATATCCATGGTGCCGATCATCCAGGGCTGATCGGCCTGCCGACCGACCTTTATCCAGAGAGCGAATTTGTTGCGCCGAGTGACCAGGCCTGCCTGACCCGCGGCTATGTCAACGGCTTCCTTCGCTGGAAGTTGCGTGGACAAACGGTCTACCAAGATCTGTTGCGCGGCAAGGTGCGTCCACCGACATGGAATTCGATCACGTCCAGCCAGGCGGATGGTTTGGGCAATCCGGCCGGCAGTGCTGTACGTATCGGCTTTCAATCCAGCCCAGCGCAACGCAAAGTCATCGAGAACTTCGAAGATGGCAGCATCAGTCTGGCCTATCTGAGCAATGGCATTACCGGTAGCATTACGCAGCAAGGTCAATATCCCACCGCGCCGCGTCGGATTCGCCACGTGACCCGCGCCCTGCGACTGCTGTGGCCCAACAGCAATAGTTACCAATACATCGGCCTCAACGTGCCAAGTGCGGCGAGCATTGGCAGCACCTACTCGCACTTGTCGGTTCGAATCGGCCCGCTGTTCGGGGAACCTGGGCGTGACAACCCGATCAACCAAGACCTCGAGATTTGGGTAGGGCTAGGCGACGCTTCAACAACTCGATGGGCGCGACTTTACGACTACGGCACCATTTTGCGCACCGACCTCAGCAATGGTGGCGGTCGGTCGGCAATGAACACCATTCAGGTTCCACTCTCAGCTTTCAATGGGCTGGACCAGGACGACATCCAACGAGTCTATTTCGCATTCCCTCCGGGACATACGGGAGCGGTGCTCATCGATAGCATTGAGTGGGTTCGCGACTGAGGCGCACAAGGCTGGTTGACGGTTGGGAACCGTCAACCAGCGCGACAGTCCTCGGGTCAATGGCTGATATTGCTGTCGCTGGGCAGGTCGACTGCCATCAATTCATCACGTCGGCTCGAAAAACTCGCTGTTTGCCAGTCTCCACTGATGGTGCTGCGCAGTAGCACACGTGAGCGGAAAATAGCCATCCAGCAGTTCAGTACAAGCCGCAGATCGGTTAGCATAACGGACAAAAGAATCCACAACCTGGAGCAACGGATGCACACTTGGGTCTTCATCATTCTCGCCGGACTTTCATTTACCTCTGCTGCGACTTCGATGCAGCAGTCGGCACGTCCGGACTGGGTCACCGAACCTGGGTTCAATGCTGATGCAAAACGAATGTCTGGCGAGTCTGGACTTCGCTACTTGCTGATCGACCGGCAACAGCGGTTCGCCATCGATGGCGAGTTTGCACATTACTTTCGGTACGCTGCCAAGACTGTGAGCCGGCGGGGCATCGACGCGGTGGCTCAGCTGCAGGTCGACTTCGACCCTACTTACCAGCAGTTGACGTGGCACGATATTCAGGTTCATCGCGACGGGGAAACGACCACGCGCCTGGACCTGGAGTCGATTGAGCTTCTGCACCGTGAGCTCACGATGGAATACAACCTGGTCGATGGCAGACGAACAGCCCATGCGGTGCTCGATGATATCCAGGTCGGTGACATTGTCGAATGGTCCTATACGATCACCGGACGCAACCCGATCTTTGGCGAAACCATATTCGGCGTGATGCAACTCGGTTGGGATTATCCGGTGAATCAGGTCTACCAGCGACTGTTGGTGCCAAAGGGCCGGGAGCCAGAATTTGAGTATCTGGCAGGCGCGGAAAAGACCAAACGAAACCGCATTGGAGACTATCGGGAGTACATCTGGAATCGGCAACGCGTTGAGCGCGTGCAAACCTATACGGAACGGCCTCGATGGCATCATCCGTTTCCTGTCGTCAGCTTCTCCGAATTCGACTCGTGGGCGGACGTCGTTCAGTGGGCTCTACCAATATATAGCCCGGCTCCGGTGCAGAATATGCAACTGCTTGAGCGCATGAAGTCCCTGGCGGCAGCGGACGGCACGGCAGAGCAAAGGATTCTGGCTGCCCTTGAAATGGCACAGGATGAGATCCGCTATTTTGGCATTGAGCTGGGAGAAAATTCACATCGTCCGTCGCCTCCTGACGAGACATATGCTCGGCGTTATGGGGATTGCAAGGACAAGGCAATGTTGCTGCAGGCGTTGCTGGCAGCCCAGGGGATCGAGTCGGCTCCAGCATTGGTATCAACCACCCATGGTCGCGGATTCGAAGCGTTCGCGCCGAGCCCTCTGGCCTTCAACCATGTCATTCTCAAAGTCACACTCGAGGGACAGACCTATTGGGTTGACCCCACTCGAAGCTCGCAACGAGGTGACCTGTTAGATCGCTTTCCTGATTATCAAATGGCACTGCCCGTCGCGCAGGGCAGCAAAAAGCCGGAACCCATGCCTATTCCGTCAGCTTGGGCGCAACGTCAATCAACGATCGAGTCATTCTCAACGACTGAAGACCTCGAATCCGCCGATCTTGTGGTTGAGTACACCTTCACGACAACATTGGCTGATTCGGTTCGTGACAACCTGGTGAGCGAGGGCAATGAGCTGGTGATGGAGCATTTGCAGGGCGTCTATGGGCGCGTTTATGGCGAGGTTTATCCGATCGGGGATCTGGCCACGTCGGATCATCTGCGCAGCAACCAACTGATATTGACAGGCGAGTTCGAGTTTCCGGGGTTTTGGGAGAACGTCAACAACTACCGCAGGGTCGAAACCCATGCCAGCACCATCGCTGAATTTCTTCCTTTGCCGAGCCGCTTTACCGATACCAGTCCACTGGCTGTACAGTTTCCGATTGTCGTTGAGCACACCATCACGGTGGCCGACCCGGTGGGCTTTGAGGCCGGAGTATTCGAGACCGGTGAGAATGAACTCAACATCGAAGATGATGCGCTGCACTACTATCGTTCGATTTCTTTGACAGATGAAGAGCTGACCATTTTTCATCGACTCACCACCCGCCAGGATGCCGTTACGCGAGAGAACGTTCAAAGCCATCTCGGTACGCGCAGGGACATCCTTGAATCGCTTGGTGTTGTGGTGGTCGGCCTGTCCAATGAACGCACGCGCCTAAAACAAAGAGAACAACGTTTGAAGAACAACCTGCGCAAGTTGATTGGAGACAAGCAATGAATATGCCGTCACTACTGCTTGTGTTCGCATTGAGTATGGCGTTGGGCTATCCGGCTCAAATTCAGGCCGAGACGGATGCTCTCGACCGTGCTATTGGTCAGGCTATTGCGGCTCCGCAAGAGGCCGATTACGTGGAGCTTTGGGAGCTTTATCTGCAATCGGGGCGCCTGTCTGAGGTCAGTGCTCTGGTCGCTGAGCTGCCGCAAATCAACCAGGCCGACGCATTGTCATCGGATCAATGCCAGGAAATCTCAACTCCGTTGGAGCAGGCGCTAAAGCGTCATTACGTCAGTTTTAGTTTGCACTACATGAGCATGATCTGCGCGCAGCTCAATGATGCGCCAGAGCAAGCGCAGCAGCACGAAAACATGCTGGGTTATCTGGCAGCAGCCATGACATCCGGGCGCGATGGTACTGCAAAGTCACCTTGGCGGATGGGTTTGTTTACCGATGGTGCGTACTTTCTGAAGACCGCCGGGATTCGTCCGCTTGATGCGACATTCGATCTTGAAGACGAGCAACTGAGGATGGTGTTTGTTGGCCTCGACGAAGAGACAGGTCACCAGCGATCTGACCTGACATTCGACGCCCACCCGTTTTTCGAAGCGTGGAAAAATCACTTTTCGGTCAGCTTGATGCAACGATACGGCAAAGCTGAAGCCGAGTTTGCGATCCAACAGCCATGGAGCCTTGTGGCTCAAGAGTTGGCCGAACAGCAGCTACGTCCGTTCCTGACAACAATAGGCCTCATTGGCGGGACGCGAGACGTCGGCCGCCGAATTGCTCCTCTGACTCAGGCGGCGAACCTGGGCAGCCCAATCGCTCAGGTCGAGCTGGCCAATCTGATGATCATGGGCTATGTGCGCGGGTCTACCGAAGAGTCGGTTGTGGATCTGGCCAACGCAGCGGTTGAGCAAGGCTATGCCGAGGCCATCGTGCTTTTGGCATGGATGCACGCCCGGGGCTATGGCGTGGACAAGGACCGCGATACGGCCGAGGCACTGCTGCGACGGGCGGGGGACACGCAGCCACCCTGGACGCCGGAGGTTGAGATGGCGAAGCGGATGCTGATGACCCGATACCCTGTTGCCATGGACTTTGGTCGTTACAACGACTGGTTGGAAGAGCCGCTCGAGGCCAACAATGCAGATGCTATTCTCGCTGAGGCATCCTACCTGCTTTTCAAGAATCGAAAAAAGGCCCTTGAGATGATCGCCGATTTGCCGGCGGACAAGGATCGCCCGACAAGAGGTTGGCTTGCCGCTCAGGCGTTGCACGACAACCGTCCGGAAAAGGCCATACCCGTCAAGGTTTTGCGGGAGGAAAGCGAGGTTGGTCACAACGAGGCGGCGTTCATCTTGGCGGAGTATTTGCAACGACGTAAGCGACCGGGTGCCCGAGCGTTGATGCAACAGGCTGCCGCCGCCAATGTCTCTGGCAGTGCCTTTCTGCTTGGTCAGTATTATGAAAACGGCATTGATGGCCCTGAAGACCTTGCCGAGGCCTTGCATTGGTATCGGACCAGCGCAGACCGTGATCACAGCTACGGCCTGATGAAAACCGGCATGCTTCTGCTAACCGATGCCGATTCTTCCGATCACGCTGAAGCGTTGCGAATGTTGGACCGTGCTGTGGAGCGCGGCAACGTGCTGGCCGAGATGAACCGCTTTCTGTGGAACGTTGGCGAACCGTTTTGGGCCGGGGATTACAACCAGGCGGCCAGTCAGTTGGAACAGGGCGCTGATGACAATGACCCCGTCAGTTTGTTCGGCTTCGGACTGATGCAGTTACGCGGCTACCGGACCGAGCAGGACACGAAGAAAGCCCTCAAACACCTCGAGAAAGCCGCCAAAAAAGGCTCGAAAGCGGCGGTTGAGGCACTGGCCTGGGCCCATATGGCCGATGCATTGGCACCACGCCGGCGCGGGGCAGAAATGGATGTCACTTCAAGCAAATTTCGAAGCGCCCAGCGCCAGTGGCTCAGCGAATCAGCTCAGGTCGGTGGTACTGGGAACAATGTCATTCAGGGAATCCTGTTAACACAAGACGCAGATTCCGAAGGCGTCGACCGCGGGCGCAGCCTGCTTTCGGCGGCCGCAAACCTGGGTGACGCCCAGGCGATGTTCTGGTTGGGCAAGGCCGCAACAGATTTGCAAGAAAAACACCGGTGGATTACCCAGGCAGCCGAGCTGGGCTATGAGCCGGCCATGGCCTATCTTGGCGAAATGTTGAGTACCAATACGGAGCTTAAAGACCTTGAGGCCGCGGCGTATTGGCGATTGCGCTCAGCCGTGGCCCGTGATGAGTTTCAGGACGTAGCAGACATTGCAGCGCTGTTTGAAGCTAGCGGTGAAGATCTGCAGCGGATAGTGTTCTGGCTGCGAATCGCTGCCAATGCCGGTGCCGTCGAGCCAGCCTTGCGTTTAACGGATATTTATCTGAGTGGTTCAGGGGAGATCGAGGCCGACATTCCGGAAGCCGTGCGTTTTCTGGGTATCGCCGCATCACGTGGTGACGTCGACGCCATGGTTCGCCTGGCGCAAATCTACGAGACCGGTCTTGATCCCATCGACGTTAATCTGTTCGAGGCGCGGGCCTGGTATGAGATTGCCGCCGAGCAAGGCAACGTAATCGCCCAGACTCGCGCCGGCTGGATGAAGGCTGCAGCTGAGGGCGGCATCCGTGAGGAGCGCATTGGGCGCCGCATGGTTCAGCTTGCGGCCAAGGCGGGCTACGCACCGGCTGAAACCATGATGGGCAAGATGTATGAAACCGGGATAGGTCAGGATCGCAATCCGTTCCGGGCATTGAAGCATTATCGATTGGGCGCCGAAGCGGGGGACCCAGACGGAATGATTGCCTACGCGCGCTATTTGGAGAAAGGCATCAAGATTGATCCCGATCCGGCGGAGGCTCGCGCCTGGCTGCAAAAGGCAGCGGCGGCGGGGTCTGAAGAAGCTCAGGCGTTGCTAGGTGATGGTTGATTAGTCGAAATTCGCAATAGCCCAGGTCACTGTCGGGCTTACCAAGTTTTTAACACGCTTAGAGCATTGGCCGCCTATACTCGACTGAAAGGACGACACAAAGGAGTATGTATCAATGAACACGCGCCTATGGATCGGCGGGCTTGGTTTGTGTCTCCTAACCGCTCTGCAAGTGGTTACTTCAGTCGGATTGGCTCAGTCGAGTTCAACGGCCAACGTAGAGCCCCCTTTCATTCCAGGTCATCATGTCGACATCGAGGTATCGGGGCATTTGGGCGGGTGCGAACCGCCCGATTTCCCAATTCCGAGGTTCGTCGGGACAGAAGGCCAGACGATCGTTCTAGGTGACCTGGGACGTTGGGAAATCGACCCTGCTGGTTGCTCTAGCGTCGGCGGGCCGTGGTCTTACCAAATTGGCGAATTGAATGTTCCTTTGTCCAGCGGAATGCAGTCCGGACCGGTGGTGTTGGTTCTGGAGCAGACTTAAGGGTTGCGCCCTGCGGTTGAGATCGAGGCGACACTGCAACTGCCCCAGGACTCTACACAATTCATCTACCTCTCCACAGTTGATGCAATGAACGTCCTGAGAACCGACAACATGGAGTTCCAAAAGTCCTTGCCTCGAATTCGTGACGCTGATGAGGTGGGTAGGATTGTCATGGACAACGATTTCGACACTCCGCTAGTGCAGTACCAAAGAGAGTACATGAATCCGTTGATTGGCATACACCACCACATGCGGCAATTTGAACCTGAAATAAATCAGTTCGTTCAACGCTACCACGCCTTCTCCCAAAACGCCGATATGCTGGTCGTTGATGACTTTCGCTATGCCGCCAACCCAAAACCGAGTGGTTCCTACATGAATGGTTGGCTGTCGATTACGTTTGGACAAATCTGGAAAGAGGAGTCGGTGTTGCTTTCCTTTGCAACGCCTCCTGGTCAGCTTGCCACGGCCGGTGGCATGGTGTTCGTGTCCATGCCGGAAGCGGATCACCTGCAGGTCATTGACGCTTTGGACCCTGCCGGCACCGTGGATGTTGGCGCTGAACCTCGCGCATTGCACCAGTCCCGTGACCGTCAGCAGATTATTGTGTCCAACGCCAGCGACGGTACCGTGTCATTGGTCGACGCGGCAACGCTTGAGGTAACCACCAGTTTGCCTTTCGGAGCGGCCATCACTCAGTTCACCCACGCGGCAGATTCTCACAAGTACTTTGGCGTTGGTGATGACGGTTTGCTCTATTCCATTGACCAGTCCAGCGCCAAAGTTTCGGTTCATGCATTCAGTCGCCCGGTCGTTGGTGTTGCTGGAAACTGGGAAGAAAGGCATGCCTACGTGTTGTTGGCAGATCACAGTGTCAGCGAATTGGTGGTCGCCGATGCAGCAACATTGGAGGTTCTCAATCGGCGTTTGCTTGATTTTCCGGCGCGTGCCATTGGCAATTACGTATCGGAAAGCTACTACACTGTTAGACCAGACGGGGTCGAGCCGACGCCTGTGCCGCTGTCGAGAGGCGTTAATTGGTTGCTGGTTTGTTGCATCGTCATGGTTGCTGCGTTCTACCGGCTACGAAAACGAAGGAATCTGGTTTTCTAGCCTGCATAATCATTCATGAAGGTTCGGTTCCGGGGCTAACTCGAGCGCGTCCACAGTTTACGTTTCTGGACCAGCTCGACCGGTCCACGGATGGAACGGCATTTTCAAGATATTGAAAATGAAGAACTTTCATAACCACGCTTCTGAAAGTTCGTGTCCGCGTTGGCCATGGATGGCTAATCGTGGACGTCCTCTAACTCGTTTAGCCCTCATATCGAATCGACAGTACCTCAAGCACCGTGGTCTTCTCGCCGATTTGCACCACCGCCTCGTCACCCACTTGCTTCTTCAGCAGCGCTCTGGCCAGCGGGGAGTCCATGCTGATGGCACCGGTTTTGGCATCGGCTTCATCCGGTCCAACAATGCGATAGACCTGCTTTGATTCGCTTTCGTCGCAAACCTCGACAGTGGCACCGAAAAACACCGCATCGCTTTTCGGTGCTTGGCGCACCACGTTGAGACTGGGCAGGCGCTTTTGCAGGTAACGGATGCGCCGGTCGAGGCCGCCGAGTTCCTTTTTACGGTAGATGTACTCGGCATTTTCGGAGCGGTCACCTTCCGCGGCGGCGGCCGACAAGGCTTTGACCACCTCACGCCTGCGAATCCAAATACCTTTGAGTTCTGCCTGCAAGGCGGCGAAGCCTGCCGGCGTGATATACGCGGATGACTTCGGCGCAGGTGGACGCCATCGGCCCATGCGTAACCTCAGTTTGGGTTGGAGTTGAGAGCCGCTATTGTATGGTCATGCACGAAAGCGGAAAAGCCCGGCGCATGCTCAAAGGGCTGCGCCGGACTCTCTTGCCAAGATCGTCTGTGATCAGAACGGACCCAGCCCCCAAACCAGGATGAAGCTACCTAGCCCGACCGCTGCAAGGCTGGTCAACATGAAACCCATCATGCTGGTGGGTGGATAGCTCATTCGCCGCTTGACCGAGAATGTGGTCCACAGACTCCATAGGCCGAGTACGACCGCGACAATCGCCAGGTAACCACCCCAGCTGGCCCATGGGACCAGTCCGAATGCAACCAGCATTTCGGAGGTTTGCGCGGTGACGGCTGCGGCTGCGCCGATGATGCCAAGCGCGAGCAAGGCAGTGGTCGCTGCCAGCCAAGCCATGCCTCTGGCTGCGCCGGTGTCAGGCGCGCGTCGTCCATCGATCCAACGACCGATTGGCGCGAAGGTCAATCGTACGAAGGCCAACAAACAAACCACTAGCGACAGTGCACCCCAGGCGCCCGGCAGGATCAACTTCTTTGGATCATCAAGGTAGCGTGCAGCCAGTTTTGGTGCGATTGAGGTGGTGTACATCGGTGCCCATATTTGCGGTTCTTCCATGTCTTCGACACATGATAGATCCGGCTCAGCGCTTGGGTTGTCGTAGAACTTGTTGAGCAGGTGGCCTGCGCAGGTCACTGAGCGCGAGGGACCGTGCCCGGCGTAAGGAAACTCGACATAAGTACCATTGCTGAAGCCGGGCAGGATCGCCTTGGCATTGGGCGGTGGCGTGATCGGGTCCATGTCGCCTTCAATGATCAAGGTCGGGATATCGGTGACCGTCGGCGCGTACTGCTCCTTGGGTCGCAGCGGCATCCCCAGTTCCACGCAAAGCGCATTTTCTCGCTCGACATTGGCCGGGTCGCCAAACAGTTGGCCGAGAATGGGGTACTCCTCAATGTCTCGTCGGCTGGCGTTGCCCTGGGCCTGGACGTCACCGTCATTGCACAGGATCGCCATGCGCATGCCCTCGGCGGAGCTGAACAATCCACCCTCATCGCTGGCCGCTTCCGCCAGAGTGCGGAAAATATCCGGGTCTCGACTCTCCACCATGTCGGCCCACGCATAGATCACGCCGGGTAGACCGGGGTAATTGCTTTGTTCGTAAAAGAATATGAACGGCAACAGGCCGGCGATATCATGAAAAATGCGTGCCTGGCCTGACGGGTAGGCCTCGGTATCTTTGACGTCGACCACGATCGGATTGTCGATCACTGATTGCATGGCCTCGCGGACGCGACCAGGGATGTCTGGATAGGTCTCCGCGCAGTCGGCTTGTCGCTGGCAGATTTCCTGCAGCTTTTGCAGGTCTCGCTCATACCAGTTAATGACGCGCCAGTACTGGTCAGACTCCTGGATGTCCAGCGGCATGATGGCATCCAGTGCTACGGCCAAAATCCCTTCCGGATCTTCCTTGATATAGGCCTGGCCAAGGATGGACCCGTAGGAGATACCCCAGACATTCCACTTGTCGAAGCCCAGTGCACGCCGTAGCGCTTTGACATCTCGTGCGTTCTCAATGGTGTTGTAGCCGGCCAGATCCACTCCGGCAGCTGCAGCATTGCGGGCGCAATCGGCGCGGTATTTTCTGGCAGCCTCAAGGTACTGCTCGTAGTTTTCTACATCGCCATGAAGCGGGTTGCGATTGCCGTAAAACTCGCAGAAGTTATCTGAGGCACCGATGCCGCGTTGTTCCAGGATGTACAGGTCGCGGTGATCGAGCAGGGTGTGGTCCTTGAAGCGGCTGACATAAGCGGTTACCGGCGCACCCGGCCCGCCGGTCAAGTAGATGACCGGGTCGTCGCGTATTCCGTCCTCCAGGCCTTCGGTATATTCATAGCCTTCATCTTCCGGGTCGCGCTCGAAGCCCTCGCGACCCCACCGGGAACTGAGCTTCACAAAGTGCAGCTCGATCATCCGCGAGTCGGGGTTTTCTCGGTTTTCTGGAACCTGCAGCAGGCCGCACTCGATCTCGCCCGGTTCGTAGTCTATGCCGCCTTTAAATGGACAGACCAATGAGTCGATCTTGTAGCTGTCTCTGGCAAACAGATCCACTTCAGTCGGCGCGCTCACTGCAGCTTCAACCGCTGCCTCCAGTTCAGTTTCGACTGGCTCCTGGGCCCATGCGTTGATGGCCGCAAGGGCGAAGGTTATTCCACTAATGGCGTGAACAACTCTCATCTGATACTCCCGTGCTTGTTGTTATGTGCTGGTCAATGATGCGGCAATCCCGGCGCAATTGCCCGTGCCGAAAGGTATCGTCTTCATGCCGCGTGCGCCGCCGGCACTGGTTATTGATTCTCAAGTCATTCCGACAGCGCTTCGGCGACGGTTCGGCGAAAGGTTCTGCCTATGGGCACCCATTGGCTAGCCACTTTCACCTGTTGGGCCGTATGGGCCATTACTCGATTGGCATTAATGGCGTACTGGCGGTGAACCTGCATGAATGATGAAGGCAAACGCTGAAGAATCGATTTGAGCGTGGAGTGGACTCTGACCTCTCTTTCGGTGGTCAGTAGTCGACAATAATCACCATCAGAGCGAACCATCAGAATGCTGTTCAGTTCAATGTGCTCGACACGGGCACCGACCTGAACGGCCAGGCGGGGGTCTGCATCCTTCCCCGACTCGTCACTCGTTCGAGCCATTTGACCTTTGCTTACCAGCGCACGTGCGAACGCGATCATGCCAGCAACGATAACAACCGGAAAAAGCATTGCTGCATTTCCTGAAAGGTCAGTGATATCGAAGAATCCAGCATGATTGCTGAGCTCTGGAAAGTACATCGGCAAGATCAGGCCATGCCACAACCCCTGGCGAGCCAGGATGGCGAGGATCGACGCCGCCAGCCCGACGCTCACTGCGAAGGCAATACGGCGAGTTAGCAGGGCCGGCACGATGACACCGATCGTGAAGTACACCATGGCCATTTTTATCGGTAGATCAAGAAACACAACGGCCAATTGATCCCAATCGGATGGCCAAACGCCCCGTATCACCGAACGATAGAGGACATAGGCGCACCAAAACAGAAGGTGATAACCCCATGGGAACAGGGCTCGGTCGGCATGCAGCGTTCGGGCGGTAGACATTCGTCGATAGCTTGCGGTCGTTGGTCTGTTGTTTCTACTTTACCGATCGAAGCGGCCTGCTTCTATACGTAGAGTGAGTGTCATCCCGTTAATAGTTTGGAGGCTACTACGATGAACTTAGCGACGCTCGCCAGCCTGGTTTTGCTGATGACCCAGGTCGAGCCCGAATCCCATCAAGCTGCGGTTTTGGTGGGTGGCGACTACGGCGTTGGCTTTTCCAGCGCAATGATCACCGATGCTTCGCGTCGCGATATTGACGACCGCTCCGCGCCGCGGCGTATTAGAGCGTCGTGGTGGTACCCATCAGAACAAATGCGTCGCACTGTTCGTTATGGCGACTATGTTGAGCTGCTGGCCGCGGATGCCGGTGCACCGCCGGATGCCTGGCAAATGTACGCTGACTGGCTGGTGAATCTAGGCGGTACGCAAAAAGATCCCGCAGCATGGCGTCGGGCATTGAGCGATTTACCGACAATGGCTAGCCGAGATGCCAGCCCAGCCCCCGGTGCATTTCCTGTCATTGTTTTCCCTGGCCGCGTCGCTGGTGTCAGCGTGTTGGCTGAAACACTGGCCAGCCATGGGTTTGTGGTCGCCAGTTTTGCCATTCGAGGTGCGACCACCCAGGCACTGAAGTGGTGGTCGCCGAGCGCCATGGAAGCCATCGCCCTTGATGCAGACAGGGTTGCCGAGCACGTGCAACAGCAAACCTACGCGGACCGCGGTCCGTGGACATTCATCGGTCTCGGAATCTCCGCTTCGGCTGGTCTGGTTGCTGCCATGGACAACCAGCGGATCGAGACTTTGGTCAGTTTGGAAGGAGGTATTACCACGGCGGGTGAGTCACGTATCGTTGAACAGTCCACCAATTTTTCAATCCAGGCCGTTCGTTTGCCGATGTTGGTAATTCACGCGCCTCATCCACACGTCGATGTGTCACGAGTCAATCGCTATCGTTACAGCGATCGAACCTATGCCTATTTTCCAGCCATGAGCGAGTTTCACTTTCTTAGTTTTGGCTGGCTGGAGCAGTTCACGCCCGGGATAATCGGCGAGGCCAAGGGGGAAACCTGGCAAGACCTGCAGGACGCAGCTGATCTGATCGTCGCTTACCTTCGTTCCAGGCAGCAAGGCCAAGCACTCGATATCCAGAAACTAAGCTTTGATTCAGTTGAACTGTCGCAGCATGCCGCGGTACCGCCGCCCCTGTCCGATGATGATCTGGTTGATATGTTGGCGTCTGCCGGGGTCGAGGGGATTGCAAGGTTCAGGTCGTCAGCGATTAGCGGTGATCCCAAACCCATTTCGCTGGCAGCCTATCAGAGGCTGGAACGTCAACAGACGTTGTCAGATGTCCCGGAGCAACGCCTGACGCTGTTGCAGCTGGCCCGCCAGGACCACCCAGGTTCCGCAGTCATTCTCTACACAATAGCTCGCCTGCATCAACAGCAGGAAAGGCTGGGACAGGCTGAGGAATATTACCGGTTAGCTTTGAATGCATTGAGTGTCGATGGCGATCGCACATTGATTGGCGAACGGCGCCAGCAATATGCCGACGCTATTGCCGATCGCCTGGCCGAACTGGACCGATAGCGAGGCCTGTTCCGTGACCTCAGGGAATGGCTTAGGACAGCTCTTCTGAGGCGATACCGGTGTGTGGTTTGCATGGTGCCGAGTGCATGGCACTCGGCACGATGAGGGTTCCTATCAGGGCCTATGGAAATTTCTGCAAGAATACAGCGGGGTTGCCTGCATCTACACAGACCAGGTTGCTGTAGCTGATGAGTTGGCCATCGCTAACTCGTGTTCCACTGGCATTGATACGATCCATTCCGACGTGCAACAAACTGGACGGCGAGGAGTTCTCGGCCTGAATACCCATCAGGTGAGGCGTTCCTATTCGTGTTCCAATCCATTCGCCCTTGGCATTGCTGATCAAGGACAAGCTACCAATAGCCGGCGGACGAAACGGTTGCGATACGTTGACATCCTTGAGCTCGCCCAAATAGATGTAGGGTCCATCTTCAGAGCCAACAGCAACTGAACTTTCTTCTGGTTTCAGCATGTTGACTGTCAAGCCGAAGGTCGGTGCATCTCCTGCGGTCAGGCATCGCATCCAATGGGTTTGGAACGATTGGCCGTCTTTGCTCTTGGCCACCGCATAATAGGTATGGCCAACCGATAGTGGCGTCTTTTCATCGCCACCGGACAGGCTCATGTTGTAGAAAATATTGGTGGTTAGTGTGCCGACCGAATAGGTGCCTGAAGCACCGGTCAATACCGGCGGAACTTCAATTGGCGCATCCGGGATGTATGGATAGACAGATACGTCGCTAATGGGGACGGGAATAGGTTGCATAGTGTTTTACCTTTGTATCGAAGATGTTGGGTTTATTGCAGGGCTTCAACGGTGACCTGGTGCTCGCCACGCGCATCAATAATCGTTACGGTGTCACCCAGCTCAAGCAGGCCCGCACCGGAGGAGTAACTGATCGCGTAGTTGGTGATCAGGTAGTATTGAATGCCCGGTACCTTTTCCATCAGTTTGTAAGTGTTGGGCTCGCCCTCGACACCTACGAAGAACACGTCCCATGGTGCGCTCCCGTAAGTGCAGCTGGCGAACAGGTTGAGAACCGGTGCGCTGCCGGCACCGTCATACGGACGACTGAAAGCTCGATAAATGGTGGTCCCGCACGTACAAAGGCGGATGGTTCCAGGGTTCTCGTTGGTAGTGGGTTTATCTGACATGGTTTTCCCCTCTTTGGTGTTGCCTTGCGCTCGTTAGAAGCGAACTTGGCTCGTTGCTTATCTCGAAAGTGAGACGTAGTACACAATACGATAAAGAGTAAAAGTATACAATATGGTTGTGAAAAGCAATGATCTCTTCATGCCAGCCAGGGTTCAGAGTTTTTACACGTTCACACTTTAGCTGCAACAATGCGTGCATGAGCGACCTAAATATCCCGCGCAATCTGGCTCTCGCCGGAACACTTCCGTTCGTTGTCTGCACACTGGCAGCCGTGGGCGTCAGCGTCCCTGGCCTCTCCGCATTGCCGTGGGCGATCGTCGCCAACAGCTATGGTCTGGCCATCGTGTCGTTTATGGCGGGTGCCCAGTGGGGACTGTGTTTGTCCAGACCATCACCGCCGATTGCGATATTGCTGTTCAGCAACGCAGTCACCCTGGTGGCCTGGAGTGCGTTTTTGACGTTTGGGCAGCAACTGACTTTGTTCGTGTTGGCGGTCGCCTTTATTGCGCTTCTAGTTGTTGATTGGCGGCTTCACCACCGTCAATGGTTGAGTCAACACTACTGGCGAACCAGGCTGGTAGTGACTGCGATTGTGGTGGTCTGTTTGCTGCTAATGGCGACATCGCTTTGATTAAGGTAGCGGTGGTCGGAGCTGGCTTATCGGGCCTGGTTGCCGCGACAAACTTGCATGGCCATGACGTCACTGTGTTTGAGAAATCTAGAGGTCCGGGTGGTCGTCTATCAACCCGATATGCCGACCCGTACCGTTTTGACCATGGAGCACAGTTTTTTACTGCTCGTTCGCCGGCATTTCAAAGATTCGTTGCAAGCCTGATCGGCGCTGGGGTGGTGGCTGGGTGGTCGCCACTGCTTGCTGATATCGATGGCGACGGGATAACGATGAGTGATCCGTGGTCGGGCAACCCTCATTTTGTTGCAGTTCCAGGCATGAATTGCCTGGGCCAGTATTTGGCCGCAAATTTAAATCTGATGCGACAAGCTGAAGTCAAAGCCATCCATCGCGATCGAGCGAAATGGAACCTCAAGCTGGCAGACGGGACATCAGCCGGTCCATTTGACTGGGTAATAGCGGCAACGCCCCCGGCGCAAGCGGACGGTTTGATTGGGCATTATTTTGAGCGCACTACGTTGGTAAAATGCCAGATGCAGGCCTGTTTTGCCTTGATGATCGGCCTTGACGAGCAACCCAGATTGCCCTGGCAAGCCGCTCGAGTGCACAACAGTCCCATTGCCTGGATTTGCCAAAACAATAGCAAGCCGGGACGGGCGAAGGTTCCGGCTGTGGTGGTTCATGCCGACAATGACTGGAGCGACCGCCACGTGGACGACGACCAGGCTGAGGTGCGTTACGTGCTGCTCGAAGAGGCGTCAAGACTGATTGGCGTGGATGTCAGCCGTGCCCGCCACGTCGCTCTGCATCGTTGGCGCTACGCCAAGGCCAGGATAGGCAGTAATATCGGCTTCCTGCTCAATCAGAAAAACAAGTTGGCTGCTTGCGGAGACTGGTGCATGGACGGCCGTATTGAAGGTGCCTTCAACAGTGGTCTGCAACTGGCCCAGAGCATATCGCCAGCATCGTCGGATTAATGTTCCAACGACTGGCGCCAACTTTGGTGCCAGGTTTTAGCGTTCGGCTGAATGCCCAGCCCACACATCATTGTTACCAGAGCGAGTGTCGAACACTTCATGGCTCAGGATTCAACAGCACATGCAATAAATTGTCCTGAAAGGTAACGTTGCCGGTCATTTGGTCGTGCCGTTCGCAAAGGAATAGCGGGTAATCGAGCGGAAAGTCGATGTAACGGTGGCGCTGAACCGAGGGGTCCATGGTTTTTCTGGCCAACAACGAGGCTTTGGTGACGGTGCCGTCCCCAGGTTCAAGCATCAGTTCCTCGTAGTTGACGTTTGCATCACGTTGCACGACGTCGTCTGGCCACAGGCGAACCTCGGTTACACCATCGACTTTTTCAACCAGCATTTTCGCTGGGGTCAATTTGACAATCGCCACCGAACACCACCAACTGGTATTCGGCCTCGGGCACTGGCACGGTAAGCGACCAGACGAAGCGGCGGGCCCTTTCCAGCCGTTTTTCGAAATACCGTTCCATCATATCGAGCCAGGCCTGGCCAGCGGCTTCATCGGGTGCCTGTTTGATCACTCTTGCACGCACTTCCGGGTCGAATATCGACCATTTGAAACTACGCCAGATTCGTACTTTGAAAATGTCTCGGTTCAGTGGCTTGCCACTGGGTGTGATCAGCCAATTGTGCAAGTTGTGCGGGAACAATTGATAAACACTGGGCATGGTCGCCAACACTTCGGTTGGAATGGCGCGAAAGCCTACTTTTCGGCCCTCAATGAAGGCGTGTAAAGAACTGACAGAGCCCAGGTTGGGCGTGCCTAGCAGCAATACGCGACGGACGTGTTTGGCTCCCGCGTAGTTAACGGGGAATCTGTTATCGTTCAGTGTGTCCAGCCGCCCGTAGCGCAAGTAGTAACGTGTGATCAGCCCTCCCATGCTGTGGGCGATGATATCCACCTGCAAAGAGGGGTCGGCATAGTCGACCTTGATTTGATCAACCAGGTCGGCCAAGCGCTGCGCCGAAACGACGTTATCCTGGCGCCAATCGTAGGTAAAAACGTAGTAACGCCGATCACTGGCCTGAGCCGCGACTCCCGGCTCGCCTTGCTCATAGCCGCCGGCTGTTTTCAGTATTTCGATGACGTTGCCGTAATAGTCTTGTCCTGCCGCCTTGTCGGCCAGCCCCGATGTTTGGAGTCCTGACGGCACCGGCTCGAGGGTGTCTGGGTCGATGGACAACGCCAGCTCGCTATAGTTGGAGAAAGCGAGCCTGCCAAGGCTGCCGAACCAGGCTTCCTTGCCGCTTTCACTATCGGCTAATCGCGCACCGAGGATGCCGTGAACCAGGATCACCGGGGGTTGTTCGACCTGCCGGGATTGTTGGTACAAACGTTGCAGATCGGGCCGGTCATTGGTCGAACTGCACGCCGATAACACGGCGGTGCAGATAAACAGCGCGTACAAGTCGCGCAATAGCGTTCCAGATATCATTCGCTGATTGTAGGTCATCTTTCTTGAATCCAGGCTAAACAGCCATTGCATCGGAGCACGGATGCAAATCGCCTTGCTATCATGATTGTGTACAGTGAACGAGGGCAACGATGAATCGTCGGCAGTTTCTGGCCGGGTTGAGTGGGTTGACGATGACGCATTGCGTGTTTGAAGGTCACGCCGCGACGCAGCCATACGATGTCATTGTCGTCGGTGCCGGAATGGCCGGCTTAGCCACTGCCATCGCGTTGCAATCGGAAGGGGCAAGCGTACTGATTGTCGAGGCCCGCGAGCGCTGTGGGGGCCGCGTCTGGACCGATCAGGCGCTGGGCTTTCCGTGCGACCTTGGCGCCTCCTGGATTCACGGCTCACGCAACAACCCAATCACGGCTTTGGCCGGTGACTTTGGCGTCAAGACATTGAAGACCGATTACGAAAATGCTTCCGTGCATGACCGCGGAAAGCGAATCAGTGACCAACAGTTGGTTCGCTGGTATCGGGACTACGAGGGGTTGTTGGCTGATGCCGCTGAAATCGCCGAAGATAGCGATCAAGATATCAGCGTCGGTGCTGCACTGCAGCGTGCGCTTAAAGGTGAGCGCTTAAGCAAGGACGAGGCGCGCGCGTTGAATTACTTTCTCTCTGGCATCGTAACAACTGCAGGTGCCGATCTTTCTGAGCTATCCGCCTGGTATCTGGATTCTGACCAGGCGTTCGCTGGCGCTGATCGTTTGTTTCCCGATGGTTATGGGCAACTGGTTGCGCGACTGTCAGCTGGGTTGGCCATCCTTACTGAAACTGAAGTACGCAAAATAGCTAACGATGGTAAGCACTTGCGGCTGGAGACTACGCGGCAAACGTTGCGGGCAGAGCAGGTTGTTGTCACTGTTCCACTGGGCGTGTTGAAAGCCAATCGCATTGACTTTTCTCAGCTTTTGTCTCCAGCCAAGCAACAAGCGATTGGCGATCTTGGGTTTGGGCTGTTGAACAAGGTGGTGTTGAAGTTTCCCGAGGTGGTCTGGGATCAAAGGATCGAGTTTATCGATCGTTTCAGCGACCAGGTGAGTCAATGGTCAACGTTCATGAACTTGGTTCCTGTCGCGCAACAACCGGCGCTGATGGCGTTTTGCGGCGGGACATTCGCAAGACAAATGGAATCAAGAAGCGACGGTCAACTTCGCGATGAGGCGGTGTCGGCGCTGCGCGAGATCTATCCAGGCATACCTGACCCTACGGCGATGTTGGTCAGCCGATGGGCATCCGATCCCTACGCCGGCGGCAGTTACTCCCACTTACCCCCCGGTCAAGACGGCAGTGCCTACGACGTGATGGCGCAAGCAGAGGCAGGTGGACGCTTGCGGTTTGCTGGCGAGGCGACCATTCGCGACTACCCGGCGACTGTTCACGGTGCCTGGCTCAGCGGGCAGCGGGAGGCTGAACAGATGTTGGGCTGATTATCTTTGGCCTGCTGCTATTCGCATGGCCGCTTGCAACACCGGGTCTTGTCCCGCGAAATACGAATCAGCGTCAACGGTCACGCCAACATCCGGTTCCAGACCATTTTGTTTTGGTAGCGCTTCGGCGTTGGCCATGACCGTTCTGGTGGCCGGTATGCGGATGCGAATGCCACTTTCGGGCAAGGTCAGGTAGTACAAAATACCGGCTGTCGCGCCGGTTGGTGAGCCGCCAGTGCGCTCGCCCACAAAGGTACCGATGCCAGCCGTCCGCAATGCCGCCAGCAAATGGGTGGAGCCGGAGCTGTTATTGGGCCCAGTCAACACCAACAACTGGCCAGTAAAGGCCTGGTCAGCCGGGTTGAGCATAGATGACGCTTCAGAGCCGGGCAGGTCCAGTCGATAGTAACCATTGTTGAGGGGGCGCAACCAGGCGGGATGCGGGCTAAGGGCGGCGGCGTCCCAGGTCCATAGGTAGGGTCTAATGTCGGTCGGAATCTGATTGAAGCGAGTCCAGATGGCGCTGACTGGCTGAATCGGTTGCTGAATAAGGTGTCTGAGAAGGGCTGCTTGCGCATCATCTGAGCCACCGCCGTTGGCACGTAGATCGAGGATCAGTGTTTTGCGCCCTTCATTGGCTACTCGCTCGAAGATTGGCGATAGCGTTGCCATGGCATCGACTGGCTTGCGGTAATTTACGAAGGTGTCGATCGCCAGATAAGCCACATCCTGGCCAATGCTTTGATAGCGGATGGCATCGGCAAAGTTGGAGGCGTATCGCTTGTCGCCGGTCAAGGAGAGAAAGTCGTCGTAGTCCAAGCGGTCCAGTTGCAACTGGCGAGGCTGGCCGGCCGAAAGCACCTCTAAGCTCACCGTCGAGCTCAGATCGCTTATCAATGGTGCGAAATGATCCAGAGCTCCACCCATGAATTCGGTGCCGTAGGCAATGACAGAATTCTTGACGTGATCTGCATAGCCATCGACAGGCACCAGCGGTCGTATCCACTGCAGCCATTGGCTGACCGCGATGCCATCAATCTCAGTGATCTCATCGCCGCGTGAGAGGCCGCTATCCTCTGCTGGCGTATCGATAAACATACGGTCGCCAAACAGCACGAAGCGGAAAGGTAAATACGACCTCCCAGTGTTGCGCGATTTTGCCATGTCCTTGGGTAGCTCGGCTTTGGTGTGGTCGCAGCGAATCGAAGCCAAGATCAGCGATAGCTCAACATACAGCGTTTCACGGGACATGCCTTGTTGGGCCTTCGCTTCAAACGCAGCCCACTGGTGATCCAGCTCGCTGCGCTCGATATGACGATCGTAGCCCGCATGAAGGGTCTGCAGTGCTTGCTTTGCCAGGGCAATATCCGATTCGGTCGCCGAAATCTGCATGGCTGGGCCGGTGTTGCGTTGGGGTAAGGCGAACGATTCAGCGCTGGCCGATGGAGAAAGAGTTGCCGCTAGAGACATGGCGGTGCAAATCAGGAGTGAGAATATGGTTAACGTTCGATCGGTCATGGCAATGGAGTCGATGTTGAGGAGTGACCATCACACCTCAGGCCAGTTATCGAAGCGCCTCAGATCAGAAAAACCAGCCACTTTTCAGGATTTGAGACGTTGCGCGACTCGCCATTGACTCGGTGTTTTTCCAGTTATGGTCTTGAATGCCCGATTGAAGGTGGCTTTGGAGGTGAACCCAGCATCCATCGCCAGCTCAAGCAAGCTTGCATCTGACTGGGCCAAGAGTTGACACACCTCATCGACGCGAATCCGATTGATAAATCGATTAAAGTTCTCTTCGGCACCGGCGTTAATGGCGCGCGACAGGTAAGCCTGATTGGTGCCCATAAGGCGGGCCAGCTTGCCAACCGTTAGGTTTTCATCCCGGTGCCATCCCGACTGTTCGATGGTTTGGCGGATTGACGAGGCATCCGGGAGCGATTCGGATCGGACATTGGGCGGGCCCAAGCTGGAGTCCTGATCGATCGGTTGAGGTGCCGGAAACACCCAATCAATGCGCATCAGCGCTTCAAAGGCCAACCAAAGAAAAACCGCTCCAATGCCCAGGTACAGCCAATAGTTGTCGACGTAGCTGATGCCACCTAGCCACAGGCTCGATAGGTCAATCAGCAGCCAGGCAGACACACAAACGGCCATGGCGACGGCAAACCAGCGAACCCAGCCAGGATCAAAGCGGTCAGCTGCCGAGTGAGTTTGTTCAAGTTGCGTGTGGTAGTTGCGCGCCAATACCCAAGCACGACCCAGACCGAATACGCCCAGGGCTAGACCGGTCAGTGTCTCCACCGGAACCACGTAGGGTTCATGCCAGGTGGCGTTGAAGGTGGTTTTTTCCGCGACCGTCATCGTGCTGAAGCAAACGATGTAGTACAGGGTCTGGCTGATGCCAGGCACTAACCAAAAAAGTCGGGGCGGTGGGGCCTTGACCAGCGCGCTGACGTAGAAATAGGCCAGAGGGCCAATCCACAGTTCAGTGTTGAACGGGGCGAAGTTGAGCCACGGATAAACGCTGTAGGCACCAGCGAATCCGATGATGTATGGGGTGGTCAATATCGCCCAAGCGGTGAACAAAGCAGCGAGCCAAAAGGCGGCCGGCCGGTCGGCCGATCGTGTGGCGACCAACAGTGCTGCGCACAGGGTTGGCAACGATAACGAGAACAGCAACAGTGAGCGCCAACCTAGGTCCACTTAGCGCCTCGATCTGCCAGTCAACACCAGCGACAACGCTGGCCACTCCGTCTGGCTTTGCCCGCTATGGCTCAAAGTTGCCGAAGAAGAACAGGTCGGTTCCGGCCATTGCATAAACAGTTTCGTAACTTCCTCCGACCAGGCTAGCCGCCCCTGTTGCAGCGTTCACCGCATATAGCGCCTTGCCTGCCGCAAACAACGAGAAGGGTGTGGCCGGGTCCACCGCCAGGCTTTCAACTTCATTGGCCGGCAGGCCTAATGGTCCAATCAATGTCTCGACACCGGTAGTGCGGTCAACGTTCAGCAACTCGGGGTTGCGACTGGCGAAACCGGATGTAACGGCCCAAAGCAAGCCATTTCCGTCGCACACCATGCCAACGATCCTGACATCTGGTGACATGTGCGAGCCGATGGGCGTTCCGATGCCGGTCAACGGGTCGATACGAACGAGCTGACCGAGATGCGGTGCTGCGAAGTCGAAGTCTACGCTGTAGAAAAAGCCATCGATGGGACAATAGGCCAGACTTTCGAGGTTTGCTGCACCCACAGGACTTGCTCCGACTCTGTTGCCAACAGCGCAGCCGCTTGCGTCGAATGAGTACAGATAGATGTCCACTCCGTCCCACTCAATTCCGTAAAGTGCCGATCCCGCGTAGCTCAATCCCGAGGTGAAGCCGACGCCGAATACGACGTTTGGCGGCGCAAACGCACACCCGGCGTAAGCTGGTGGGATGCCAACCGCTGCTGTGTCGGCATCGACGTCCGACAACGTCGCGGGATTTATAAAATCGGCAATGTAGCCCTGCATCTGGCCCGCATTTGACGGTGTGGTCACCATAGTCATGATGCCAATCGCTAGCATCAAAAAGGTTGAAAATCTGGTCATGTTGCCATCCCCTCATCCACTGCGCGCCAAGCCGCGTATTCGAAAGCTTAGCATGAGAGGCTAAAAGGCAAGACCAATAGGCCGCGACCGAGGGACCATCTCCTCAAGGCATCCTTGCTATACCAGGTCAGCGTGATCGCTCTTCGGGCTATCTGTGTTCTTGCCAACAGGCTTCCCGTGCGTAGTCACTGGGGAGTGTCGGTGCGATTGTTGTCTGGATAAGTAGTCGAAGTGATTCGGCCTACGCCGAGCTCGAACAAGTGGGTGGCCCGCCCTTGCAGCGTTGAGCCGGCGGTTTTGCTAGTTTTGACTCTTGCTGCCGACTCGAAGTGACTTGTAGTCATTTTCCAATTGCTGGTGTCGATGGCTCAAATCACTAAACTCGTCGGCTAGTTTTTGATGTTCAGCATTGAGGCTATTTAACTCGACACGTAGGGATTCGTACGCATTCATCAATTGTTGATGATCGGCGCTTAGCGAGCTGTATTCATCGTTGAGTTGATCGTAATCGGTATGCACATCGTTTAATTCATTGTGCATGGCCTCGCACCGATATTGTAATTGCTGATAGTCGGCGTTGCTTGAGGACTTATCGTCGGTGATATCGGCTCGCGCGGAGGTTGAAACGGCCAAGCCGACCGCCAGGCAAGATAGAAGGAAACGGTTCATGCAGCCCCCTGTTGTGAGTTGATGCCAACCTACAGTACTGTGCCAATAATTGAAAGTTGGACTGTCGCGGACCCCGAGATTCGAGAGCAGAACCGACCGTGCCGATGGTTGAAAAGGTGCACAATTCATTCCTTCATATCGCCAGGTCGTGCCAATCAGTCGGCGCAGGTAAGGTGACTCGTTTCTATTCTTTTGCTGAAGTGATCTCAAATTGTATAGAGCAATTCAAACAGCCACCACTGGCCTGCTCACTGAACCGGGATCGACGGGTCCCGTTCGGCTCCATTGGTTCGAATCAACTTGCGCGCCGCATCGAGGACGGTATCCCTGCCGTCAAGGATGCCTTCGATGGACGCACGTACTTGATGGTCGGGCAGGACGCCTTGGTCTATTGGCAGACCCTCTGCTGTGGTGAAAAACTGGGTCCGGGCTATCTTGTATCGAATGCCGGTGTTGGTTGCCTCAAACCGCTCGGCGTTGTCGTTGACGGTGTAGGTCGCACCCGCCTCCTCGCCAATGATAGTTGCCAGCTGGCCGGATTTAGCCAAAGACAGAAAGTGGCCGCTTGATGATTGGCTGCCGCCGTCTGCTAGAACGTAAATATCGCCCCTGAAGCGATTGGCGGCTGGTGCTTGTGGTCGCTTGAGCGCTTCGTTACCAGCCGAATCTTTCGCGTAGAAGGCAAATGACCTTGGCGTGATGTGTTGCAGCAGGTACGCACTGGCCGCACCGCTTCCGCCGGCATTGCCACGGACATCGATCACCAGATACTTTGCTCGTTCTTCCGCCATCTGGGCAAAGGTCTGGTTGATGAACGCCTCGAAGACAGGGAATTTATCGCCATAGTAGGCAAAGCTCCGAATGGTCAATAGGGCCGAATCATGAGAGTCCAGCCAACGAAAGCACAGGTTTTCCTGACAGGGGTCGTTGGGGTCGCGCAGAGGGCTGTACTGGTACGTTTTTAGGGGCTGCAGCTGAAGCGGCGTTGGGCTGGATTTAGTCACCACTGTGTAGCCAGTGGGCGTGTCGAGCTGATAGGCGACATAGGCGTTCAGATAGGCGTTAAGCAAAATATCCTTGGCCGTTGCGATATGGGCGTCGGCTGAAATGTGCCTATGGATCTGCGCTCGGACTTTGCTCGCGTCGACGCCGTTGATCGACAGTAGTTGGTCCCCCGTTTGGACCAGGTCAGCGTTGATCAGTGGATCGATGACATAAAGCCGGCCATCAACATATCTGGCGTCGACAGGAAGGCGAAGCGAATCGGGCAGCAAAGCGTCTTCCTGATTGAAGTAGCCCAGCGTGGTGTGGCCGCAGCCTACGCTGGCGATGGTGGCGCTGAGCATCCAGATGAAGTCGCGCAAACTGGTGTCTGCCGAGATGCTTTGTCTTGTTGCCGCCACTTGTTTCTGGAACTCAGTCTCGGAGATAAACGCATAGGGTTGAGGGTGGCGATCGAGCAGGCGTGAAACCAGTTCATCGAAGTCTTCTAGATAGGCCTGCTTTGAGTGTGACGCCCGACTGCTGGGTTTTGGTTCAGGTGGCTGCTGTGCCAAGGCTAGCAGGCCGCTTCTGATTGATTCGACCAAGTCGGACAGTTCGGCAAAAGTGGCGGGGCTAGCCTTGTTGGTGACCACGTAGATGCCAAGGTCATCCTGCGGGTAGGCAATCAGAACATTGCGGACGCCGCTCGATCCGCCATCGTGCCGATAGCTGATCGCATCGTCATCGACATTGATCGCCCACCAGAAATAACCCATCCAATAGCCGGTATCCAGACGATGCAATCGTTGGTGTGACTCAAGCACAGCGGGGTGAGTTCTTTTTACCTGAAATTTCAGGTAGTTGACCATATCAGGCAGGGTTGATTTCAAGCCGCCTTCGGCACCCCATAGGGTGCTGGCCAGTGGCAGCGGTGGAATCTGTTGTTGCTGTTGGTTGTACCCGTTGGCCAGAAAGGGTCGTTGTTGTTCATTCAAGTGCAGGCTGGTTTGGCTCAGACCGGCAGGTGAAAAAACATAGGCCTGCAGCAGCGTTTCAAAACGCCGGCCATAGGCTTTTTCCAGGATATGTGCGGTTAAATTGGTACCCAGATTCGAGTAGCGAAAATCGGTGCCTGGTGTCGCATGCAACTTGACCGTTTTCAAGTCTTCAAAGAATCGATCTTTTGAGTAGGCGCTTTCAGCTTCATGCATGCGTTGCCACAGCAAGCCGTCATCATTGTTGCTACTGAGCTGTTCCAATGGTTTGTTATTGGCGGGTAATCCACTGGTATGCGTAATGAGGTGTTTGATGCGGATGGGCTGCTGATCAAATGCCAGGTTGTCATAACCGTCGGGGAGGTAGCTACGGATGTCATCGTCCAGTGTCAGCTTGCCATCGAGTACTGCCTGCGCTACCAGGGTGCCAGTAAATGTTTTGGTCACCGACGCTATTTCATAGATGGTTTGGTCGTTTGGGGCATTGCCCACACCGGGGTCCAGCTCGCCGAAATGGGCTGTGTAGTTTTGTTCCTGCCAATAGATTCCGACCGATAGTGCATTCAGATCAGATTCGGCCAATAAGGCGTTGGCGTGCTCGTTAACGGTCGCGGTGACCGCCGCCGCACGGTCAGAGTTGGACCAGACAACCGGCGAAAAAAGCCAGGCCAATATCAATAGCAACAATAACGAACGCGTTTTATTTGTACGACTCACGTGCAAACCCGATTGATCACAATAACGAAGTGAACAAGCTAAGACCTGTTGCAGCAACAGTCTTGTCGATTCGTGAAATGAGCTGATCGATTTGTGATTGTAGGCATCACTTGACGCATTTTTAGGACATTTCCGCCAGCAGTCGCCGATACTCAGACGGTGTGATGCCTTCAACTGATCGGAATGCTCTATTGAACGGAGACAAGGAATTGAACCCATGCGCCATGGCAATGGTCAGGATCGGTGTTGTTGAATTGTCGGGCTGAGCAAATGCAGTCTTGATTGCCTCAATGCGATAGCTATTGACGAATTGACTGAAATTATCGAACTTCAGCTGTTTGCCAATGATTGCGCGCAATAGTTGTGGGGTGGTATCCAGGCGTTGAGCGATCATGGCGATTGACAACCCGGGTTCCAGGTAGGCTTTGTTGCTTGTCATTTCCTGCTCAAGTTTATCGCGCAGTGCCTGGTCACGCGCATCAACACCCATGTCTAGCGGTCGGCTGCGCTGTGTGCCAAAGGAAATCGATGTCAGATCCATGCTCAACAGCCAATAACTGGTCCATAGGATGGCGGGCCAGATGGTCAGTATTTTGGCCGTTTCAAGGTATGGGCGCCATTCATTGACAAAGATGACCTCGGTTAGCGCAGCGCTGATGGCAACGAAGGCAATGACCACCACAAAATAGATGCGCGAGGCTCGCCGCTTTTCATTCAGATCATCTGCTCGGCCGCGCAGTGTGACGTACATTAGATGCACCATCAAAAGTATGGAAAACAAATCCACCATGATGACCAGCGCGAACGGGAATGGCTCCAGCCAACCAAACTGCGAGAGCCGGACAAGCAGGATAGGCGTGCAGTAAACCACGCCGACCACCCAGTGAAACGGCCTTAGTCGGAAGTTTGCTTGAAACAAAGACAGGGCAAACAGCCAGACGAACACCAGGTGCGGAATGTCCAAAAAACGAACCACAAGCTTCACCGCGGGTGGCAGGTCAAGAACGTCTGGAGTGAAGCCAAGAAAGACCGCGGTGACGCTGATACAAGCCAGTGTCAGGTACGGTGCGCTGACCGATGTTCGCAAGTCGCGAACAGTCAGTATGGCCAGCAGGGCCATCAGGCCGACGCCACTGAATCGAATGAAGGCGTCAAGGATTAGCAAATGTAGATCGCTCCGAAGCTGTAGGCCAATCCAGGGTACAGTGAGTGCTGGATGATCGGTAGGTCTTGGCTTTTGGTTTGGCTGCCAGTTCGGGTTCTTCAGTCCAAATGCTTGCCATCTCGATAGTACCAGCGACCACCGATGCGTTCGAAGCGGCTGACTTCATGCAAGCGACGCGCCTTGCCGTCTCGTTTGCAACGGGCAACAAACTCGACGGTGCCGACACGGTCATCATCGATACCTTGTTCTTTGCTCTTTATCTTGAGGCCCAACCAGCGAAGTTCGGGCTCAAGCCTGACTCGAGATGGACGGGTTTCAGGATGCCACGTGGCCAGCAAGTAGGCCTCGTCCATATGCACGAAGGCGCTGTAGCGCGAACGCATTAGTTGTTCCGCAGTTGCGGGCAGCGCCTGGCCCGAGATGAATGGATCGCAGCAGTGCTCAGGCGCTTTTTCGCTGCCGCAAGGGCAATGATTCAAAGCACTGAACCCGGCACCCAGACGTTGCCGTCCATCAGGCGTCGCGCGCTGCGGCTCATGGTCACTTTGCTAACGCGCCATGCGCCACCGACCTGTTCAGCTTCGGCGCCCACTTCCAGTGCGCCAGAAGGGTGTCCGAAGCGCACGCTGGAGCGCTCTCCGCCACCGGCCGCCAGATTAACTAAAGTGCCAGGGATCGCTGCTGCTGTGGCCAAAGCGACTGCCGCAGTGCCCATCATGGCGTGGTGCAGCAAGCCCATGGACAGGGCGCGTGCCAGCAGATCGATATCGGTCGCCTTGACCTGTTTGCCACTGGAAACCACGTGGTCGCGTGGCGGTGCGACGAAAGCGACCTTTGGTGTGTGTTGCCGCGTTTTTGCCTCTTCAAGGTGCTCGATCAGCCCCATACGGAGAGCACCGTAGGCACGAATGGTTTCGAACCGTTCGAGGATCGCCGCATCGGTATTGATGTCGGGTCGCAACTCAACTCCGCTGTGTCCGATCTCATCAGCGTTCAGGAAAATAGTGGGTATGCCGGCATTTATCATGGTGGCCTTGAAGGTACCGACACCGGGCACCTCCAGGTCGTCGACCAATTGGCCGGTTGGAAATAGCGAGCCACCGCTGCTATCGGCCGGATCAAGAAAGTCAAGCTGGATACGCGCGGCTGGAAAGGTCACCCCATCCAGTTCGAAGTCGCCCGTTTCCTGAGGTTCGCCGTTGACCATGGGAACGTGGGCGATGATGGTCTTGTTGATATTCATTTGGCGGATGCGAACTACCGCGATGCCATCGGCGGGGACCCGCTCAGCCGCCACCAGGCCGCCGCGAATCGCCACCGGCCCGACCGCTGCAGACAGGTTTCCGCAGTTGCCGCTCCAGTCAACGAAGGCCTTGTCGATCGACACCTGACCAAACAGATAGTCAACGTCATGATCTGGCGAGTCGCTGGCGGAGAGAATGACCGTCTTGCTGGTGCTTGAGGTGGCCGCACCCATACCGTCGATATGGTTGGCATACGGGTCCGGACTGCCGATGACCCGTTGCAACAGTGCGTCTCGGGCGGGGCCCGGTTCGCGCGCCGTCGGTGGCAGGTCATCGAGCCGAAAAAATACGCCCTTGGAGGTTCCGCCGCGCATGTATGTGGCGGGCACCGCGATCTGTGGTGCAGTCATGGCATCGCTCATGCAGCGTGGGCCTCCAGGAAATCCTGAGCGAAACGCTGCAACACGCCGCCGGCCTCATAGATCAACACTTCTTCCTCAGTGTCCAGTCGGCACTTGACCGGCACTTCAACCATGTCGCCGTTGGCTCGATGGATGACCACCGTCAGCGCGGCGCCGGGCGTGGGCTCACCTATGACATCGAAGGTCTCAGTGCCATCGATTGAGTAGGTTTCGCGGGTCTCACCCGGCGTGAACTCCAGCGGCAAGACACCCATGCCAATCAGGTTGGTGCGATGAATACGCTCGAAGCCCTCGGCAACGATGGCTTCAACACCGGCCAGGCGAACGCCTTTGGCGGCCCAGTCGCGGGACGAGCCCTGGCCGTAGTCGGCACCAGCGATGATGATCAGTGGCTGCTCGCGCTGCATGTAGGCCTCGATGACCTCCCACATGCGCATGGTCTTGCCTTCGGGTTCCAGTCTGGCCAATGAGCCTTCAACCACCTTGCCTTGCTCATCGAGCACCATTTCATTGCGCAGTCGCGGATTGGCGAAGGTGGCGCGTTGGGCCGTCAGGTGGTCACCACGGTGGGTGGCGTAGGAATTGAAGTCCTCTTCGGGCAGACCCATGCTGGCCAGGTACTCGCCGGCCGCGCTGCTGGCCAGGATGGCATTGGAGGGGGACAGGTGGTCTGTCGTGATATTGTCGCCAAGCACGGCCAGCGGACGCATGCCCTTCATGCTGCGAGGCTTGGCCAGCGCGCCCTCCCAATACGGCGGGCGTCGAATGTAGGTGCTTTGTGGACGCCAGTCATACAACGGGTTCTTGGAGCGATAGCCGCCGCCCTGGTTGGCGAACATTGGGTCGTAGACTTCACGAAACTGCTCTGGTTTGACGTGTTCGGCAACGATGGCGTCGATTTCTTCGTCGCTGGGCCACAGGTCGGCGAGGCGCACTGGATTGCCGTCTTTATCCGTACCGAGTACACCTTTTTCGATATCAAAGCGAATGCTGCCAGCGATAGCATAGGCCACGACCAGCGGCGGTGAGGCGAGAAAGGCCTGCTTGGCATAGGGATGGATGCGCCCATCGAAATTTCGATTGCCGGACAACACCGCAACCGAATAGAGGTCACGTTCAATCACCTCGCGCTGAATCTCCGGGTCCAGTGCGCCACTCATGCCGTTACAGGTGGTGCAGGCAAAACCGACGATGCCGAAGCCTAGCTGTTCGAGTTCGCTCATCAGGCCGGATTCTTGCAGGTACAAACGCACCGTCTTTGAGCCCGGAGCCAGCGATGACTTGACCCAGGGTTTGCGCACCAGGCCGCGAGCGTTGGCATTGCGCGCCATCAGGCCGGCGGCAACGACGTTGCGCGGGTTGCTGGTGTTGGTGCAACTGGTGATGGCGGCAATGATGACGGCGCCATCAGGCATGATGCCTTCCGTCTGTTCGTAAGTGCTGCTAATGCCGCGTGAGACCAGTTCAGAGGTAGGCACGCGACGATGCGGGTTCGATGGTCCGGCTATGTTGCGACCCACTGCCGACAAGTCGAAGCTGAGCACGCGTTCATACTCGGCCTTGGCCAGGGCATCGCCCCACAGGCCGGTTTGTTTGGCATAGGTTTCAACCAACTCGACCTGGGCCGCGTCGCGACCGGTGAGGCGCAAATACTCAATGGTGTTGTCATCGATGTAAAACATCGCTGCGGTGGCACCAAATTCCGGCGTCATGTTGGAAATCGTTGCGCGGTCACCAAGACGAAGGTCAGCCACGCCCTCGCCGAAGAACTCAAGGTAGGCTCCAACCACGCGTTGTTCACGCAAAAATTCGGTGAGCGCCAGCACGATGTCGGTGGCAGTAATGCCAGGCTGACGTCGCCCCTTGAGTTCAACGCCAACAATGTCCGGTAGGCGCATGTAGGAGGCGCGGCCCAACATGACGCTCTCGGCTTCCAGACCACCCACGCCGATGGCCAGAACGCCGAGGGCATCAACGTGTGGTGTGTGGCTGTCGGTACCCACCAGAGTGTCCGGGAAGGCAACGCCGTTCAAGGTGTGCACCACCGGGGACATTTTTTCCAGATTGATCTGGTGCATGATGCCGTTGCCGGGCGGAATAACATCGACATTCTCAAATGCCGTTCGCGTCCAGTTGATGAAGTGGAAACGGTCATCGTTGCGGCGGTCTTCAATCGCTCGGTTCTTGTCGAAGGCATCGGCTTCAAACCCGGCGTGTTCCACTGCCAGCGAGTGATCGACGATCAACTGTGTCGGTACCACCGGATTGACCAGTGCCGGGTCGCCCCCTTGTGCTGCGATGGCGTCGCGCAGGCCGGCCAGGTCAACCAGTGCGGTCTGGCCGAGAATGTCGTGGCAGACCACGCGCGCCGGAAACCAGGGGAAGTCCAGTTCTCGCTTGCGTTCTATGATTTGCTCAAGCGATGCACGCAGGCGATCCGGTTGGCAACGTCGCACCAGATTTTCCGCGAGCACCCGTGAGGTGTAGGGCAAGCCTTCCCAGGAGTTTGCACGAATTTCGTTGACAGCTGCCGCAGCGTCGTAATAGTCGAGACGGGTTCCCGGCAGGGGCTTTCGGTACGCGGTGTTCATGGATATTGGCAACTTTGACAAAAGCAAACGCCCATTATCCTGGAAAGTTCACCATCACCGCCACCGCAACAGCGAAGTTCGTCAAAAATCATGCCTGGCAACCCGGTCATGGTTGCTGCAGCGGACATGGTGTGCCGGCCTCAGTTGGACTCCAGCACCGACGGCTCTGCGATCACGGCTCGAATGTGCTGGCCAAGTAGGCGATGCGAACGCCGTAGACCTGGAACGAGTGGAATTCAGGAGTGAAAACTTTAATCGCATAGGTATAAGTTTCATTGTCAATTGTTGCGCCTGTTATCGACGAATCGGTGATGGTACGCACCGCTGAGCTTTGGCCGCCGGTATTGATGACGGCCATTGAACTGCCAAACAGCGACGAGTTGTAGGGCTTTCGCAACAAGGTGATCTCCATCGAAACACTCGAATAGTTGTCATGTATGGTCGCCTTCATTTCGGTGACCGTTGCGCCATGCGGCAGTTGTACCGGCGCGTAGAACGTGCGATCGCCGGCTGTGAGATTGGAAATCGTGCGCAGGCTACGTTCGGTTATTTCGAACTGACGGCCCGATTCGCTCGGGCGAAAGGCTGTAGGTGACACGGTGACCCAGCGGGTTCGCGGGTCGCGGTAGCGAATATCGCCGCTGACCACCAGGCCGGCCGCGGGTGGCCCAACATTCGCGCCGATGGAAACGCCGCCGTTGTCGTGCACACGCAATCGGGTGGTGCCGCCAATCTGCACACGCAAAGCATCGCTTCCGCCCGGTGCACTGACATGCAGGTAGTCGCTGGGGTTGTTAACGCCAATGCCGACGCCGCCATCCGGGTTCAATAGAAACTGATCATCAGCTGTGGAAGCGAAGGTGCCGCCGCTGCTCCAGACGAAGGTGTTGTTGTGGTTGGCTTGCGCGCTACGCCCCATGGCGATGGCATCGTTGCCGTTGACGCGGTTGGCGCGGCCGCCGGGGATGGCGCTCCATGAGCCGTTTATCTGGTTATCAACGCCGCCGCCAATTGCGCTACCGCTGCCAGAGATGGTATTGGGGGCGGCCAGCGCACCGCCACCGGCGATTACAGAGCCTTCGGATGAGGCTGGGATGCTATTGGTGCTCACGCCACCGATCAGGTTGGGTGCACCGGATGATGAGAAGCCCCACTCAAGCCGCAAGGCGCGCTGGTCATTGGTTCTTAACTCCAGCGGCTGGTTGTCGGTTGTGCCAAGAAAGTCCGAGGCAGTGGTGCCGGCATTGCCATCGAGCAACCATGCATCATCACTGCTTGCCGTAACGGATTCACAAACAACCGAGCCATCTGCAGCGATGCTGCGAATCGCAAAGCCTGTGGTACAGGCATCGCTGACGCGTTCCTGTATCGAGGCGGAATTGACATCATGCGCTTGAACTGAGCCATTGACGATCTTGTCGGAGTCGATCGAGGCATCGGGAACGGCCAATGCGTAATGGGCGATGGGTGTTGGCAGCAAATCCTGTTTCGGGGCGATTGTGACATAGGCGCTGGCATCGTCATCAAACACTTCAACTGCCATTTCAGGATCATCGATATTGCGGAAATAGCCGTTGTCGAACTCGAGCTCAATGGTGAAGACACCGTCATTGACCGGGACATCGTCAATCGCCACCATGTCGATGGTGACATTGTCGTCGTACAGAATGAAAAGGAAGTCATAGGTCCCTTGAGCGGGAATGCCGGAGACCAGCAATTCGCCTTGATACACGAAGGGGTCGCCAGCGAAGCCACGTACCTGAGCGTGGCCATTGAGGGTGGCGACGAAAAAAGTAATTGCGAACAGATATCGTGTCATTGCGCTACGCCTCCATCAAAGTTGTCTTTGAAAATCGTGTCAGAAGGGTTTCTGGAACCAGCCCAAAAGCCGCTGTTTAGCTTGGCGTCGCCACTGCTGCCAGCCAGGTCTGCGAACGCCTGACCAACCGTTGCAGCCAGACGATAGTCGGGCGACGAAACTTCGCTGGCCAACAACCCTGTCGTCTGTCTGCGTAGTTCGTAGACGGTTTGTGGCGTCCTTGGGCCCGAATCAGCCGCAGTCGCTACGGTGATTGTCGATGTCAGTAGCAGAGTTAGGCTAATCATTGGGTCGAACACCATTGGTTGTTGTCGGGGTTGGGGTCGGGCGCATCGTTCTCGGCTAGCCGTTGCAGCCGCGCTTCAACACATCGTTCGCCCTGGGCCTCGGGCGGCCAGCAAACGGTGGCCATAACGGACTGGCCCGCAGCAGGCCCAGGCTGCACCCGAATGGCTTGCAAGGACTGACTGGAAAAGACTGGGTGCAACACCATCGCATACGCGGTTGCGGTGCCAAGGTTGCTGATCTGAAAATGATCCATGTGTGCGCAGTCAATGCTTCGTCCAAGCTGAAGCACCGGTCTGCTGGCAATCAACAAGTCGGGAGCAGGTTGCTGCGCATTGCAACCGGCGATCAAGCTCAGGGCGAATATGATTGGACGAAATGACATGGCCGCAGCATCGCCTGCGCGGACTTCTAGCGCTTGAGGAAAGTTTGACGAAAGTGTGATGAAGGCCTTAGGGCAGCTCAGCCGCCTTGGTCAGCCAGCAGGCCTCAGTTGCACCAGTATTCGTCTTTCACAACAACGCTGGAGACAGCTTGTCGTTGTCGAATTTGCTGTAGCCGACGTTTTGCCAATGCATTTACCCGCCGACACGGCGGTGTTGGCTTGTCAGCAGTGTTGGCGATCAATGAGATCTGCAGGTCCTCGGCCTGCACCCAACGCCTTTGCGAACTGAGCCAGAGCGCTTTCGATTGTATTTCAAAGCTTGTAGTGGGATTCCAACTGAGTATCTCTGATGCCGAATCGTCGTTGACGGTGGTCAGTCCAGATGCGGCATAACGAGCTTGCACTGCCAAAGACAGGTCTTGGCCTATCGGCATCTCGATTTCTTCCCTTGAGTTCGCTTGTTTGGCCAGAGCCGCCAGTGCAATCAGGTCGGTTACGATGGATTTGTTGATCGTGTCGTTTGGCGCAGCGACCATCAGCGATTCAATGCGATCGAACTGTTCCGCGATGAAGCATAACTGAGCAGCGAATAGTCGGATTTCTGCATCATCTGGTTGCAGCTCAACCAAGCGCAGCGCATCAAGCAAACCACCTTGCAGATTGCCTTGTCCGAGTCGCGCACGGCCCCGGTAAGACACGAGTTTGGTTGACTCAGGAAAGCGCTGCAGACCTTGGTCGGCGATTCGTTCAGCCAAGGGGATGCGTTTTGTGCGCAGCAGATACTCGACGTAGGCAACTGTAGCTGACAAGTTGTTGTCATCTGCGGCGATTGCCATTTGATAAGCGTTGTTGGCTCTTTGCCACACTCCGCCGGCTTCAAACTGCTTTGCTCTGTTGAGGTGAGCCTGGACGCTTGTCTGCAAGTTCCGGACTCGGTCTGACCATGGGTCGGGGTATTCGAGACGGGATTGTTCGCCTTTCTCCTGGCCGATGGTGGTTATTAACTGGTCGGCGACATCATGGTTGCCGTGTTTTCGTTCATACCGTGCCATCGCGTAAATGACCGGAACAGATCGTGAATCGAGCTGGTAAGCATGGCGCAGCATGGTTCCGGTCTTGTCCGAGTTCATTTCGACGTCAGTCAGCCGCACCAGTGCCAGGATCGCCGGGATGCAGTTTTCGTCTAGCTCAGCCGCTTGTGAGAAATATTTCTTTGCATCATTGGTGTAGCCCAACTGCTCGCTTGCTCGTCCTGCTCCCAGCAAGGCAGGCACAAAATCTCGGCTATGCGATGTGACTTTCACAAATTGTGTCAACGCTTGTTCCGGCCGACCCTCGTTGAGGTAGGCCAGCCCCAGCATATGATCGAGCTCAAGCGCATCGTTGCCAGCCAATTGTGCGGTCTCGTAGGCAGTGACCGCCAGACCATAATGCCCGTATGCAAAGTACCAATCGGCCATGTGCTGCCAATTGTTCGCTATTTCGTCTCCATTGCTTTGCTGCAGTTGTTGGCGAACTCTCAGGTATTGATACTCAACCGCTCTATCCAGAGTGCCCGGTGCGATGCCATCCTCAATACTCTTGGGAATCTCCGGTCGATTGCAGGCCGTGACAAGCAGCAACAGGGTGATGGACAACCACAGCTTCAAGGCACTATGCCCGAGAGCTCGTCCGGACCACTCGAGGTCGGTCGTTCGAGCCTGATGTAATGACCAGTGGTCGGCTTCTCTACCTCAGTTTGAGCGCCGCCGGGCCAGGTTACGGTTAGTTTCTGGACGTATCGATGTGCGTCAACAATCCAACTGAGTCTAGGGTCGTTGCAAGCCAGATAGCTTCCATCGGTTCTAACCCATTGCCGATTCTGGCTGCCGTCACTCCACTCCAGGTCAACCCTCGCTCCCACAGCGGGAGAACCGCTTTCCATTCGCAAATCCAGACCAACGAAGTGGCCTTCCGAGGCTGCATTGTTGAACAGGAAATAGCCTGTGGCTCCATTGTTGATGACAACAATATCAACGTCTCCGTCATTGTCCAGGTCGCCCTTTGCAAGCCCTCGCCCGATGCCAAACTGGCCAATGTCGTCCAGTTTGACGTCCTCTAGTCTGCCCGCGCCGCCATTTAGAAAAAGTTGATCGGGTTCATCATAGCCCGAGTATCCGCGAACGGTGCCCGCGACGATGCTGCCATTGGCGATGAATACATCAGCGTGGCCATTGCCGGTGAAATCAACCATTGTGGTCCCGAAACCAGTGAACGGCAGGCTGGGAGCCCCCAGGCCCAGTGCGTCGGTTTGATCAAAAAAACCAGCGGAGTTCGATGACTGATACAGCGTGTTGGACTCAGTTCCCAGGTGTGTGGCAAACAGTTCCTCGCGACCGTCACCGTTTAGGTCTGCCGCAGCCACTCCCATGCTCGCCTCCATCATCCCTTGAGCGTTTACCGCCACACCCTGTTCCCACCCGATGTCTTGTGCAGAGCCGCCCAATCGAGTCCACAGCTGGTTTGCCTGCCGGTCGTTGGCTACGAACAGCTCGAAAACGCCGTCAAGGTCGAAGTCGACACTGATCACTCCAAGTCCAGGGCGCGAGTCTTTTCTGAGTTGCTCCTCGGCGGCAGCTGCAGTCAACTTTTCTCCATCATTGATCCACAGTCTGTCGGCGACAGCGACAAAGTTTTGCGGGCCGCAGTATTCGGCAGCGCTATCAGGGCGCTTACAAATGGTTTTGTCGGTGTACTCAACATAGTTGGTTGCGAACAAATCAACCAAACCATCGTTGTTGATATCTGTAAAACTGGCACTGGTAGACCAGGCATCCTCGGCAACGCCTTGCTCTGACGTCACGTCTTGAAATGTCATGTTCTGCTGGTTGCGCCACAGAGCGTTTTCACCCCAAGCGGTCACGTACAGGTCTGTCCAGCCATCCCCATTGTAGTCGCCACAAGCAACACCCATACCATAGCCCCGAATTGCGATATCGGCTTGCTCACTGACGTCGACGAAACTTGGGCGCATGGTCGTTGTGTCCAGATCGTTGCGTAGCAGCGTATGTCGAGGGCCACTCGGGTCGCTAATGACCTGGTCACCGCTCTGAATCACTATGATGTCCAGGTCGCCGTCGTTGTCGGCGTCAAACAAGCCAACACCGCCTCCTATTAGCTGCGGCAGTAGTTTTCGATCATCGTGACCGGTAACGTGGAGCAGTCGAGAATCTATGACGACCTCTGGACGGGGCGAATGAACAGGTTCTGCACATGATCCGAGCAACAAGGTTGCACAGGCCGCTCCGCAAACCCCCACATTTATCGTTCTTTTGGTAATTTCGCCCAAGGTTGGCACACTTTTCCAGCGGTGATTGGCCCCAGTCTGGGTGACTGCGCTTTCACATTCTAGGCGTAGGAGGCACTAAAGCGAAGCCCCTGTGACATTTGCGCCAAGGTTGGCAAGACCATTGCATTCGGTCAGCTCGGTACGCTTGTGGGCAGGTTGAGGATTTATGCCCATGTGGTGGCGACCGAAAATGACTTGAGAACATCAATCCCGCCGTTGGCCTCCAGTCGTTCGAGTGCGCTGGGAAGTGAGTCGTTAAAAGCGCTGGCGGGCAAATCGGAACGCAGCGCGCCAATGCCCACCCACGCATTGCGGGAGGAAAGCTTGGCGGCGTACAAGCAGGCATCTGCGACATCCAATGCACGAAACCAGTCATGGCCTTGTTTCGGGTCTGGCGTCAAAGGGTATGGGGCAAACCCAATCGACACGGTCACCGACAATTGGCCAACTGATGTGTCAAACCGAGTTTTTTCGATACAGCTTCTTAGTGATTCAGCCAGTTGGTCGGGTTGTTTATTTGGGCTCACTGGGCAGGCGATCAGGAACTCTTCACCTCCCCAACGACTGCACAGCGCGTCACTACCAAATACTTGCAACATACACGGCTTGAGTCCAAGCAAAATGGAATCGCCAGCAGCATGGCCGTAACGATCGTTGACCCGTTTGAAGTGATCAAGGTCAAGCAGGAATAGCATCCATGGTTGCTTGGGTCCTGTTTCCTGTAGCTCGGCGAACGCCCGTTCGATCATTCGTCGGTTACCAAGGCCGGTCAATGGGTCTGTAATACTGGCTTTTTCCAGCGCCTGATTTTTGTGGAGCAGCTGCTCAGTGCTGGCGGCGACCTCGATGGCCAGTCGCTCATTGGTTCTGCGCTGCCAGCGCACGTGAAAGTAGACCGCGATCAGCATTAGTCCAAGCACGACGCCGACCATGGTCAAGGTGCGTTGAATCTCTTCGCGTTGAAACTGGGTGCGTTGCAGTTCGTTATCCTTTTCAAGTAATTCAATCAGTTGGCGCTGTCGGTTGAACTCAACGCGGCTGCGAGTCAAGACATTGCTGGCTTCTCTGGATTCGGCAAACAAAGTGCGTTCGATGTTCAGTTGTCGTTGCACGGATCTCAATGCCCCCTGGTAGTCACCAAGCTCTGCTAACGCGCGTGATTGCAGAGATAGCAAGGCGGCCAGGCGGGTGTCTTCCTTGACCGCATCAGCCAGTTCTATATGCCGCTCAGCGACCTGCAAGGCCTCGCCGAACTGGCCTTGCTGCATCAGCAACTGTGCCAGATAGCTGCCTATTTCGATGCGTAAGGTAGGCGACTGCAGCGACTCTGCCGAGTCGGCAGCACGGCGCAGCAGTTGGTCCGCCAAGGCCAGGTTCCCTGCCTCCAATTCTATTTTTCCAAGTACGCCCTCACTCCAAACCACATTGCGTTGGTTGCCGGCAGCCTTGAATAACTTAACGGAGTTGTCGAGGTGCTCACGGGAAGCGGTCAGGTCACCAAGGCCAAGCAGAGTCACGCCAAGCTTGTGGTGGCTATGGGCCATGTCGTTGCGATTTTCCAATCGAGTGTCGATGGCCAGAGAGTCGGTAAAATACTGCCTCGCGGTCTGCAATTCGCCGAGGTCTCGCCATATTTCCCCGATGTTGTAGAGTGAGGTTGATACGCTGCCAAGATCCTGGACGCGCCTGGCGATCGCCAACGATTCCTCATGGGATTGCAATGCGGCTCCATACTGACCCATCAATTCCAGCACAACGCCAATATTGTTGTATCGGTCGCCCATGCCTTCGAGGTCTTCTTCGCGACGGAAAATCTCCAGCGATTGTTCGTACCAGGCCAGCGCTTCGGGATAGCGGGCTTGTTGACGGATAGTTATGCCCAACTCCCCGAGCAGGCGCGCCAAAGCCGTTGAGTCGTCCAGCGTTTCGTAAATCTCTTTCGCTTGCAGGAATGCTCGTTCGGCTTCAGCAAACTGGCCGTCGTCCAGCAACAACTGGCCCAGTTCCCGAAACGCCCGAGCAGTCGACGCTGCTTCGGCCGTGTTGGGCAGCTGTTGTAGATGGCTCTGAATGAGTTCAATTGCCGCACTTCGGTCGCCGCCACTGACTAGTTGTTCAGCTTGCTCCAGCCAGTTGGGTTGTTGCGCGATGCCAATCTGCGGTAGGCAGAAACTGAGGCACAACAGCAGCGCGCCGAAGTATCTCGGCGGGCTTTGGTGCTGTGATTCAATTTCCGCTGTGGCCATCGCCAACCAGCCTACCAAACGATGGACAAGTTTGAGTGTGAATTTAGGTGTTACCGCAGCAATTCGGTTTAGGTTTGCTGCTTTCGGCCGCTATCTGCCCCCAGAGTTTTGCTGGCAAGCGGCGACATTGTCATCGACGGCCCTTTGTAATTGCATCTCTCCCGAGATGGCAGGGTCATCAAACTCAAAGAACAAGCGCAACAGGTTGCAGGACTCCAGGAACAACTGCATGGTGCCAATTGCAGCGGTCTGAGCAACGGGCGCGGCGGCGTTGAATAGTCCACCCTGAGAACTGAACACTGTGAGGTCTGCGTTGGCCCCTGCAAAGGTGCCGCCAGCCGTCAGCCACCGTTGGTCGGAGGTACCGAGGGCCTTTGCATCCGATTCTGAGTGGGACTGCAACCCAGACAGGATCTCATCGTTGAATGTGTACCAGCCAGCAAAAAGGCCGTCGCGGTCGGGGTAGGCCAATATCAACAGACCCTGGCTTGGATAGCGTGGATCAACCCAGGAGTCGCTGATGGTGGCATCAATTGGTATGCCTGTAGACCGAATGACCACAGCATTCGGTTGAATCAGGCCCCCCGCGGCGCGGGCGATGCGATTGGCAACAAAGGCACCGTCTGCTGTGTGTTCCCTTACTGTTTTGCCTTGCCCATTGCCGATCAACAAATTGCCGTCTGGTAGCTCAGCGATCCCTTCAGGTTGACGTAGACCCGCCGCAAACGTATCAACGAACGTGCCATCTTTGTCAAAGCGCGCAATACTACCGGCGGTCCAGTCCAGCACCAGCAAGTCATCGCCCAAGAAGAAAATGTTGGTAGGGCCCTGCAGGTTGGACTGAATGAAAACGCCGAGATATTGCCCATTGCTATCAAAGCGGTGAACAGCGGCCTGGTCGAATGACGAAACGTACAAATTGCCATTGGTATCCCAATCCAAACCGATGGCCTGCGAGATACCAACTGACGTGAAGTTGCCCAAGGCCGTACCGTCGCGCTGATAGCGTTTGACCAAACCATCGCCGGACCACTGTAGTGCATAGATCAGTCCATCCGGTCCAATCGCCAGGCGCGTCGGCTGGCTGATGGCCTGATCGAAGACGTCAACAAAATCGCCCGATTCGGCGTGGTGTCGATTGATACGGCTGGTGGTCAGGTTGGAGATCAAAACATCGTCGGTGCCCGGAAGGAACAGAATGTCCTGTGGCCACCCCAGTTGTTCATTGGTGAATACTTGCGGGTTGCTGCCATCCTCTGCGTAGCGAAGAATCTGCCAGGGCGGAGAATTAAAGCCACCGGCATCGCTAACGAAAATTTCATAGGCCGATGGGCTTGAGCAGAACACCATGCTGGACGCCAGCAAAATCAGAAAGTGTTCGAGTCTGGGGCGTGTGGAGTGTCGCATGCGGGCTCCTGATTATTGTTTACCCGCTCTTTATAGGTGGTTTCGCGTAAAAGTGATGTCCCTTAATTGCTCACGCCAACGGTAGGCTAGATCTGGGCGGTCTCTCAACGCCGGCAAACAGGCTATACATCAACCATGTGGGAAACTGCCGCTGCAAATCGCTGCTTCCTCGCATGTCGATGCGGCCGGCGGCGATTTCCGGCTGAATCGGTCGAATGCCGCGCCACACCTCCGCCAATGTTATGACTCGTGTCTTGATCCAAAGGTCTGTCTCGAACCCCGGAGGCTTGACACACACCTCAACTGCCTTGTTGCTGCACACCAACCAAAAAAATCGCTGTTTGGCGGGGCCGTCAACAAATTCAAGCGCCAGTGTTACCGGATCGTCTGGCATCAGCGATTGATCCAGCCGTCGATGCATTGCCCATACCAACCACCCGGGGTCAAGGTCGTCTGCTGAAATATCCCGGGCCCAGCGTTGCCCCCACTGGCCGACCGCACCTAGTACGGACTTCAATTCCAGGCCAGATTCGGTCAGCACATACTCGACTCCGCGGCTTCCTTGCAGCGAGCGCGTGAACAGAATGCCAGCGGCTTCAAGCTGGGTTAGTCGTTGTTTCAAAAGGGTAGGCGATATGCGTGGCACACCGCGCCGAATGTCGTTGAATCGAGTGGCGCCGGCATTCAGCTCACGAATGACCAATAGCATCCACTTCTGAGCCAGGACTTCGGAGGCGAGGGCAATCGGACAGAACTGGCCAAAATCGGACATGCGACTCACCAAGTATCAGTTGCTCTACATTAGGCCAGCTGTGGAACCAAGTCCAGATTCTTGACTAGCCCATCGGTGCCAATTGATCAATGCTGTCTGCGTTGATGAGCACCGCATGCTATAAGAGACTAAACGAATGAGTATTCGACTTACGCGACGTGAGCTCCTGATTGGAGGCGCCGCCGCCACATTGCCGAGCGTTTCCATGGCCCAATCCACGCCGAACAATACACGGTTTGAGTTGCAAAAAGGACAAAAACGTCCATTTGATCGAGAGCGGTTTGTCGAAGACTGTATTGAGGCGCATATGGAGGCTGACCCGGTTGCTGCTGTTCGAGAGGTCCTGGCCTCGGCAGTTTCCGACCACCGAGCCGTGCTTGCGGGTATTGGAGACCCTGTTCAAGCTGGCCTTGACGTAATGTTGAGTTCACC
This sequence comes from Lysobacteraceae bacterium, assembly GCA_021604725.1. Classification (GTDB taxonomy): domain Bacteria; phylum Pseudomonadota; class Gammaproteobacteria; order Xanthomonadales; family BQJN01; genus BQJN01. The sequence continues at coordinate 386 of BQJN01000033.1, read as the reverse complement.
GACCCTGACCATCTTTGCCGCCGCATGGACCCCACAAATGAATCTGCTGCCCCATGATCACTTGATGTGGGCTCTCATTGGCATCTACACCGGGCGGGAAGACAATATTTTGTGGCGGAACGGCGAAGGTGGCATTGAAGCGTATGCGGCCAATTGTCTGTTTGAAGGAGATGTCGCCACTTTGCAAGCCAATGCGATCCACTCAGTGACCAACCCCTTGTTGCGGTTCACCGGCGGAATTCACATTTACGGTGGCGACTTTTTTGCCACTGAGCGGCACCAGTGGGACCCTGAAACTTTGCAGCGTCAGCCTTCAGATGGTGCGGTTATTCGGGCCATGTTTGAGCGGGAAAACAAGCGGTATCTGAAGCTTTGTGACTAGTTAA
>BQJN01000032.1 GCA_021604725.1 Lysobacteraceae bacterium | reverse complement strand
ACCACGCCCGCTACATTATCCGAGAGGGCTCCAAGGACATCGGCAGCAAAACACTCGAAGGCTCCCGGCCAGCCATGGCCATGCTCGTGCATGCTGCACTGCACATCATGGCGCGGCAGGGCTACGAGCTTCTCATCGACCTTGGCATCGACAGCGCACAACGCTTCGCTGAAATGATTGATGCTGCGGAAGACTTCGAGCTGATCACAGCTCCCGAGCTGAACATCCTGACCTATCGCTATGTCCCAGAGTCACTGCGGGAGGCACTCCAGTCGGACGATGATGAGCGGCAGCGCGATGCCAACCAGCAGTTGGATGAGCTGACCGAAAGCATACAACGCTATCAGCGCGAGGCGGGCCAGTCCTTCGTATCGCGAACGCGCGTCAGCGTGCCTCGCTATGACTACGCCAGTGTCGGCGTATTCCGTGCCATCCTCGCCAATCCACTGACCGACGCAGACGCTTTGGCAGCGGTGCTGGAAGAGCAGCGCGAGTTGGGGCAACGGTTGTACCGAGGCTAAGCAGCAAGGCTGAGGGCCCACTTAGACGACTCCGTCTATCCCGTCATTCCGGGCCATGTCATCCCGAGCCTGGACCCGGGACCCGGAATCCAGAAGCGCGTAGCGCCCCAAGTAAAAAGCGATTAACCGCAGAGATCAGGGAGGGGGTCGCTGAACGCGAAATCAAAGGCAGATGAACCGCCGAGGTAAAGAGACCAGGGAGGACTAAGAAAAGCAAAATGGCACCTCGCGCGGCGAGTTTAGGGTGGGTAGCCCGGCCTGGTTGCCAACTTTCCCGGGTCAGACTCTCCCCGCGATCAAGTTAGGCATACGTATGCTATATTGCATCGATCGTAATACGTGGTGGACACCATGAGTACAGTTCGTAAAACCATTACCCTCACCGATGCGCAGGACGATTGGATTCGCTCTCATGTTACCAACGGCGATTACACCAATGACAGCGAGTACATGCGGGACCTGATTCGTCGAGAACAGGAGCGTGAGCGTATGTTGATTGCTGCGATTGACGAAGGCCTTACGAGCGGTGTGAGCTCACGCAGCATCGATGACATCTGGAATGAGGCAGAGCTACGTTTCGAAACCAGGAATGGGTGATGTCGTTTTTTCCAGGCGTACAGCAGCCGATCTCGAAGCGGTTGCAGAGTTCACGATCGAGCGCTTTGGCGTCTCTCAAGCCCGCCATTACCGAGATGAGCTAAGTCGGTGTTTCGAGGTTTTAGCGCAAAATCCGATGCTGGGTCGGTCGGTCGTGCACCTCGCTCCGGAGCTTCGACGCCACCAACATGGATCGCATATCGTGTTCTACAAGATCACCGATAGCGGAATTTTCATCGTTAGGCTGCTGCACTATCGGAGGAGTATCGCTCGCCGACTCTAGCCCGAGAGCACCAAATGGAGCAGCCATCCCTGGCGAGGCCCTAACGCTTTTTGGCTACCACGAAAATGGAGAAGGGTTAACCGCAGAGAGACAACGAGGGCACAGAGGGAGGTAAGAAATGGGGCTCGCGCTGCGAGTTTGAAAACCAAGACCAATAAGATACCTCGCGCAAAGTTGCAAAGGCGCAAAGGTTGCGCGCGCTGCGCGCCTGGCATCCGAATCCAAAAAAAGGGTCTCAAGGTGAGGTTCTCTGGGAATGTTTACAGCGGGACCAACGAGAATTGGGCTTCACCACAGAGTTCGGGGAGTTCAGGAAGGGCATCGCTGGGGCGATGAACCTTAAACCATAGGGGAAACCCTTGCGTCATTCCGGGCTTGAGCCGGAATCCAGAAGCGCGTAGCGCAAATGCCCTAACAAGTAGATTACGAGCAAGCCTGTTGCTACGCAGGAAAGACAGATACACCGCCGAGACCAGGAGTTCAAGAGAATATGCAATCATGAATAGGCACGCGTCGCGAGTTACTTAGACACATCCCCCTGTCCCGTCATTCCGGGCCTGGACCCGGAATCCAGAGGCGCGCTGCGCCCTAAAAAAGCGATTAACCGAAGAGACAAAGAGAGCACAGAGGTTGCTCGCGCAACGTCGAATTCGAAAAATGATTGGAATGAACCAAACAGATTTGAGGAAGAAGAATACCGAAGGGACTCGCGCTGCGAGTTTAGAAGACCAAGACCAATAGAAAACCTCGCGCAAAGTGGCAAAGGCGCAAAGGTTGCGCGCGTTGCGCGCTTGGCATCCGAATCCGAAAAAAGGGGCTCGGTCTCTTCGATGTTGCCGCTGTCCGCCTCGCGAGCAATTACATATTTTCAATTCAAAGCCGCAACGCGACCTCACTGGCCCTCCTGTTCTCCTAGTGTCTTTTTTCCAATAGCGCGCGGCGCGCGCCTCTGTAACCTCTTTGAGCTCTGTGGCTCGCGTCGCGAGTTTCTAACCTATGCCCGAGTAGGTGGCGAATGGAGCAGCCATCCCTGGCGAAACTCTTTGACTTCGTTGGAAACCCCAGCCCAGCCATCCATGGCTAGTCGTTCGCCACCTGCGGCGTGCCTTGGGGCACCCCGCACCAACGGCGGCTCACCCTCCCTGATCTCCCAACCTCGGCGGTTCATCTGTCTTTAATTTCCGCGCCAGCGGCCACTCTTCTTTGCGCCTTCGCGAGCTCTGCACGCACTCTTTTTCTTTCTTCTGGATCCCGGGTCAAGCCCGGAATGACAAAGAATCAACCGCTTCTTCCTTCTATTCCAAGCCACACCGCCGCCTCCCCAATCTCCCCGATCTCCCTGTGTGTATTGTTAAATTCGCGCAGTGCACGCCGCTGCGAGGGTAATGTGTCCACTGGTAGGCCGGTTCACTCCGGAGATCAATTCGGGTTATCGCTTGTAGACCACCGATCGGTGTGCCACTTTGACGACCATGATCACCAGCTGACTATCGCGGATCTCATAGACAATCCGGAAGACGCCCTGGCGAATTCGATACCGCTCCTGTGCTGAAAGCTTCACACAGCCCTCCCCTCGCGGATCATCGCGTAGGGATTCAATCCGTTTTAGAATGCGCTTAACGTCCCTTTTAGGGATATTCCGCAGGTCCTTGGCCACGGACTTTTTGAACACGAGTTCATAGTTTGCCATGAGCCTTCAGGTTTTTCAGCAACGCCTCATAACTCAGAGTTGGCTCAGCAACTCGCTCTTCGAAAGCACTCAGATCTTCTTCATCCTCCCGCAGCGCAAGCTGAACTGCCTCGTTCACAACCTGGGAAATAGATTGCTGTGTGTTCGCAGCTTTCACCCGCAACGCGTGATGGATACTGGGTTCAAAATAAACCGTTGCTCTTTTGGACAATTCCGCCATGCAGAGGGCCTCAGGCAAAAATCTAGCGTAACGCTATAGCGTTTTAACGTCAAAAAATGTCAATCGGTAAGCAGAATGCCAGTGACAGTGTGGTTATCCGTTTTCAAAACTGGCGACGCGAACCTTGTTCTCATCTCATTGAACTCTGCGCTCTCGTGAGTTTACCTTTCTTGATTTCGCTTAGCGGCTTCTTCTCTTTGCGTCTTCGCGAGCTTTGCGCGGGACGTTCCCGTATTCAATCTAGGAAACGCAGCAACCGCTGCGCTCACCGGCCCTCCTTCTCTCCAAGTGTCATTTTTCCCAAAACCGCGCAGTGCGCCCCTCTATGACCTCTTTGAACTCTGTGGCTCGCGTCGCGAGTTTCTAACCGATGCCCGAGTAGGTGGCGAATGGAGCAGCCATCCCTGGCGAAACGCTTTCACTTCGTTGGAAACCCCAGCCCAGCCATCCATGGCTGGTCGTTCACCACCTGCGGCGTGCCTTGGGGCACCCCGAACCAACGGCGGCTCACCCTCCCTGATCTCCCAACCTCGGCGGTTTACCTTTCTTGATTTCGCATTAGCGGCCAATCTTCTTTGCGTATTGGCCAGTTTTGCGCGATGTGTGTTTTCTTGATCTCCCTGTGCGCCTTTGGGTCCCGCGTGCCCTTTCGGGTATCTGCACGATGGCGTGCTACGATGAAAGCGACCGAGCGAGTAACGAACGCTGAGTCGAATGTATTGTAGGCTTGTCGGATAGCTTCCGTGATAGGGGGTGGCATTAAAAAGCAATCCAAAGCCTATTGGTAGTGGGAGGAGACTATGAATCGCTTTACTTGTCCGCATCTTGGACTGCTTTGTATCCTTGCTTTTCTTGCGACGCCGGTGAACGCCGAGCAGGTATGGGTCGATGTCGACCCGGCATTTCCTTCGGCAGGCTCTCGTGCGCCTCTAGTCTATTCAGGCGGTGGCAACGTCGTGATGGATTTGACGTCCACCGACCCCGGCCCCGCGCCGGCTGCATTGGTCACTACGGACTCGCAGCGCACCCCAACACCGGTACTGACATTCACCGGTATTACGCAGTCGCCTTCGCTCGATGGCGGATTCACCTACAAGCCACCAGACACCCACCACGCCGTGGGGACTGGAATCGGCAGTACTGGTAGAGTCGTGCTGGTGACCAATTCAGGTTTGGAAATCTATGACAAAACAGGCACGTCGATTGCTGGGCCGCTGGATTTGGATGCCTTTCTAACCGCACTGGGTGCCTCGGGCCTGAGCGGCATTGGCGTCTCCAATCTGGGATTCGATCCCAAGGTGATTTTCGATCAGCATTCAGGCCGTTTCTTCGTGGTCATCATCGACGGACGAACGCCGGGCGGGGCCGGCCGCAACAATGTCCATATCGCCACCTCCAAGTCGGCAACTCCGGGCTCGCTAACCACAACCGACTGGAGCGTTGAGACAGCCGACACGCGGACCACGTTTACCGGCGGGGATGCATGGTTCGATTATCCTGGCATTGGCGCGGATGCCACACGCCTGGTCATTACCGGCAACATGTTTACAGCCGGCGGCACATTTGTTGGAACCAAGATTCGAGTTTTCTTGAAGTCATCACTAACAGACGACGGTGTACCGGCGGGTGCGACCTTCAATGATATTGATATTGATGGAACCACCGGATTCACTGTGCAGCCGGCACATGTGTATGGGTCGACACTTAATGGAGATTTTTATCTGATATCAAGGACCGGGTCCACCTCATACCGTTTGTGGCAAGTGACGGGTGCCGGCGGGTCAGCAACGCTGGTTGCTGGTTCACCTTCATCAAATGCGTGGACCGGAGGTGCTTTTTTAGGTATCGGCGCACCACAGACCACCGATGGCATGAACGATGAACCGACGATCTCAACATTGTCGGCGCGGATCCAAAATGCAGTCTATCGAAATGATGCAGGAAATACCGATTCAATTTGGCTGGCCCTGACCTCGGACCCTGACGGCGACGTGCAAAGTGAAGTGGTCTGGTTCGAAATCGATCCAAACTCGACCGACAGCGCAATCGCCGGAGTCCTGACAACGCCGGTGATTCTGCAGAGTGGCTCAATCGATGGCAGCACCGCCGCCGACTGGACGTTCATGCCATCCATCCAGGTCAATGGTAGCGGCGATGTAGTGATCGGCTACAGCGAGAGCAACGGTACCAAGGCGGTCGATATGCGAGTCGCTGCCAGATTCGTGTCGGACCCCATGGGTAGCCTTCAGCCACCTGAAGTGATCGCCTCTGGTGCCGGCGAGTATGACGACTTCAGTGGCGACGACCCCGAGCGATGGGGAGACTATTCAGGCATGGCGCTGGACCCGGATGACGATGAGACATTCTGGGTGTCCAATGAAGTGGTAGAAACGGCGGCCAGCGGCGCAGGCGACGACGCCGACTGGGGAACTCGCATTGCCCAACTGGGTGCCGTTACGCCGGTTGAGTTGATTCGCTTTTCTGTGGATTAAGACCAGCAAAGCGATGTCAATTGGAGGATTTGCCGAACGCGAAAAGCACGATCAACTATCAGACAGCCAGCTTCGCTAGTCAGCGCTTATCATGCTGAGGGCGGCGTCCGGCGCTTGATATTGGTCGAAGACGATTTGACTTTGTTCGTCGATGCTTTTCACTAAGAATGCCCGACCTTTGACGTCAGTTCGCAGCAATTTGGGCAACACCAACGATTGACCCATGATTAAATCATCATGGATCGCAAATTCCATTTCCATCTCGAATCGATCGAAACGGACCCCCGTCATTGGCTTGAAAGATTCTTCATTGTTCATGACGACCCGCACAATGAACTTGTCGCCGAGATCAATGTACAAGCGACCCTGCAGGTGCCGAAACAGCTTCTGATCATCTTCTGATTCGCCCACTGGCGTGAAACGATAGATCGCCTGTTGTGCGTTGACCTCTACCAACTCAGCCTGATCTGGATCGATCATTTTCCCCAACAGGGAAGACTTGGTGTTTTCCTTGTCCTTTTTGTCGGGTGGCGAACGCCATTGCTCGGCCGTCTTCAACTGCTCTTGGTCTGGTGACAGGCCGTCCACCGCAGTCAGCGTCCATTGTGGATCGCCATTCGGATCATACAGGCTGATCCATTGTTGGCCCTCGTCATGGCGAGTTTCCTGAAACCGAAAGTCACGGGGGTCACTGCTCGCTTCGCGGGCCAAGGCTTCGGTCAGCAGAGCTTTGGAGTCGAACGTTTGTGGTCCACCACCGACAGCCAAAAGTAGCGCAACAAGCAGAGTCTTCATATCTCGGGACCGTATTCACAACTAGGGGCCAAAAAGGGTAGCACCGCGCTCGCCTCGCCCACCATGTGCAACTAGTCATCGATTGGACATGACCGGCATGACCTGGGGCACCCCAAACGTAGAACCACCCGGACTCAACCCTCAAGGTTGCTGTGGGCCCTGTGGGTAGCCTCGGGGTCGCCACAAGGACCGGAAAATTTGCTTAACGACCGTGTATTGCGGCGAGGAGTGACCTTCGGTGCCTTTGCAATGCCTTTTCCATAAGGTCCCGGTTGGTTCCTATCTAGAGGTCGTCCACGATTAGCCATCCGTGGCTAACGCGGACACGGGTTTCAAAGAGCGCGGTCATTGAAACCCTTCATTTTCAACAAGTTGGAAAATGCTGGCACTTCCGTGTGCCAGGGCGAGCGCGTCAAAAGACCTATCCGTGGACGCGCTCTATCTAACGACCAGGCCGCCCGGTCGAGGCCAAGTTCGTATGGGTCAATTTGCATCGGTAAGAAAACTAATCAAAAATCTTCCGTGGCATGCGAGTTGCCCATAACAGAAAAAACTCAAGAAAAACTTCATCAAGATGTAGGGGAATCATTATGCTCGATAGATTTTTGGTATGTAGCTGCATGTTCGCTGCAACGGTTGCCGGGGCATCTGAATGCGAACAGTTGGGCGGGACCTGGACGTTGCAAAACCATGTCGACATGAGTGGTTGCGAGGAACCCGATGTCGATCGAACGGTGAATGTAACGATAACGCAAACCGGATGTGATGCTGTACTGGACATCGAAGGGGAGGTCCAGCTGGACGGCACCGTAGACGGCAGCCTGATAACGGTCGACGATTCCTATACTGACGAAGGAACGGTCTACAAGGAATTGGCATTTTCCATAACTGGTGATGCCATGAAGGGGTCAGGCGAGTGGCTCTGGGAGGCCGAAGATGGCTCTTTCTCCTGCCACGGCACCGAAACCTTCGCTGGCACCAAATCAGGCGCTTCAGCAGCTGCGGTCTGTGCCCAGGTCGCCGGCTCATGGACATTCGCCAACGTGGTCAAGATGGATGCGTGTGGCGAGCCCGATGAAAGCAAGACACTAAACATAGACATCGCTCAGAATGGCTGCGATGTATCGCTCACTATTGATGGCGCAGTCTCCTTGCAGGGCCGCGTTGAGGGTGATGTCGTCAGCATCAACGATTCCTATGAGATGGAAGGCACGATTACCAAGGACCTCAAATTGACCGCCAGTGGAAACAAGCTCGATGGTGGTGGTTCATGGCACTGGGACTCTGGCGATCCCGACTGGTCGTGTGGGGGCACCGAAACGCTGAACGGCTCGAAAATGTAGTTGCTTCCGGCTGCCGCCATACAAAGGGCCTTAGGCAAAAATTTGGCGTAACTTCATAACGTCGAAGTATCAATCGACAAGCAGGGTGCCCCTATTTCCTTTGTGCGATGCGGTACTTTTCGTGCCTTGATCCAGGATGGCGGCTCGGTGGTCTTGTAGAATGCCTTGGATCGACCCAGACTCGAGCAACCACATGGATCCATCATGAACAAATGCCTTATTCCGTTAATCTTGATCCTCTGCTCGTCTGTTGTCGCCGCCACGCCAAAGACCGAAGCAAAGCAGTTCTCATGGACCTTGGGAAACGACCCTGAGTTTGACGCTTCCGTTGCACAACCGGCCTTCTCGTCCGGCAAGGGGCCGTCAATTTTGATCGATACCGGGCATCACAACTTCCTGCCGTACTACCAGTTCTTGCACCCGTTCGCTGCACTGGCCGAAGCAGACGGCTATCGAGTCGAATTCAACAACCAGACGTTTTCCAGCGACTACCTGTCGTCGTTCGATATTGTGCTCATCGCGACTGCCCTGCCCTTTGAATTCACCACTCAGCTTGAGGTCACTGACAAGCCAACGTTCACCAATGCCGAGATTGATAGCGTGGTGGACTGGGTCAGTGCCGGTGGCGCTCTGCTTGTCTTTAGCGAACATGCGCCATTCGATCAGGCCATCATCCCGCTGCTGGCACGTTTCAATATTGAATCATCTGTCGGCTACACCATAGATCCGGAAAATGCCGAAGAAGATGCAAGCGCCGGCTGGATTGTCTATTCCTCTGACAACGAATTGCTCAACGCAAACCATCCCATTGTTGCCGGGCGGTCTGCGCAAGAGCGTGTAGACCGAGTGATGACCTACGGTGGCAGCGCGTTGACTGGCCCTGACTACGAAAACGTACTGGCCCTATCGGCATCGGCGACCAACTCGGAACACCCGACCGGTGTCGGGCCTGTTGGGCACGGCAACTCACAGGCGTTAGCGGGCGAATTCGGAGCAGGAAAAGTACTGGCATTTGGCGATAGCAACGGCTTCTCGGCCATGCTTTTCAAGCAAGTTGATACCGTTCGCGCCGCCGGCATGAGCGACCCACGCTACCAATGGAAACAGTTCGTGCTCAATGCCTTGCATTGGTTGGCCGAGTAATATCTATTCACCTGAAAACGGGCAGCGCCTCCCTGACTGTCCGTGAACTCTGTGGTTTCACTGTTTTCAATGCTCGCAGTGCGAGCCTGTTTTCAGGTATTTCCTCTGAACCTCTTTGAACTCGGCGGTTTATCTTCTTCGATTCCGCGCAGCGTCTCCCTGATCTCCATGAACTCTGTGGTTGTCTGTTTCAAAGCTCGCTAGTGCGAGCCACCAAACCCCGTATTAAGGCCAGGATGACACGAACGATGAGCCCGTTCACGGATCGAACGAAAGTGACCGTTGTATACTGCCCCCGCGCGCATTGCTGTAATCGTGCACACTGACCTGCAACACGAGGGGCCATCTATGAATCACCGCATTCGAATTCTTGCGATCCTTGCACTAACTGCCGTTTTTTCTGTCGCCAGCGCCGCTAGTTGGATCAAGCTAGGGACACGAACGGTTTCTGATCGTGCCGAATACGACACCATTGTGGTGGGTGCCGATGAAGGCCGCTTTTCCAAGCTGCGTTTTGGCGTCAAGGGCACGCGCGTCGAGCTCAAGCGCATGGTCGTGCACTTCCGAGATGGCAGTCAGCAGCGGTTTGAGCGCAACGCATCCATCAAGGCGGGTGAGCGTTCCGATGTGTACGATCTGGAAGGCAAGCAACGGGTGATTAGCAAAGTTGTGTTCTATTATGAAACGCGTTCACCTGGTCAGAAACGCGCCCAACTGACGCTTTACGGACGACGGTAGCTGCGCCATGAAATCGACGCCTGACCTTTGCGATGCCCATGCCGAGCATGTTCGTGTCGTGACCGGCTTGCACTGGCGATCCTACGGTGCGCGCAAAGCCTTCGGCGGACCGGTGTTGACCATCAAGTGCTTTGAGGACAACTCTCGACTTAAGGAGTGCGTCGGCGAACCGGGCAAAGGTCGGGTGTTGGTGGTCGACGGCGGTGGCTCATTGCGCCATGCATTGATTGGTGACTTGCTCGCTGCCAAAGCGCGCGACAACGGTTGGGCTGGCGTTTTGGTTTATGGCGCCTGTCGCGACGTCGAAGTTCTCGCCGACATCGACGTTGGCTTGTTCGCGCTGGGATCGGTGCCGATCAAAAGCGTTCGACGAGGCGAAGGTCAGGTCGACCTTACCATCAACTTTGGTGGTGTGACGATACAGGCGGGCGACTACCTGTACGCTGATGCCAACGGCGTAGTTGTAGCGGATCGTTCATTGGATTGAGGAAAGCCAGAGTCGCTATATACGAACGGGCATACCCATCAACGGCCAGACAACTGCAACGAAAAAAGTAATCACAACCATGAGAATCAAACTGGCTGGCACACCAGATCTGAAGAATTCGCCAGTCGTGAACTGATCGCTCTCATAGGCGATGGCGTTTGGGGCCGCCCCAATCAAAAATAGAAAAGGCATCCCGGCCACTGCCAAAGCGGTGTACAAAACTACGTCGGGTGCCACGCCGAGATACGGTGACATGACCAAAGCCACCGGCAGACAAATGGTGATGGCTGCCACATTCATGATGAGGTTGGTCATGATCAAAATAAATGCACCCACACCAATCACAAACACCAACCACGGCGCGTGCGTTAGATGGTTCATCCAGTTGATCGCCAACCACTCGGCAGCGCCAGTACGCCACAGGCAAAAACCCATACTCATCGCGCCGCCAAACAACAACACGATGTTCCAGGGAATTTTTTCCAGATCATCGCGAGCAAGGATATGAAAAACGAAAAAGCATACGGTCGCCGCCAGAATAATCGCGCTCTTGTTGATGCTTTCCAGCCCAGGAATCATTGAGCGCAAGCTCATCAATGACACAGCGATCAACGTGATGATCAGCGTTAGTTTTTCCTCACGTTTCATGGGACCGAGACCGGCGTGCAGCTTGGCCGCGCGCTGGCTCAAACCCGGAATGGTGGGCGATTCGGGTCGATAACGAACCACGATGTATAGCCAAAGCAACGCCACCATAACGACGCCCAGTGGCAGCATGTACCAGGTCAACTCGAAAAAGGTGATTTCGCGCCCCACCAATTCGTTGAAAAAACCAACGGCCACCGGGCCTCGAGCCGCACCAAACAAGGTAATGATGCTGCCCGCACCGGCAGTGTATGCCATGCCGATAAACAAACCCTTGCCGAATCGAGAATAATCCTCGTCTGTGTATAGGTGATGGATTGCCAACATAAGCGGATAGATGGCGGCGGCCACCGCTGTGTGTGCCATGATCAGCGTCAGAGCGGCCGTCATCACGAATACTCCGAGATAGATGCGGCTGGTGCGCTCACCGACCACGCGCAAAATCCGGTAGGCCAGGCGATGCGTCAGTCCAGTCTTTGAGAACGCATGCCCAATGACAATTGAGCCAATGATGAACCACACGGCGGGGTCCAGGTAATCGGTGAATGCCACACGTGGGTCGCGAATCAGAAACAGCGCTTGAATAACTGCAATAGCAATCCCGGTCACGCCAATCGGCACCACTTCAAGCACCCACCAGGTTGCCGCCAACGCAAACAAACCCAAGGCCAACTTACCCTCGGCGCTTAGTACGAACTGTTTGCCCGAGGGGTCAACGGCAGGTGCCATATCAGGCATAAAATAGGCAGCTGCAAACGCGATTAGTCCGAGATTAATACCGAATAGTCGACGCAGATCGATATCCTGCCTCCAACTTGAGGGTCCGGATCCAGCCATCTTCACCGACCGTGTCAGCCCACTTGGCACACCGCCACGATCAGTGTTCGCCATGCACCTTTTCCTCATTGCCGTTAAGCAATTGATTGACGGCCCAGAGCACCTCTACGCTGCGCACCACGCCAATGACATGACCGTCATCGACAACCGGCAGCATGTGGTAGCCCTTCTTGACCATGATATTGACGAGCCGAATCAGCGAGTCATCCCGATTGACCGTGCCGGATATTGGTTGAATGTATTCGCATATAGCGTGATCGGACCGAGCACGAAAGCGCTGAATAGCCTTGTCAGCAAGCACTTCAGAAACATTTTCATCAAGCGCGACATCAAACACCGCTTCCGGGTGTTGCGTGTCCGCCTTGAAGAACCAGCGCGGACTCAAACCACTCAATATGTCGCGACGGCGAACCAACCCCAACAAGGCGCCAGTTTGATCAAACACCAGCAAAATACGAGGCAGCGAACATTCGCCATGCATTTCGATGTGACCGTCGGAAAAGGTCTCAAGCGCCTGGCGCAATGAGCAGTCGTCTTGCACATGGGGATATTTGTCCAGTTCGACCATCAGGTCACGAGCCGTTGGTAGTTGCATGAAGAGTCCTCCTACCCGCCATGGTATCGCTTGCAGCGCTGGGCAGCGTGACGTCGCTCAAAATTGAAGCCTGATCGGCCGGGTTGAGTAAATTGGTCGCGACCTAGACTTCCCGCAAGCGAGCTGCTGTATAGTCAGATTGCGCCCAGGGCGCTGTCCAAGTAACAAACAAGGAATCAACTCGTGTCCAACCGTTCTGTTCAGTGCCTTGCTCTGCCGCTAACCCTCATCCTGGCCAGCTGTGCCCAACCGATTAGAGACCCGATTGTGACCCCAGATCCAAACCGAATGCTCACCGTTGAAGCTATCTTTAAGGACAAGTCTTTTGAGGCAGAACAACCAGGACAGATTCGCTGGTTGGACGACGACAGCGGCTTCACTACGTTGGAGACCATTGCCGCCTACGCCGATACGCCACCGGAGCGCGACGAAGCCGGTGATGTGGTGCCCTGGCCACAGGATATTGTCCGCTATGACCCTGAAACACTGGCACGAACCGTGTTGGTCACCGCCGAGCAGCTGACCCCCGAGGGCGCAGACAATGCGCTGACTATCGACAACTATCACTGGTCCGATGACAGAAGCCGCCTGTTGATCTATACCAACAGCAAGAAGGTATGGCGAACCAAAAGCCGCGGTGACTATTGGGTTCTGGACCTGGATAACAACAGCCTGTGGCAACTCGGCGGCGAACAAGCAGCCCCTAGTTCGTTGATGTTTGCCAAGTTTTCGCCAGATGCAAGCCGTGTCGCATTCGTTCGCGAAGACAACATTTTTGTCCAGAACCTGAGCAATCAATCTATCGAGCAACTGACCTTCAACACCGAAGCGCATTTGATCAATGGGCTGTTCGACTGGGTTTACGAGGAGGAATTTAGCATTCAGGATGGCTTTCGCTGGAGCCCTGATGGCGAGCACATTGCCTATTGGCAACTGGATACCAGTGCAGCGCAAGACTTCATCATGATCAATAACACCGATGGCCTGTACCCAACGCTGACGCGATTCCCCTACCCCAAAGTCGGCGAAGAGAACCCGGCCGCACGTATCGGTGTAGTGACACTCAACGAAAAGTCGACGGTCTGGGCCGACTTGCCCGGCGTCGCCAAGGACATGTACGTGCCACGCATGGCTTGGGCAAAAAGCGGGTCACATGTGGTGATTCAACAGATGAACCGCAAACAGGACACTAACCATGTGTTCCTGTTCGACCCAAAAACCTCCGACCTGTCGACCTTACTGATCGAACGGGAGGAAACGTTCATTGAAGATGTGACTGACCTGACCTGGTTCGAGCGCGAGGATGCCTTCTTGTGGGTGAGCGAACGAGACGGCTGGCGACATATCTATCGGGTGTCGGGGGATGGCCAAACCATCATCAACCTCACCCCAGGCGAATTTGATATCACCGAGGTGGGGAGCATTGACGAAGCCAACGGCTGGTTGTACTTCATCGCCTCGCCGGAATCTCCACTGCAACGCTATCTGTATCGAGCACCCCTGGATGGCGATGGCCCGATGCAGCGAGTGACACCAGATAACTACGCCGGAACCAACAGCTACCAGATCTCTGCCGACAGTCGGTGGGCCATTCACAAGCATTCATCATTTACTCAGCCACCCCAGTACCGACTCATCTCTTTGGCCGATCACCAGGCCAAACATGTGCTAGAGGACAATCAAGCGCTGATTGACAAGCTGGCGGAGCTCGATCTTGGCAGTCATGAGTTTTTCCAGGTAGCAACCAGGGACGGGCTGTCGCTGGACGGCTATATCCGTCGACCACCCAACTTCGACAAAAGAAAAACCTACCCTGTGGTCCACTACGTCTATGGTGAACCGGCAGGTCAAACGGTTCGTGACATGTGGGGTGGCGAACGTCACTTGTGGCAGATGATGATGAGTCAGCTCGGATTCATTACTACCTCTGTCGACAATCGCGGCACCAAATCACCAAGGGGACGAGATTGGCGGCGGTCCGTCTATGGTGGCATCGGTATTTTGGGTTCGCGCGACCAGTCCGACGCGATGGCAGCCATGGCCAGGCGTTGGTCGTATATCGACCAGGAACGAATCGGCGTTTGGGGTCACTCTGGCGGCGGTTCGATGACGCTCAATTTGATGTTTCGTTATCCCGAACAATTCCATGTTGGCGTGTCCAGTGCTCCGGTCGCTGACCAACGCCTGTACGACACCATTTACCAGGAGCGCTACTCGGGCCTGCTGGATCAGTTCGCTGAAGGCTATGAACAAGGCTCACCTATCAACTTCGCATCGCAATTGCAAGGCAAGCTGCTGCTGGTTCACGGTACCGGCGATGACAATGTGCATTACCAAAACTCGGAACGGTTGATCAACGAGCTGGTCAAGCACAACAAGGCCTTTGACTTCATGGCCTATCCCAATCGCAGTCACAGCTACAAAGAAGGTGAAGGCACCAAGCTGCACCTTTACAGCATGATGCGGGACTATTTTGAGGAGCACCTAAGGCAAAGGCCATCAAATTAAACCAATCTGTATAATGCTTTGCGGAGTCGAGCTACCACGGCACGAACAAGCAAGGAGTGAGCATCATGAGCACGGCAAAAAGTAGCCTGTATCTAGCTATCAAGTTTAGCCTCGGTCTATCAATCGCAGCGCAATGTGAAAGCGTCGAATTGGCAGACTTGGGCACCAATGGCTTCAAAATCACAGGCATAAATGCGGATGACCGCGCGGGAATGAACGTCTCCGGTATCGGTGATGTCAACGGTGACGGCTTGGGTGATGTGCTCATCGGGGCAAAGTGGGCCGATCCGAATGGGGTTACCAGTGCCGGCGAAAGCTACGTTGTGTTCGGCAAGAGGGGAATCGATACCGTTGAACTTGGTGACCTCGGCGAAGGTGGGTTTACAGTCCAAGGATTTGGGCAGTTTAACTTTGCGGGCACAGTTTCAGGTGCCGGTGACGTGAATGGAGACGGATTGGCAGACATCATTATTGGCGCGCACCAAGCGGCCCCTGACAACAGACCACTCTCAGGTGAGTCGTACGTCATTTTTGGCAAGACAGGGAATGAGACAGTCGTACTTGATGCCCTCGGCCCGTATGGAGTTCGAATCAAAGGGGCAAGCAATGATATTTCCGGTGCATCGGTATCGGGTGCTGGTGACGTTAACGGCGATGGCTTTGCTGATCTGCTTGTAGGTGCAAGTTACGCGCTAAATACGGGAAGCGGACCACGAGGAACTGTTTATGTCATATTTGGCAAGTCAGAGATGGCAGACATTGATCTAGCCTTAGGTCTTGGCGATCAAGGGTTTCGGATAAACGGCGAGTTCTTTGGCATGGTGGGTGGTATCGGTGGTGCCGTCTCAGGAGCCGGCGATGTCAATGGCGATGGTCTCCATGACATCGTTGTTGGCGCTGGGGGAGCGGGCGACTCGATCTACGCCGCGGGCCGGGCTTATGTTGTCTTTGGTAAAACCGGCACTGAAACAGTTGAACTCGAAACATTGGGTAGCGCCGGATTTCGCGTTGATGGAATTGCTGAGTCTGACTTTCTGGGAGGGTCGGTTTCGGGGGCCGGTGACGTCAATGGCGATGGGTTCTCAGACTTGGTTTTAGGTGTTTCAGGTGCCGATCCCGGTGGCAGAACTGGCGCAGGCCAAGCACAAGTTGTTTTCGGGCCATCGCCAGCTGCTGGCGGGTTTGTAGTTAACGGTATCGCCCCTGGAGACAGGCTAGGAAGAAGCGTTTCCGGCCTCGGCGACATCAATGGGGATGGGTTGTCTGACCTGCTGATTGGTGCTGACCTAGCCTCACCGAACGGCGCGACGGGAGCAGGGGCAAGCTATGTTATTTTCGGAAAAGCCGACCAATCCTCAGTAGAACTGTCGGCTCTTGGCAGCAATGGATTTTCGTTAAACGGCATTGATGCAAATGATTTCTCCGGTCACAGCGTCTCTGGCGTGGGCGATGTAAACGGCGATGGGTTGGCCGATTTGTTGATTGGAGCCTATGGCGCCGATAACTCCGCGGCATCGACCGGTGAGAGCTACGTCGTATTCAGCACCGAGACTCCCGCTGACGAAGCAACGTACCTTACAACAACGCCCCCAGGCGAAAACCTGACCGACTATCCGGCTGGCATAATTTCAAACGGAAGCGATGATCACTGGCCAAGCTCTCGAACGTGGCTAAGGTTCGATGGTGGCGCAACGTCGCTAACCACAATCACTTTAGACAGGTCCACCGACTCGTTTAGCTCGCTCTCTTCCGCAAATACTGGCTTGGTATGGGAAATCTCAACATCACGACAAACCTGGACTTCCGTTGACCTGATGCTGGCATACACAGAATGTCAGGTATCGCGGTTGAGGGAAGATCAGTTAGAAGTGGTCTACTCGCAAACTACCGACGGCACATGGACCAGTTTGGATTCACTAATAGAAGCTGATCGAAACCGCATACGGGCACTTGCGCTTGATAATCTTGGCTTTTTTGCCATAGCAGATACCGATCTCCTATCGTCAGATGGCTTTGAAACGTCGATTATTTGCCGGTAAGGATAACGTCGGCAGCGATTCTCATAGATAACGTACTGAGCAGTCCCTTTCCCCGCGATGATCAGCGCATGCCTACCCAACGTCAGCCGATGGTGTGACAATGGGGTGGCGACGACCCTTAGCTGACCCGTCGCTCGGGGGTTTTTAAGTATGAGCAGATCGATCGTTTTTCTGACCGTAGCCTTGCTGCTGCAATGTGCCGCGGCCGCGGCCCAGTCACCGGCAGCAGAAGCGCGTTGGCAGTCATTGGCAGAGCGCTACATTGATCAAATGCCCTCGCTTTCGCCCGTGGCTGCAACTGGTCTTGGCGATCACCGCTTTGATAGCGAGCTCGATCAGGTCAGTGAGGAGGCCAGAGCCCAGGAAGCTGCGTTTATTCGCCGTTTCCAGCAGGAGATGGCCGACATTGATCGCTCGCAGCTTTCCCGAGCCAATCAGGTCGACTATGCCTTGTTGCAAAACCAGTTGGCCTTCGACTTGTGGACTCTGGAGACGCTGCAGCCCTGGGCCAGCAACCCGGTGACCTATAGCCAGCTTGCTGGTGGTGCAATCTATTCGTTGGTGGCTCGAGAACATGCCCCCCTGGCCGAACGGTTGGTGCATGCAACCAACCGCCTGGAGCAATTTCCCCGCCTGCTGGAGCAGGTCAGAGCCACCATCGTGCCCAGTCGTGTACCCCGTGTCCACGCAGAAACTGCGATAAAGCAAAACAAAGGCGTTCTGTCGATACTGGACAACATGGTCAGGCCGCACCTTTCGGTGCTTGATGAGGAGCAAGCGACGCGATTGATGGCAGCCATGCAATCAGCGACCTCGGCGATCAACAAGCAGCAAATCTGGTTGGAGCAGTTCCTGTTGCCCGATGCCAATGCCGATTTCCGCGCTGGTGAGGTGCTATTCGATCAAAAGCTGGCCTTTGCCTTGCAAACCGACTTGACTCGACAGCAGCTCAAAACACGCGCAGAAGCGGAGTTCAAGCGCGTTCGACGTGCCATGTACGAAGTCGCCAAGGTTCTGTATGCGCAGCTGTACCCGATGGTGGTCTTCCCCGACGAGCCCGATGATTTCTATCAGCAGGTGGTCATACGTGCCGGGCTTGAGGTGGCCTATCAAGACCTGCCGCCAAGAGACGGCATCGTTAATCTGGCCAAGGCACAAATCGACCAGGCCACCGCGTTTGTCCGAGCTCACGATTTGGTCACGATTCCCTCCGACCCGGTCGAGGTGATCATCATGCCTGAGTTTGCGCGTGGCGTTTCCATCGCCTACTGCGACGCCCCTGGCCCGCTGGATGTTGGCCAAAAAACCTTTTACGCCATCTCGCCCATTCCCGACGCGTGGACCGAAAGTCAGGTCAATTCATTCTTGCGTGAGTACAACGTGTACTCCATGCAGAACCTGACCATTCACGAGGCCGTGCCAGGTCATTACCTGCAATTGGCCTTGTCGGCGCGTTATCCATCCACCTTGCGCGCCATCCTCGGCTCCGGCACCTTCATCGAAGGCTGGGGCGTGTACGCGGAGCAACTGATGGTCGACGCCGGCTACAACAACGATGACCCTCGGCAGAAACTGATTGCATTAAAGTGGCTGCTTCGAGGCATCACCAACGCGCTGATGGACCAGGCAATCCATGTCGACGGCATGAGCCGCGATGAAGCGATGGCACTGATGGTTGAAGGCGGCTTCCAGGAGGAGCGCGAAGCGGCCCTGAAATGGACCCGAGCGCAGCTGAGCTTCACGCAGTTATCGACCTATCTGGTGGGCTATCTTGAGCACGTCGATCTGCGCACTGAGGCAGAAACGGCCTGGGGCGACGAATTCAGCAATCGCGCCTATCATGACCAGTTGCTATCTTACGGGTCGCCGCCCGTGAAGTATGTCCGCGCCCTGATGGGGAACTTTCCAATACCCGAATAGGCGCTTCAAACACCGCCTTGCAATAAGGGCCTTTTCTACTGATATACTTTTCCCTCTTTTCATTTGGGGGAGGCCCGACCATGGTCAAATCACGACCGAACTTTCTGTTCATTACCGTCGATCAAATGCGCTATCCGCGCGTCAACTACGAAACCGGGGGCATGCTCGATCCAATCAAGGAAATTCTGTCCTTCGGCGATATCAGCCAGGGCAACGACTACACCCAGTACTTTCCCGGTTTCCTCAAACTGCGCGACCATTCAGTGGTCTTGCGCAACCATCACATTGCAACTTCAGCCTGCGTGCCCAGCCGTGCTGTCATTTACACCGGTCAATACGGAACGCACACCAACGTGGTGGAAACCGATAGCCTGTTCAAGTTTGGTAGCGACCCCAACTTCCCGTGGTTGCATCCGCGAGGCATACCGACCATAGGGGACTGGTTCCGGGCTGGCGGCTATTCGACCCACTACTTTGGCAAATGGGACTTGTCCTATGTCGATTTTGACGGTCCAGGACGTGGCGACCTCAATCCATGGGGCTTTGACAACTGGCAGCTGTCCACGCCGGATGCTCAAGGCGGCAGCCTCAATGAGCTTGGGGTCTATCGAGATCCAGGGTACGCTGATCTGGTCGCGACCTTCCTGCGCCGCAAAGGCATGAACTTTGTCGACACGCCCGACCGAGGTTCGCCCTTTTTCTGTGTTGCGTCTTTCGTTAACCCACACGATATCGCCTCGGCCTACCCAATCAGTTGGTGGATGCCGCAGAGCCTGGAAGACAAGGGCCAATGGGGCGTGCAAACCGAAAGCGACGACATTAGCCCGCACAGCCCGCGACCGATTCCGGGACACCACGAATTCAGCAACAAACTACCCGGTGGCACCATGCGTGTACCGCTTAACCCGCGCGGCTTTCCGCAAGACACCTTCAGCAACCCGCCAAACCTGCACGAGGCACTGAAAACCAAACCGGATTGCCAGTTCGATTACAGCTACAAGATGGGTCTGGCACTAAAAGCTCGACGACCGCCGTCGCAACGCCCTTACCAGACCTTGCCATTCCAAACCCAGCCTAATCCCGACCAATGGTTTGAAGCCTACGGCCAGTTTTATGCTTATTGCCACACCCTGGTCGACCTGCAGATTGAGCGGGTTCTGAAGGCGCTGGACGAAAGTGGCCTGCGTGAAGACACCGTGGTGGTGTTCCTGTCTGATCATGGTGACTACGGTGGCGCTCATGGCGGTATGGTTGAGAAATGGCACACTGCCTATGAAGAAATCCTGCATGTACCGATGCTGGTCTCCCACCCATCCCTGAATGACTCGAAAACCACGCCGAAGTACATCGACACGCTGACCAGTCACATTGATGTCGTGCCGACCCTGATGGGGCTGGCCGGCTTCGACAGTGAACGGGTTAACGCGATCGGCAAGGGTATGGATGACCACACGTACATTCCGTTGCCGGGGGCCGATCTGACGCCGATCATCACCGGCAAGGCCGATGAGGTGACCAGCTGCAACGGAGAAACACGTCGTTCCGTCCTGTTTATGACCGATGACACCATCACCGATCATTTGCGGGAGGAACCACCGACCACGGCTTACAAGATCTTCGAGCAGGAAGTGGAACAACAAATCGAAGCCGGCGTGAAGCTGAAACCGGGCTCGGTGTGTCAACCCAACCATATTCGTTGCCTGGTCAGCGATGACTGGAAGCTGGCACGTTACTTTGATCCCAACGGCGAATACAGCGATCAATGGGAGCTGTATTACCGCACTGAGGATGCCAATGAGCTACACAACCTGGTCAGTTGGGATGCCGAAGGCAACCCGGTCGCTGAACCGCAACGAATTCCCAATGGATGGGGCTTGAGCGCCGAGAAACTGGAAGCGACGCTGCCGACACTGCAAAAAGAACTTGAGCGGCTTGAGGAAGTCTACTTGACGCCGGTGGCACCTGAGGAGCGGCGCTTTACACTGGAGCAGGTGATCAAGAAACGTCATGACGGTGATTCGGTATGATGACGTCCCGAATTGCCACTGTGATGAACTGCAATGGATCTGAAGGCCAGTTGCCAACATGATTTGAGCTTTCCATTTCACGGCCGTGAATCTGCGTCAGTGCGACTGGCGCAGATTCAAGCCTATGTGGAACAACAGGGCCTGGACGCCGAATATTTGAGCAGCGGACAGGCGACCGATGAGTTGGAAAACAAGGCCGCGACAATGATGGGTAAAGAAGCTGCGATGTGGTGCCCAACCGGCACAATGGCTCAAGGCATCGCCGCCCGCATTCACGCTCAACGCTGCGGACGCAACGATGTGTTGTTGCACCCCACTTCCCATCTGTTGATCCACGAAGAAAATGGCTACCGCGAAGCACACGGCCTCACTGCCAGCGTCGTCGGCGACTGGGAACAGGCCATGAATGCAAGTTTGCTCAGCGCAGCGGGGTGCGCATTTGTCGAACTGCCACAACGCCACAATGGTGGCCTGCTCCCCAGCTGGCAGCAGCTTCAGGCGCTAAAAGACGAAGCGCGCGAACTGGAGTTGCCGCTGCACATGGATGGTGCGCGACTCTGGTCATGTCGCCCTTACTACGACAACCGAAGCTACGCCGAGATTGCTGATGGCTTCGACTCGGTCTACTTGTCTCTGTACAAGGACATTGGGGCAATCGGCGGCGCCCTGCTTGTCGGTAGCGATGATTTCATCGCCGAAGCCAGGCGCTGGCGAACCCGGCTCGGTGGTTTACTGGTTGAACCCTGGCCAATGATTTTCGATGCCCTGCGATTGCTGGATCAACGGCTGACCCGAATGCCTTTGCTGGTGTCCAATGCACAAACTCTGGCCCAGGCGCTGCAGCACGTTGCAGATCTCAAGGTGATTCCGAACCCGCCCCAGGTCAATATGTTCCACATTCAAATCCCGGTAGCACCAGACGTGGCCCAAACAGCCCGCGACCGTGTCGCCGAGCAAACCAGTATATGGCTGGGCAAACGCTTTTGGTCATTCGAAGATCGATCCAGCTGCAGTCTTGAAGTGGTCGTCGGAGAAAACCTGCTGCAGATACCTCGTGCCGATCTTGTTGCTGCGTTTGAGGTACTCAGCCAAGAGCTGGCTGCATTGCGCTTGGAGAATACCGACAACCGTCAGTAGCCGTCGAAACTATCCCAGAAGATGCCTTCAGGATCCGGAGTAGTGCGCAAAATCGCTTCAAATTCCTGCATCCCCAGAAAATTGGCCCAGAGCACCAAAGTACCGACCTCGGTCATCGGGCTTTGCTGTCCATCGTAGATACCAAAGCGATCGCTATTGGCTCCGTTATCTCGGTAGCGCAAGGCCGAAGGTGACGCAGCCTCAGCATGGATGGTCGCGACACCGGCCGGCCCCAAATCGTAGGTCTCCCCTTCTCTGGCGACCAGACTCAGGGAGCCATCTGCATGTCGGAAAAACAAAGCCTCATCATTGCTGAAATCAACCCCTGGTCCGGCCAGCAACGCATAGAAGGCAATTTGGTCGAATCTGTTCAGTGCAGGTTGCGTCCGCAAGGTGCCAATGGTGACACCCCCTCCGATCTGTGGCGCTGGATCACCCTCAGCGATAACAATCTCTACGCCCTGAATTGGATCAGCCAAACACAGACCAACGAAGGTGTTGAAGTGGCAAAAGAAAGCCATCCGTTTATTCGGATTAGCGGCCAGACGGGTGACGAAATTCAGCGTCATGCCCTCGATAAGGTCGCCACTCTTGACCACACTCGAGCCGCCACCAGCAATCCATACTGCGTTGCTTGCTGAGGGCGACGGCGCAATTGTTGCCTGGATGGCGATATCATCGCCACCAGCGAAGGTGATGTCCTGAATGCTGTCCAGAGGCCCAATATTTCCCGGCCCCAGTTCTCCGGTCTGCACGACCAGGCTGGGCGAAGTACCGAAACTAGTTTGCCAGGCACCCTCGATGGGCGCACCACGCGCTCCAGACTGAACCGTCGTGCCAATGAACGCCAATTGGTTACCCGGTGACAGCGAGATGTCACGAAAAGAGTCAAACAAATAGTTGCTCGGTAAACCGGGTGCAGATTGACCGGTTCTGGCCACCTCAGCCACATCGCTTGCAGAGGCCTTGAACAAGGTTTTTCCGGTCGACAAAGCAGTGCTGGCGTCCTCGAGGTTCCAACTAAAGGCAATCCGATGGCCCTGAACGGCCAGATCATCGATATTCGGGGCACCAGAGTAGCGATCCATATCACCGGTACCAGGCACTAGATCGCCTTCGCGTGCCAGCAGGTCGGTGCCGAGGAACAACGCAATGTCGGAGTTCGCAGGCGCGCCGTTGAGAAACGATACATGCAGCACATCGACGCTATTTCCGGTGACGCCAGACAGTGGAATTAGCGTTAGGCCAGGAAGGCCGGGGGCATCATCACCTTCACGCAATATTTCACTGCCATCCAGCCACCAGGTCAGGTCGGAGCTGGACGGGGCTCCGCCAATGATGGAGCGAAATATGACAGTACCGCCATTGACAATATGCTCTCGCGAAACAGTCCCGCGTACCTGACCGCCACCGAGGTCATCTACCGAGGTGCCTTCAACAACCAATTGGGCGGCAGCCGGCAAACACACTGCTGCCAGCCAGCCAAAGATCGCAACTTTTGAACACCCATTCATTGTATAGACCGTGAATCCTGTGACTAGTATGCCACGAAAGCGATGATCAACCGGCTAGCGAGCAGGTGAGCCTGTTGGGTGGGCTATTCACAGTATATTGACAGTCCTTGCCGCATGGTGTGGCTCACGCAAACGAAAGACCGGAACCAAGATGAGACTTTCAATTAGATTTTTACTCTTCGCCACTATCGCCTTTCAGGCGGAGGCCGGCCTGGCAGTCGAAAACCTGTCCTACCAAGTTTTGGACAAGCAGGGCGACTTCGAAATTCGACAATACCCGGATCACCTGGTCGCCGAAGTGACTGTGAGTGGGGACTTCGACGAAGCCGGCAACCGCGCTTTCCGGCCGCTGTTTAACTACATTTCCGGCCAGAATGCGCCGCAGTCCGAAATCGCCATGACGGCTCCGGTAAATCAAATCAAGGCTGGCGAGGAGATTGCAATGACTGCGCCGGTCAATCAGCTCGAAGCCGGCATTGATCGCCACGTAGTGCAGTTTGTGATGCCGGAGAAGTTTACGCTAGACACATTGCCGCAGCCGACCAACCAACAGGTGCAGATCAAGAGGGTTGACGGCAAAACCCTGGCGGCCATCCAGTACTCGGGTTTTTGGAGCGAGAACAACTACAAAGAACATGAAGCAGAGCTCATGGATCGTTTGCGTGAAGCCGGCTTGCAAGCGATTGGTCAACCCATCTATGCCCGCTACAACGGACCGCTAACGCCCTGGTTTTTGCGACGCAATGAAGTTCTGGTTGAAGTTCGCGAGGAAGCAACCCTGGCACCATAGGGTCGAAGTTGGCCTATTGCACTCTGGCCATACTGAAAACGTCAACAAAGTGACCGTCACGAAAGGCCGACTTTCTGTGCTCACCTTCGATCACGAAGCCGTGCTTTTTATATAGCGCCAGTGCAGCCGAATTGTCAGTGTAAACATCCAACTCAACGCGTACGATGTTCAGCCACTGATCACACATAGCCAGCGCGGCCTGAAGCAATGCTGAGCCCACGCCGCGGCGTAGCGACGATGAGCAGACGCCCATCCCCAATTCGGCCACGTGCTTGCGCCGCGGCCTTGTGTGTGTGGCCAACGTCAATTGACCCAGTAATCTCGACTCGCTAACAGCCACTAGATAATGGATGTTTTCAGCTTGATTCGCCAATCGTTCGGTCCATGTTCGTCGACTTGGAAAAGGCAGCTGCAAGGTGCCTTCGTATGCATGCCGCTGGCCGTACAAATCGGTGATGTCAGAGGCATCCGCCGCCTCGGCCGCTCTAATATGCACATCCAGTGATCTGTGCCCCTGTGTCATGCCATAGACCCAATAACCACGATAACCAGCCCCACCATCAAGGCAATCAACACATACTCCCAGGCGATGGCGACGATTGCCAGTCCAATCCCAGTCGCAGCAAATCGATGGCTTTCGTCACGAAGCCAGGCGACGACCGACAGTACAACAGCACATAGTCCCAATCCATACCGTCCCAGCAATACCCAGTTGGTTTCGACTGAGCCAGCAGAATCGTGGCCCAACGCCCGCTGAAAGAGATCGGAAAGGTTTCCTCCCGCGCCGCGCGCGCCCAATTGCTCTTCAAATATCGCTAGCCCTAAAGCAAGCAAAGCAACGACAACGGCCATGGCACTGAATTTGTTCTTTTTCATGCTTGAAGAATAACGCGGCGTACGCCGTCATGCACCCTCGTCGCCCATTTCGATGGGCTTTAAGCCATTGAAATGTAAGGAACCCGATAACCGCGCTTCTCGGGTTCTATGCTGGTGCTAGTCCAGGACGGACTATTGCAACACCCTCCGATGTGGAGAAATTGCTCCTTCAACACACTATTTAATCAGGGGGGTTAAATTTTTTGACCCGGCAAGGCGATCGGCATGTCCAAAGATCGCGATGCGAGGAATGTTCACATGTTAAAAGCCGACATCATGGTGGTAGGTGCAGGTCCTGCCGGAGCAGCAATAAGTAGTGTGCTGGCAAAAAGCTGGAGCGTTGTCGTCGTCGATCGTATCGAGCAAGCGCAATGGCGAATCGGTGAATCACTTATTCCAGCCGCGCGTCCATTGTTGCGCGAACTAGGTTTGATCGAGTTGTTGGACGAGGTGTCACACGGCTGTTACCTCGGCAACCGGGCGGTATGGGGCGGCACGGCCAGCGAGATGGACTACTTGCGCGATCCGAACGGCCCAGGTTGGCACCTCGATCGACAGGTGTTCGAACGCGACCTGCTTGCGCAGGCGAAAAGAAATGGCGTGCAGTGCTTTACTCCGGCCCGCCTTCGATTGTTGGAGCGGTGTGATCAGGGCTGGTCC
This sequence comes from Lysobacteraceae bacterium, assembly GCA_021604725.1. GTDB lineage: Bacteria > Pseudomonadota > Gammaproteobacteria > Xanthomonadales > BQJN01 > BQJN01. Next base: position 18,244 of record BQJN01000032.1, on the reverse strand, counting down.
GCTTCCGTGTCACACCGAGGCGAGGTCATGAATGCATCTTGCCGCTTCATCATCGACGCCAGCGGCCGCAACGCTACAGTGGCACGCCGTTTGGGTGCCAGTCACATAAAGGCAGACCAACTGATTTCTGTATGGCTGCGCGGTTCAGTCAACGGCGAGGACAGTGCAACGGCTGGTTTTAGTCTGGTTGAATCGGCAGCGCAAGGTTGGTGGTACACAGCACCGGTCAAGGCCCACGATGCCTCGGACAGCCGTGTGCTGGCGTTTCATACCGATGCCGACCTTGCTGACCAGTCGCTTAGTGATCCAGCAAAGATCATGCACGATGCACACCAACTGCCGGAGATCGGTGCGCTGCTGCGACGTGTCGAGTTTCACGTCCGTGGCGCGGTCGCGCGATCTCCTGCGCACTCAGCGCACGCACAACCCTGCGCGGGGCCGGGTTGGCTGGCCATTGGAGACGCTGCTATCAGTTGTGACCCCATCGTCTCCCGTGGCCTCTTCAACGCCCTTTATACCGCCCAAATCGGAGCCGCAGCTTGTGACGCCTTTCTCCGTGGCAACACCACACCTCTATCTGACTACACACAAGGTATCAGGAGCATTCAAAACAGTTATCGAGAGCATTTGGCCGACTGTTATAACGCCGAGACGCGATGGCCACAGCACCCGTTCTGGCATCGCCGTTTGAGTTCGGTTGCCGCCTAAACAGGTACTACCAGATCAAATCGTCTGGAATCTTGAACTGCGCGTAGTACTCGTCGTCCTCTGACAAGGTTTCTTGTTCGTTCGACTTTTCGTTGTACACCACAACGGCATCGTTATCGCGTTTACGAATTTTGTCAGCGATCGGCTTGGGTACAACCTCATACAAATCACCAACTCGCACGATACACAAGCGACCACGGGCAATCTCTGCGGACATCGAGCGCACGATGGTCAGTTTTCTGATCTTGTTGCCATCGCTGAAATTGTGGCTGACCAAGTCATCGTCTTTGCCACTTCGATCCAGTTTGTAGTGCTCGACCAACTGTGCCACTTGTGCTGCGATGGCCTTCTGTTCGGCAGCCTGTTGGCGTCGGCGGTTCAATTCTCGGTCGCGCTCGGCCTTCTTGCGCTTGGCTTTTTCGGCTGCCCGTTGAGCGTCAGAGACCACCACTTGTTTTGCTTTGAGCTGCTGCTTTTTAGCCTTGCGTTGCTCAATCGAAATCTTCTTGGCCTTTTTGGCGTCGACCAATCCGGCGCCCAGTAATTGTTCTTGCAGCGATTTGCTCATGGCTTGGTTTCCTTGGCCTCCGTCATCAGTCCAGATCTGGAAAGCATCGAATGATACCCGAACAGACGCCTATCCGGCTGTTTCGTGACTTTCAGGCCTACATTGAGAACGCTGCGAGGTGTAACGTTGCCGCAGTATCCGCGTTATGGTGTCAACGATGAGTATCCGCCCGGCCCGGCAAACAGACCTACCACGCTGGGTAGAGATGCGCAGTCAGCTTTGGCCAGACAGCGCGGAGGACCACTTGCCTGAGTTGAGGCAGTACTTCGATGACACATCGATCGATATCGTTGAGACATTGATCGCGGTCGATGACCAGGATGTGCCTGTTGGCTTCATCGAGCTGAATATTCGCAATTTTGCCGAGGGCAGCCGAAGTGCCGAAGTACCATACGTCGAGGGTTGGTTCGTTGATCAGCGCTGTCGTGGTCAGGGTCTCGGTAAAGCATTGATGCAGGCGGCTGAATCCTGGGCGCGAGAAAAAGGGTACTTTGAGCTGGCCAGCGATACTGAACTGGATAACACGTTGAGCCAGACAATACACAAGTGCATGGGATTTGTAGAAACAGAACGCGTGGTTTGTTATCTCAAACCATTGAAATAATACGCAAAAAGGGTGAGTTAAGATGGCTGGAAAGATCAAGAAGACATTCAAGTGGCTGGGACTGACCCTGCTCGTTGCTTTGCTGTTGGGAGGCGGGTTCGTCGCCCATGAGTGGAATGCGGACAAACCGTTCTACGCTAACAATTTCTACAACCGAGCCTTCCTCAAATATGTCCTGGACAGCCCGCAGCAGCTGACCAGCATGGGCATTCTGGAGTCCATCGGTATCACTGGTCACAATGCCGAATGGAACGACGACTCAATTGCCGCGGGTGACCGCGAGTTTGAGTACCTGCAGGACATCATGGCCAGCATGCGCTTGTACAGCGACGAGGAGTTGTCTCACAACGAGTTGATTTCAAAGAAGATTGTGATGGAGCTGCTGGGCAATCCCGAGCAACAAAAGAAGTTTCGATACCACGGTTACCCGGTCAATCAAATATCCGGGTTGCAGGTGAGTATTCCGAGATTTCTGGATACCTTTCACCGGGTCAACACACCGGAAGATGCTGAGCACTATATCGCCCGCCTGTCGAAAATCGACACCAAGATGGAGCAGAACATGGAAAGCCTGCTGGTCAGCGAGCAGATGGGCATCATTCCACCCACCTTCGTGATCGACAAGTCAGTCGAGATCATGCAGGGCTTCATCGACCAGCCGCCCGAAGAAAACGTCCTCTACGTCTCCTTTGACAACAAAATGCAGGAAGCCGAGGGTTTCGATGATGCGACCCGGATGGCCTTCCTCGACCAGGCCAGGTCAGAGATCACCGCTACGGTTTATCCGGCCTGGCAAAACTACATTGACTACTTCACGCAACTTCGCGAAAAGTCGACCACCGACGCCGGAGTCTGGAAGTTTCCCGATGGTGAGGAGTTCTACAACTACATGTTGCAGGTCACCACCACGACGGACATGACTGCCGATGAAATCCATCGTGTTGGCCGCGCGGAGGTCGACCGAATCCAGGGCGAAATGATGGAGATTTTCGCCGCCGAGGGCTATGACACTGCGCTGGGTTTTTCTGCGCTCATCACGCAGCTGGCGGAAGAAGAGCGTTTCTATTACCCGGATACTGACGAAGGTCGAGAGCAAATCCTGGCCGACTACACAGCGATGATTGAAGAAATTGACGCTGGCCTCGATAGTGCATTCAAGTCCAAGCCAAAGGCGCCGGTAGAAGTTCGCCGAGTGCCCGAGTTTTCAGAGAAAACCGCATCCGGCGCTTATTACAACGGGCCTTCAATGGACGGTTCTCGCCCCGGCATTTTTTACGCCAACCTTTACGACATCAAGGCCACGCCAAAATACGGCATGCGCACCCTCGCCTACCACGAAGCGGTACCGGGCCATCACTACCAGATCGCCACGCAACGGGAATTGAAGGGCGTACCTGAGTTTCGCAAGCAAACCGGATTCACCGCCTATTCGGAAGGGTGGGCCCTGTATTCCGAGCGTGTCGCCTGGGAAATGGGCTTTCAGGATGACCCCTATGACAACCTTGGTCGACTGCAGGCCGAACTGTTCCGCGCGGTGCGACTCGTCGTCGATACCGGTATCCACGCCCAACGTTGGACACGCGAACAAGCCATCGACTACATGTCGACCAACACAGGGATCACAGAGTCCGATGTCATCTCCGAAATTGAACGTTACATCGTCTGGCCAGGTCAGGCCACCGCCTACAAGGTCGGGATGATGGAGATACTAAGACTGCGCGAAGAAGCAAGGGCTGCTCTAGGCGACCGTTTCGATATTCGAGACTTCCATGAGGTGGTATTGATGAACGGGCCGGTACCACTGCATCTGCTGCGCGACCTGGTGGGCCAATACATCGCCGACAAGTCAAGCTAAGGCGAGGTCATTTGATTCGATGCCAAGGATGGCAGCGAATGACCTGGCCTCGTGACTTTTCGCCCTTGTTGGTCGCAATGCGATCGGTCACATTGGTGTCATCTTGAAACGGTGAAACAGCATGCCAAGAGACGCAAAACCCAAGCCATCGTTGCTTCGCAGGATTCGCCAGTCGAGTCCATTTCAGTTCGCTGTCATCGTGATTCTAATTCTGGCCTCCAGATCCGCGGTTGCCGACTGGAACTATGTCCCCACTGGGTCCATGAAGCCAACCATTTTAGAAGGCGACTGGATCTGGGTGGACCGTCTCGCCTACGACCTCAAGGTACCGTTTACGACCATCCATATTGCGCAGTGGGCAGACCCGCAACGCGGTGATGTTGTGGTCGCGTACTCGCCGGAGGACGGTGAACGGATCGTCAAGCGCGTCCTGGCCATCGGCGGTGACACCATTGTGTCGAATGGGCAGACACTGACGGTCAACGGCGAGCCCAGCCGTCATGGCCAGCTTGCCAGTCAATTCAGCGAATACGTCAGCGAGCGAGACCTGGCCCGCCATCAACTGGCAGAAGAACTGGCCTTTGGGCGGCGCTATCCAGTGATGTTTGGCCCGCCAGCAGCGCCACTCCCTAAATTCAAGGTGACATTACAGGACGGCGAGTACTTCCTGATGGGCGATCATCGCAACAACAGCCATGACTCGCGCTTCTTCGGACCGGTGCCTCGGGACCTGATTTTAGGCCGCGCGACGCGCGTCATTGCCTCCGTTGACTCCGACCAACTCGGCCTGCGCTGGAACCGCTTTGGTTCCGAAATGCCCTGAAGAAATGGGTTCCACTGGGCGCAATCGCGGACGCGAGCCGCAATTCAGACGTTGAAGCGAAAATGCATGACGTCGCCTTCGACCACAATGTAATCCTTGCCTTCCAGCCGTAGCTTGCCGGCGGCCTTGGCACCTTGCTCGCCATTGCAGGCGATATAGTCATCAAACGCGGTGACCTCGGCGCGAATGAAGCCGCGCTCAAAGTCGGTATGAATGACACCGGCCGCCTGTGGCGCGGTTGAGCCGCCACGTACGGTCCAGGCCCGCACTTCCTTCTCACCAGCTGTGAAATAGGTCAACAAGCCAAGCAGCTCATAACCGGCTCGAATCACGCGATCCAGGCCTGATTCTTGCAACCCCAGGTCAGACAGGAATTCGGCCCGCTCTTCCGCTTCTAGTTCGGCGATTTCCGATTCAATGGCACCACACACCGCCACCACAACTGCGTTTTCGTTGGCCGCCCGTTCGCGAACAGCATCCAACATGGGGTTGTTGTCAAAACCATCATCGGCGACGTTGGCCACGTACATCACAGGTTTAGCGGTGATCAGGTGGAACTCCTTCAGTGCCGCACGCTCTTTGCTGTCCAGCGCCATGGAGCGAACCGGCTGACCATCGGACAGGTGCGAGACCAGGCGTTCCAGCAAGGCAACACGCACCTTGGCGTCGGCGACGCCCGACTTGGCCACTCGTCGAGAGCGATCAAGCGAACGCTCCACTGACTCAAGGTCGGCCAGTGCCAATTCGGTGTCGATAACATCGATATCATCCCCGGGATTGACGCGACCGGCCACATGCACGATGTCGTCGTCTTCAAAACACCGCACAACATGGGCAATGGCATCGGTTTCTCGAATATGGGCCAGGAACTTGTTGCCCAATCCCTCGCCTTGCGCGGCACCGGCAACCAGCCCTGCGATATCGACAAACTCCATCGCCGTGGGCACCACCCGTTGTGGGTTGACGATCGCTGCCAATTGCTCCAGACGCGGGTCTGGAACCGCTACGATGCCCACATTGGGATCGATGGTGCAAAAGGGGTAGTTTTCTGCGCCGATACCCGACTGGGTTAACGCATTGAACAATGTTGACTTTCCGACGTTGGGCAAGCCAACGATACCGCACTTGAAACCCATGCTTAATTTTTCACTGTATGCAGTCGCTGCATGGCCTTTTCCTGTTGGCCATCAAGCAACAACTGTAGTTGATCAACTGAATCATCAATAACCCGTTCTATGCCCACGCGATCGTCGACAGACGGTTTGGACAGAACGTAATTGACCACTTTGTTGGCGGCACCGGGGTGGCCGATACCGATGCGCAAACGCCAAAACTGCCTGGTGCCGATATGAGAAATCACATCTCTCATGCCATTGTGACCACCATGCCCACCATCGAATTTCAATCGGGCCACACCCGCATCCAAGTCCAGCTCGTCATAGGCAACCAGAACTTGTTCGGGTGGAATTTGGTAATAACGAACGACGCGTCCGACTGGCAGCCCACTCTCATTCATGAACGTGGCCGGCTCAAACAGACGCAGCTCGGTGTCGCCCATGCGCACCCGCCCAAGCGACCCGCCAAGCCGCTTGTCACTGGCCATTTGCACATTCAGCGCTCGGCACACCGCATCCAAAAACCAAAACCCGGCATTGTGCCGGGTTTGGTCATACTTCGAACGAGGGTTGCCCAGCCCAACGATCAATCGAATCGGCTGTGACATTTAACACCTCAAAAGCAAAACCTGAGCCGACATCAGCCTGCTCAGGTTGCGGCTGATCAGTCGTCCTGATCTTCAGCCGGTGCCTCGTCCTCAGCACCTGCAGCCTCGTCGTCGCCGTCTTCAGTTTCTTCAGTCTCACTGACCACGGTAACGTGCTGCGCCATAACGACCGCTGAATCATCAGCGTCTTCGATTTGCAGCGACGGAATCTCAACGCCTTCCGGCAGCTTGATTTCCGACAGATGGATGATGTTGCCCACATCCATGTCGCTCAGGTCAACCTCGATGAACTCAGGCAGATCCTTCGGCAGACACAGGATTTCAACATCGCTGATCAAGTGAGAAATCACCACACCTGACTTCTTGCCGGCCGGTGAGCTGCTTTCGTTGGTGAAGTGCAGCGGCACGTGCATGGTCAGCTTCTCGTCGTCAGAAATGCGCATGAAATCCATGTGCATGATCTGCGCCTTGAACGGGTGGCGCTGCATATCACGCAAAACCACACGCTGGCGACGCTTGTCATCAACCACCAGGTCAATAATCGATGTGTAGAACGCTTCATCTTCTGCAGCCTTGGCGGCTACACGATGCTCAATTTCAATGGATGCCGGCTTACGGTCACCACCGTAGACAACGGCGGGCAGCATTCCGCGATGACGCAGGCGGCGGCTCGCACCTTTCCCCTGATCTTCTCGCAGGCTGGCAGGAATGGCAAATTTAGCCATATCAATCACCTATTTACTAACAAAAACAGCACAACCTTTTGATTGTGCTAACAAAAACCCACACTCGCGACCAAGTGTGGGACGTACATCCCACCGAAAAATAAGGCAGGAATAAATTCTCTAATCGACGTACAGCGAACTGACTGACTCGTCGAATGCGATGCGGCGAATGGTTTCAGCCAGCATCTGGGCAACACTCAGTTGCCGAATCTTGGCACACGCGGCCGCCCGCTCTGTCAGCGGGATCGTATCTGTTACAACCAACTCATCCAGCGATGAGGCTTCAATGTTATCCAGCGCCGCGCCGGACAAAACCGGGTGAACGCAGTAGGCCAGTACGCGTTTGGCACCGTGCTCTTTCAACGCCACTGCAGCCTTGCACAGGGTTCCGGCCGTGTCGACCATATCGTCGACGATGACACAAGTCTTGTCCTGCACCTGCCCGATGATATTCATCACCGTCGATTCGTTGGCCCGCGGCCGACGTTTATCGATGATGGCAAGGTCGGCATCATCCAGGCGTTTCGCAATCGCTCTGGCTCGAACCACACCACCGACATCCGGTGAAACCACGATCAGGTCTTCCGACGACACCTGTCGCCAGATATCAGCCAGCAACAGCGGTGACGCGTAAACGTTGTCCAGCGGCACATCAAAAAAGCCCTGGATCTGATCGGCATGCAGATCAACCGTCAACACACGGTCGGTTCCAACTGCGCCGATCATCTTCGCCGCCACCTTGGCGGTAATTGGCACTCGCGCTGAGCGCGGTCGCCGGTCTTGACGCGCGTAGCCGAAATATGGAATCACCGTCGTAACGCGCGCTGCCGATGCCCTTTTTAACGCATCGACCATCACCAACAACTCCATAAAGTTGTCAGCCGTTGGCTTGCACGTAGGCTGGATCAGGAAGACTTCCTGTCCGCGAACGTTTTCCATGATCTCAACGGCCACTTCACCGTCAGAGAACATTCCGACATTGGCTTTGCCCAGGGGCAGGTTGAGGCCACTGGCAATCGCTTGCGCCAAAGGGCGATTAGCGTTGCCCGAGAAAATCATGATGCCGCCGTCAGACATTCGCCGCTTCCCCAGTCGGAGCAATTCTAAAGAAAGAAATTGGCTGGGACGGCAGGGTTCGAACCTGCGCATGCCGGGATCAAAACCCGGTGCCTTACCACTTGGCGACGTCCCAGCACTTAAACTGGTTTGAAGCTGCTCCGCAGCTCCCCTTCGAGCACCGCACCAAAAGGCGCGCTACCCCTGAATTTCTAATGTCGTTCCTGCCATTCGAGCAGTGGCGATCGGTTGACTAATTGGCAAACCCAACAGCTTAGCCCTGGCGGCAGCGTACGTTTTGCCTGTTCGGCAGCCTCCGCAGTTTCAAAACATACAAAGACACTGCCGCCGGTTCCGCTCATTCGCGCTTGTCCGAATTCAGACAATCGATCGAATAACGACCTCACTGCAGGATACCGCAACAACGTGACCTGCTCACAATCATTGCCTGTCCCACGCAGCGAGCCGCACATTTTGATAGGGGGTGAGTGCGTTGTCAACAGCGAATCACGAAAAATCGTCGCCGTGGACACGTTAACGTCGGGTACCGCCAGCAACACCCAGGGGCAATCAAATTCCATGGCCACCAGACGCTCACCAACGCCCTCGCCCCAGGCAGCATGTCCGCGAATGAAAACCGGTACATCCGAGCCTAGCTGCAGGCCAAGCTGTGCCAATGCATCAAGTTCAACACCGCAGTGCCATAAACGATTGAGCGCAACCAACACGGATGCGGCATCTGACGAGCCCCCACCGAGGCCAGCCCCAGTCGGAATGGCCTTGTCTACATGAATATCACAACCGACGGCTACATTGCTGTATTGCTGCAACAAGCTGGCGGCTCGGACTACCAGATCCCGCTCCGGCGGAACACCCGGCAGTGACGACGTTCGGCGAATCGAGCCATCATCACGCATCCTTAGATCGATAAAGTCACTAGGCTGGGTGAATTGAAACGCGGTCTGCAAATCATGATAGCCGTCTGGGCGGCGCCCCAGAACGTGCAGGAAACGGTTCACTTTGGCCGGTGCCGGAACCCGACGGTACTCAGTCAACCGGTCCACGACGCGATCTTCATACGAATACGTAACTTGTCGCGAGTAATGGTGACGCGCGACGGCCGCCACCGACCCAATGCGTCCTGCGACCACTCCTTGAACTCAACAGCAAACCCCAATTGTTGCAAGCGCTGCAGACGTCCATCGTCATCGAAGGTGGCATCAAAAGCAGCGTCATTCGGCAGCGCCTGTCCGCTGGACCACGACCACAGTGCCTCAATCGGCACCTGCCAGCCCAGCCGTCGCAACATCAATTGCTCGGCGCTTTGAGCTCGCTCAATGGTGCCATCTGCGGCCGCGAACTCGGCACCGCTATTGGTTTGTGTCAATCGCCAGTGGCCCTGCCCCAAAGCACCATAAAACTCATAACGAAAGCCGTTGGAAAGGCGCGTTGCATGAAGTTTACCGCTGCCTCCGTCATCGCCATAGCGAATGGCTGCCCGCGCAGTAAACCGCTCCAACTCAGTCGACGCATCGACCGGCGCTAGCCGTGAGGCGCAAGCGTTGAGCAGAAAAACAGACGACAGCAGACCGGCAAACGCCAGCTGCTTAACGCAACACCTGTCGCTATTCATCACCAACCAGGCGCCGCACCGTATCCATCACAGCCTCCGCCTGAGGATCGCGTGACAAGGCATCGTCCCACACTTTTCTGGCACCTGGGCGATCACCAGAAACCCAGAGCACTTCACCCAGATGTGCCGCCACCTCGCTGTCGTACTGCAGTTCCAATGCTTTTCGCAGCCACTGTTCCGCTGCTTCCAAGTCGCCCAGACGAAACTTGATCCAACCCATGGAATCAACGATGGCGGCATTGTTCGGGCTCAACTCCAAAGCCCGCTCGATCAGTTCAAGCGCTTCCTGATAGCGGTCTGTTCGATCAGCGAGCGTATATCCCAAGGCATTGATTGCATTGGCATTATCTGGCTGCTGCTGAATGATCTTGCGCAAGTCGCGCTCCGTTTTGTCGATTTGGTCCAGACGTTCATACTGCAGCGCGCGTGCATACAGCAAGTCAATCTGGTTTGGCAGGAAGCGTAAACCGCGATTGTAGACCGCGAGCCCATCTTCCAGGCGCTGATTTCTGTTTAGCACCTCGGCTTCGAGCACGAATGCTCGCACCGCATCCTCCTCATTGCCGTTTTGCAACTGACGCAATATTGCCAGGGCCTGGTCAAGGTCTCCGGCACGATCAGCCAACACGGCGAGGCGAAGCCGAGCCGGAATGTACTGGTTGCCACTTCGAACCTGGCGATATTGTTCCTGCGCGATGTCCAGTTTTTCCAGCATCTCAGCCAATTGACCGGAATAGAAGTGGCGCTGATCAGGATCTTCGTCCTCGCCACCAAGCAAATCAGCCAATGCCTGTTCGGCAACGGCCTGGTCATCCGCTTCCAGTGCATACAAACCGCGACTATAGAGAACCGGAGCAGTGTCGGGAAGTTGTTGCAACTGTTCTCGCGCCGCATCGGTCTGGCCCAGCTGATACAACACTGCAGCATAGGACAGCCGTAGCTCCGGATTTTCGCCGGCATCGTTGTCCAGCAGTAATCTAAAATCATCCGCTGCCGCCTGCAGGTCACCGCGCGACATGTGCAATTGTGCCCGCCACTCCAGCGAATCATTGTGCATGGTGCTAGCCACACCACCGCTGTTGATCACAGCCAGGGCGAGGTCCAGATCGTTCTCTCGAGCTGCCAGGTAAGACAGTCGCAGCCGGGTCTCATCGTCGGCCAGTGGCCAGCGGTTGTTGAGACCGTTGATGACGTCGATGGCAACATCTGGGCGTGCACCACCGGCCAGCATTTGCGCCGTTAGCCGCCACACCTGGTCGTCATCAGGTCGGCGCTCGAACAACACGTCAATGGCCTCAAGAGCACTTACCGCATCACCCCGATCAATGGCCAGGCCCGCTGCCAACTTCCAGGCTTCAAGGTCATCCGGGCGCAATTGCAACCAACGATTTACCGCGCGCTCAGACAAACCCTTGTCTCTTGCGTATATAGCAACTTCTGTTGCTCGTGCCGCCACTTGTGGGTCTTGGCTCAGCTCTGCCGCTTCAACGTAAAGCGTAGCCGACTCCAGGGTGCGGCCCTCCTGGCCTGCCAGCTCCGCTGCCATCACCCGGGCAATTTCTTCCGGATCGCTGTGTTCGGCGGTGCCATCGCTGGTTTTCGACCCAGTCGCACAGGCCGACACAAATGCCACCAAAACCAACATGGTCAGTGTTTTTCCCAAGTCACCGAAAATCAATTTCACGTGTGAATAACCTTTTGAATCGAAGCTAATTGTTGAATCCAGCGGGATGCGACCGCAAACTAGATGGCCAACAGCATCATGCTGCCCTTACGGGCAACGCCACGCAACTTATCAAGATGACCCTCATTGCGCTAGGACTAAACCACCAAACAGCCCCTCTCGACATTCGAGAGCAGGTCGCCCTGTCGAAAGACCAGGCACCTACGGCGCTTTTGGCTCTGCGCGATGCCACCGCAGCCGATGAAGTCGCCATCGTGTCAACGTGCAACCGTACAGAGTTATATCTGGTCGGCGACGACTCTGTGCAAGGCAATGCATCCAACTGGTTGCAGTCTTATCACAAGCTGCCCGCCGGGCATCTGGAGTCATACCTGTATTGCCATCGTAGCGCAGATGCAGTTCGCCATCTGCTACGCGTCGCCATTGGCCTTGATTCGCAGATTCTCGGCGAGCCGCAAATCCTTGGCCAAATGAAACAGGCGTGGCAGATGGCGCGAGCCAATAACACCATCGGCTTACATCTTGACCGTTTATTTCAGCATACGTTCGCCACAGCGAAAAAAGTTCGCACCGAAACCGATATTGGTGCCGGCGCCCTGTCGGTCGCATTCGCTGCCGTAAAGCTGGCAGAACAAATTTTTGGCGACTTCGAGCACCGCACCGCGCTGCTGGTAGGGTCTGGAGAAATGATCAGCCTGGCGGCCCGCCATTTCCGGCAACGGGGCGTAAGCAATCTAATTTTTGTCAACCGCACGGTCGAGCGCGCCCAGGCCCTGGCCACAGAACACCATGGATTGGCTGCGGCGCTGAACGACATTTCGCAACATTTGCATCAGGCAGACATCGTCATCTCATCAACAGCAGCCGACCATGCCATCCTTTCTGCAAGCCAGGTCGAACATGCGATGCGGCAGCGCAAACGCGAACCGATGTTCCTGGTCGACCTTGCCGTTCCCAGAGATGTAGAACCATCAGTGGCAGATATTGACCAGGCTTACCTGTACACCATCGATGATCTCAGTCAGGTCATCGAGTCAGGGTTGATTGCGCGTCGCGCTGCGGCAGAACAGGCTGAACAGATTGTCGAACTTCGAACCCGCCAGCACCTCGAATGGATCGAAGCGCAACGGGCCAGTGACATTGTGAAACGCTTTCGTCACAATGCACAACGCGAATCGAATCGACAGCTGGAATCGGCTCTTAAACGTATTGAATCGGGCCACGACCCAGAACAAGTCGTCAAAGAATTGAGCCACAAGCTGAGCCGCGCCTTGCTGCACGTCCCAACCCAGTTGCTCAAGTCGATGGCGCAGCATCGCAGTGATGCCTTGTTGCAACAGGCCGATACGCTGATCAAACTGGACGCCGACTCAACAGTGGACAAAGAATGAACCCAAGCATCCGCACCAAACTTGAGCAGTTGGCCGGCCGCCATGAAGAGGTGGGGCTGCTCTTGTCAGATCCCGGTGTGATCAACGACAAAAACCGATTTCGAGATCTATCGCGCGAGTACGCCCAATTGCAGCCGGTGGTGAACGCGCTGTCCGAGTTCGAACAGGTCGATCAACAACTGAAAGACGCCCGTGAAATGCTCGATGAATCCGATGCCGAGTTGCGGGCGATGGCCGAAGAGGAGATCACCTCGGGTGAGAAGCGGCTAGAGCAACTGGAACGGGATTTGCAGGTCTTGCTGCTACCGCGAGACCCGAACGATGACAACAATATATTCATCGAAGTTCGCGCTGGCACTGGCGGTGACGAAGCGGCCATTTTCGCTGGCGACCTGTTTAGAATGTATTCGCGATACGCCGAGTCGCGCCGCTGGCAGATCGAAATACTGAGCCAACACGAGGGCGAACATGGTGGCTTCAAGGAAGTGATTGCGCGTGTCTGCGGCGACGGGGCCTATTCGCAGCTGAAGTTCGAATCCGGTGTGCATCGCGTTCAGCGCGTTCCGGAAACTGAATCTCAAGGACGAATCCACACCTCGGCGTGCACCGTTGCGGTGCTGCCTGAACTGGATGAGATTGATGAGGTTGAGTTCGATAGCAGCGACCTTCGTATCGACACCTTTAGATCCTCTGGTGCGGGAGGACAGCACGTCAACACGACTGACTCTGCCATTCGAATCACTCACCTTGCCACCGGCATCGTGGTTGAATGCCAGGACGAGCGCTCACAGCACAAGAACAAAGCCAAAGCTCTATCGTTGCTGAAGGCGCGGTTGGTTGACGTCGAACGCGAAAAACAAGCGGCACAACAATCGGAGGATCGGCGCAGTCAGGTCGGCTCTGGCGATCGCTCACAGCGAATCCGAACCTACAATTACCCGCAAGGGCGCGTCACCGATCACCGCATCAACCTGACGCTATACAAACTTGATGAAGTGATGCAGGGCGAGGTAGATGCCATTATCCAACCGCTGATTCAACAACACCAGGCAGACATGCTGGCCGCATTGGCCGAGGGACAGTGAAATGAGTAGTCACGGTTCTGACACCTTCGTACCTTTGTCAATTGCGGTCCTGACCGTGTCTGATTCGCGGACCATGCAAAACGACACCTCTGGAACCTATTTGCAACAGGCCCTGGAAGCAGAAGGCCACCATACGGCCGCCCGCAAACTGGTTGCTGACAACAAATATCTGTTGCGAGCCGTCGTCTCTGCCTGGATTGCCGACCCCGAGATTGACGCCATCATCTGCACTGGCGGAACCGGCTTCACCAATAGCGACTGCACCCCAGAAGCACTGTTGCCTCTGTTGGACAAGGAAATGCCCGGCTTCGGCGAGATGTTTCGCCAATTGTCATGGGATGAGATTGGAACGTCGACCATGCAATCACGTGCCTTTGGTGGCATTGCCAACGCGACGTTTGTCTTTTGTTTGCCCGGCTCGACCGGCGCCTGTACCACGGCCTGGGAGCAATTGCTGTCGGCACAGTTGGATGCGCGCACACGCCCTTGCAACCTCACCACACTACGACCAAGGCTATAGCGGCAGAAGCACGCCACAGACATGCTGGGCTAGCAACGATCACTACTGTCACCAACAAAGCACTGACCAGCCGTACTTTTGACTGGGCTTATGTCGTCTCATTGATGCTAATTGCCTGCTATGGCGCACCCTACTCGGGGATGATTAGTGACGGCGTTCGCGACCTCAACTTCGCGCTTAGTATCGCAAACGATGGCCAGTGGGTTCTCAAGGGACCCTGGATGAGTGGAGTTGGGCACGCCCTGGGGCCGGCCTGGTTCTATTGGCTCGCCCTGCCCTTGTCGCTCCATGCCGATTGGCTGGGCGTTGTTTTGTTCAATGTTGTTTGCAGCTCGCTGATGTACCCAATGGCCTATCTTTGTGGCCGAGCCTGGGGCGGACGAAGCTGTGGTTTGTTGGCGGCGGCGCTGTTGGCATGGCCGAACTGGTCGCATTTGAACCAACTATTTCTTAGCCATACTGACCTTGTAATCACACTCACCCTGGCCACCTGTTGGTTACTGAAGATCTGGCTGGACCGACCTCGTCTGCGGACTGCGCTAGCCGTTGGTCTGAGCGCCGGATTGGCCTTTCATGCACACCCATCGAGCGCTGGTCTGGTTGTATTGATTGGCATCACTTGCCTGGTCGGCCGTCGAGACTGGCCGATGTTCGTTCGCCACGGTTTAGCCGCAGCGTTCGCTTTCCTGTTGCCATGGCTACCTCGAACATTCGTTGGCGATAGCTTGCAAGCCATTGATATGACAACCTTTTCACAGACATCCGAAATGGCAGGACGATTGCTGTTGGTGCCCGAGGTGATGAGTGCTGGCAGCTGGTTTGGCGGTGCACAGATCATTGACTTCCTGTGGTCGATCGGACCGTTGTGGCTAGCCTCGCTGGTTTCAGGAGTATTTATCCTGGGCCTGGCTTTGATTGTGACCACGGCAGTGCTCGGTGCGCCGGCCCGCTTTGCAAGCGATACTCGCTGTTTCACACTGTTGGTTACGGCATGGCTTGCCGTGCTGGTCGTCGCCACAGTACTAAAGCATCCGATGTCGTTTTATGGCGTTTTTGCCTGGATCGGCACGTCAGCTCTGCTTTTGGCGTTCATGGCCTCTGCGTGCAGTCACCAAACGTTGCGCTGGGTGCCTGCCTTGGCGCTGGTGCTGGGCCTTGCAGGGCAGAGCGCGACAACCAGCGCTTTGTTTCGAATCGCCCACCAAGGCTCGGTTCAAGTACCCTCGCTGGTATCCGATATTACCGCCAACTCGGGCCACGCCAATGAGCCAAGCTGGTATTTGTCCACTATCGACTATCGCCGGTTTGCTCAGTGGCAGTGTGCGCAAGCTGATCCGCCCGTCCTGCTCGGTGCATTGGGCGCTGCGATAGATATAAGCGGCGGCCTGGAACGACGCATAGCCTGCGGATCTAGCGCCTACACGCCCCGCCTCAGCGGCCGGTCAAACACAGTCGTTGCCGGCTTCCCAACTGCGTGGGCCGAGTCGCTGCATCTGCTTGGTCAGTCGACTCTCGGACACCTCACACTTTTTGAGCCATTGCAGCGTTTCGGCAGCTTTGATGTCGATGTTGTTCTGCACGACCCCGCGACCTACCCACCGTACGTCGACGCTCGCCCCGGAATAACAACTGATATTGATATTCATTTGCCAGCAGACCAGACCCTATTGATTGCCAACCCTAGACATCACTTTCTGCCAACAACCAGCTGGACTGTCAGCGGTGATCAGGTCGCAACACTTGTTCAACAGCGTCGAATTTCAGTCCACCGATGCACTCTAGACGATTGCTCAATTACTGTTAGCATTAGCGCTCCACGTCCGGAGTTGATCCAGTTATTTACTGTTCGTCACCGCCATGAATAAGAAACCGTCGATGGACATCGTCATCCCTTTCTACAACGAGCAGGCCGTCGTATCGGAGTTGTTCACTCGACTTGAACAACTGGTCGACAGCTTGGCAGCCGAGGTGACGGTTATTTGCGTCAACGATGGCAGTACCGACAGCACGCTCGAAAAGCTGCTGGAGGCTGCAGCATCGGCCCGTTTCACGGTACGCATTCTTTCCTTGTCACGAAATTTCGGCAAGGAATCCGCGCTCACCGCCGGCTTGCACCACACCGAGGCCGACGTAGTGATCAGCATGGATGGCGACTTACAGGACCCTCCGGAATTGATCGAGGAGCTGTACCAGCGTTGGCTGGACGATGAACAACTGGACATTGTCATTCCCGTTCGGCGCACGCGAAACGAAGACGGCTTCTTAAAAAGAACAACCGCAACACTGTTTTACTGGGTCGCTCAAAAAATCACCGACACCAAGATGCTGCCACAAGCCGGCGATTTTCGTTTGATGTCACGGCGAGTGATTACTGCAATCGAGCACTATGGCGAGCGGGCCAGATTCATGAAAGGATTGTTCGCGACTGTCGGGTTCAATTACGCTACCGTTGAGTATGACCGCCCTGGGCGGCCCGCTGGCAAGACCAGTTTCTCCTTGTGGAAACTGTGGAACTTTGCATTGGACGGTATCACCTCATTTTCCAGCTTGCCGCTACGCATCTGGAGCTACGTGGGCTTTCTTCTGGCTGCGCTTGGCCTTGGTTTTGCCGCACTTAAGGTGGTCTCGACCCTGGTGTTTGGAGTTGATGTTCCGGGCTATGCATCAACCTTCGTGGTCGTTCTGTTTTTCAGCGGCATACAGCTGATCAGTATCGGGATTTTGGGCGAGTATATTGGCCGAGTATTTTCTGAGGTGAAACGGCGACCGCTCTATCTGGTCGACCGTACTCACGGCTTCGATGGGCAATTTCTTCGCGAGGTGTCGGCACGCCACGACCTGCCAGCGATTGCTCGCGACATCGACAGTCGAGACTAGAAGTCAGTTGCACCGTGCCGTCAAATCGGCACCGGCTTGCCAATGAAATTGCCCTGAGCATAGTTCACGCCCAACTTGCGCACCGCATCCAGCGCCTGTTCGTTCTCGACATATTCAGCAATGGTCTTGATCTTCATCATGCGACCAATCTGATTGATGACGCTAACCATTTCGTGATCGAGAGGGTCTTCGGCGATGCGGCGAATGAAGCTGCCATCGATTTTCAGGAAATCGGCAGGCAGGTCTTTTAGGTAACGGAAGGAGCTCAACCCGCTACCGAAATCATCCAGCGAGAACTTGCAGCCCATGCCGCGCAAAATGGAGATGAAACGCATTGCTCGAGCCAGGTTGGCAACTACTGCGGTCTCGGTAATCTCGAAACACAATAGATGCGGTGGCACCTCGCTGCGATCGAGCTGTTCGATAACGAAATCCAGGAAAGTCTCGTCACTGAGGCTCTGTCCTGACAGGTTAATGCAGAACAGTTCCAGCTGTTTCAGGCTGGCCGGTCGTGCCGATATGATGGCCAAGGCACGTTTCAGTACCCAGCGATCCATCTGCGGCATCATGTGGTAGCGCTCGGCGGCCGGCAAGAATACGGTTGGCCTGACCAGCTCGCCATCAGCCTTGCGCAATCGCAACAAGAACTCTGCCGATGTCGCAATGGTGCTGCCATCATCCAAAGCCAGGATGGGCTGCATGTGCAGCTCAAACGCATTGTCGTCCCAGGCACGCTGAATGACGTTGATCCACTGCATTTCGCCCTTGCGCTCGGCAACATCCTCGTCGGCCGGGTGAAAAACATGAATTCGGTTGCGACCTCGATCCTTGGCAACATAGCACGCGGCGTCTGCACCACTTAGAACGTCAGATATGGTGCCGCTATCAGCGTTGATAGGCACCAGGCCAATACTGGCCCCGACTTCGAAGACCTTGTCCTTCCAGACATACCGGTAACTGTGCACTGCCTGGCGCAGTTTTTCAGCCACCTC
>BQJN01000031.1 GCA_021604725.1 Lysobacteraceae bacterium | reverse complement strand
TTGACGTTCTTTGAGGAATCGCTGGGTGGTCGCATCCAGATCGGCATCTGAACGTACCAGCTTCAAAGCCACGGTTTGATCGAAACTGCCATCGCTTCGGTGCGCGCGGTAGACCACACCCATTCCGCCTTGCCCGATGGTCTGGTCGATGACATAGGGGCCAACCTCGGTGCCCGGCGGTAGCTCAGTGCTCAAGTCCCGCGCCACATCAAACCCCTGCAAACCGCCACCCGTTCTGAAATCCATGGTCGCTCCGCCCACCGTCGTTGATTAGCAGAAGTGTACTGAAAATCATACAGCTCATCATTTGGCGGGTTTTTTCGCGCTGCGCGTTCTATCTGACAACACGAAACATTGCGGAGAAAATCATGAACACAAACACACTGACCACCAACCCTTCGAGCACCTGGCTGATCAAAGCCACTGGTGTCCCTTTTGCCATCCTGGCCTATATGCTTGGCTCAGCCGTGCTGGGCTGGATGATCACACTCTGTCTAGGCATTACCCAGCATCCCGGCATCCTGGTCTCGATTGAAAACATCGCAGGCGCCATCAGTCTGAACCTGTTTCTCCTCGGTTTGTGGGGCTATCTGCACAGCGCCATGGCCGATCCAAAGGTGAAGCGCTGGCTGCAACACTGGGTGCCGGCCTGGCTGATGCGCAGCATCTATGTTTTCGTTGCAGCTATCACATTGGGGCTGACGTTGATGGCATGGCAGCCACTGCCCTTGACCATGTGGCACGTCGAAACACCGTTGCTGCGCGCACTCATCTTCTCAGGTTCAGTGCTGGGTTGGTCACTGATGTTCGCGGCCACCTTTGCCATCGATCATTTCGATCTGTTTGGATTGCGACAGGTCTGGAAAAGAGCCACCGCGCGGGCCTATGAGCCGGCCCCCTTCGTACTGAACTGGGTCTATCGCCTGTGTCGCCACCCCTTGATGCTGGGTATGCTCATCGGCATGTGGTGCGTACCGACCATGACCCTGGGCACCATCACCTTTGCTATCGGTTGCACGGCCTATGTCCTGGTCGGCATCCAGCACGAAGAACGCAGTCTGGCTGATGAGTTGGGGCCGGCGTATGATGTTTATCAGCAAACAACACCTCAGCTCATTCCGAACATCAAACGCTGGTTCATGCCGAACCGTCGATAAAGCCAAGTACAACAGGAGCTCACGCGAAATGATCTACAACAACATCTTGCACACGATTGGCAAAACCCCGGTGGTGAAATTGCACCGCACCGGGCCTGAGCACGTCGAGATCTACGTCAAGATTGAGTCATTCAACCCAATGGGGTCGGTCAAGGACCGACTCGCCTACGCCATCATATTGGACGCCGAAGAGCGGGGCGTGCTGAAGCCCGGCGATACTGTCATTGAAGCAACCTCAGGCAACACCGGCATCGCGCTGGCGATGGTTTGCGCCGCTCGCGGCTATCCTTTCGTCTCGGTGATGGCAGAGTCCTTTTCGATAGAGCGCCGCAAGCTGATGCGGGCGCTGGGTGCAAAGGTGATTCTGACCCCTGCCGCTGATCGAGCCACCGGCATGGTCAAGAAGACCGAAGAACTGGCTGCCAAACACGGCTGGTTTCTTGCCGATCAGTTCAGAAACAAGGCCAACCCGCGATTTCATCGCAACACTACCGGGCCAGAGATCCTGAGTGATTTTGCAGATCGTGCACTGCACTATTGGGTCACCGGCTATGGCACCGGCGGCACCATGACCGGTGCAGGTGAAGTGATCAAGGCGGCACGACCTGAGGTGCAGATCGTTGCCACCGAACCTGCCGGCGCCTCATTGCTGGATGGCAAGCCCTGGGCACCGCACAAGATTCAAGGCTGGACGCCAGATTTCCTGCCTGAAGTCCTGAATCAGAATATTTTCGACCAACTCGTACCCGTCACCGACGAAGAAGCGATTGCCACGTCCCGAGCACTGGCGCAGAAAGAAGGCATCTTTACCGGCATCTCGGCTGGCGGTACCTTGGCTGCGGCGCTGAAGGTTGCGGAGTCGGCCGAACAGGGCTCTGTGTTTCTGGTGATGCTGCCGGATACTGGCGAACGCTATCTATCGACGCCGCTGTTTGAGGGTGTCAATGAAGGGTCGGACGACGATTGGCTGGGAAGCCTGGGCTGAACACTACGCCATGCGGCCGTTCACGTCCTGTTGACGTGTCGGCCGTTAGCCTGCCGACCACGGTTATGGGTGAGGCTGGGAATTAGAGCGTGAGTGCAACAATATATTGGATCCGTCGAGATCTGCGTGTGGATGACAATCCGGCGCTGGACTGGGCGGTGAGACGCGACCAGCCCATCATTCCCATCTATATCCATGCGCCCGATGAACATGGCGACTGGGCACCCGGCGCGGCCAGTCGCTGGGCCCTGCACCAAGGGCTTGAGCACCTTTCGATTGATCTTGCCAGGCTCGGAGCACCGCTGGTAGTAAAGCAGGGATCGACGCGAGCTTCGCTAGAGTCTTTGATCAAGGCCCACGACGTATCGGCCGTGGTTTGGAACCGCTTGTACGATCCTGCCCTGGTCGAGCGCGACAAAGTGATCAAGACCTGGCTCAAGGATCAGTCGATCAAGGCCAAGTCCTGCAAGGCCAGCCTGCTGTTTGAGCCGTGGTCGATTGAAACCGGCCAGGGCACGCCGTATCGTGTATACACGCCGTTTCGAAAAACGGTAGAGAAATTGCCAGCACCTGCTGACCCCTTGCCCGCCCCGAAACGATTGGACGGCTTGAGCAGCGTAAGCTCATTGACCCTCGAACAGCTTGATCTGATGCCAAGGGTCCCATGGTATCGAAGCATTGATCAGCACTGGACCTTGAGTGAAACGGCCGCGCACGACATGTTGGAAGCATTCTGCGACGGCGCACTGAACGACTACGATACAGACCGCGATCGGCCCGATCGACACGGCACATCCAGGCTGTCTCCCTACCTGCATTTCGGCCAAATCAGCGTGCGACGGATCTGGCATGAATGCAGCCAGCACCCCAGTTCAAAATCACTGTCCCGTTACAAATCAGAACTGATCTGGCGCGAGTTTGCCCATCATCTGCTGTGGCATTTTCCAAAAACGCCCAGCGACAACTACAACGACAAGTTTGACCGCTACCCGTGGAAAGACGACGCCAACCACCCCGACTTCATTGCATGGACCAAGGGCGAGACTGGCATTGAGCTGGTGGATGCAGGAATGCAGGAACTATGGCACACCGGCTGGATGCACAATCGAGTGCGCATGATTGTCGCCAGTTTTTTGACCAAAAATCTCGGCTTCCATTGGCGCCTTGGCGCGCAATGGTTCTGGGACACGCTGATTGACGCGGACCTTGCCAATAACACGCTAGGCTGGCAGTGGGCGGCGGGTTGCGGCGCCGATGCCGCACCGTTTTTCCGTATCTTCAATCCGGCAACGCAAGCGGAGAAGTTCGACCCACAAGCCAGCTATCGCCGGCGTTGGCTGCAATCTGGCCGTCCGGACCCCATGGTCGACCTCAAGGCCAGTCGACAGGTCGCGCTCAAAGCCTACAAAGCACTTTCCGATAATACCTAGCTAGAGCGTGTCCACAGTTTGCGTTTCTGGACCAGCTCGACCGGCCCACGGATGCCTAATCGTAGACGAACTGTAGCGAAAAGCCGATCGCTTGACCTGACCCACGCACTGCTCGACACTGCTAGAGGATGAAAGAACAAGCTGAACTGGACACCATAGGTGAGCGACTGCGCTACGCCCGCGAGCAAGCCGACTTGTCGCAAGCGGAGTTGCGCCACCGCTTGGCTAATAGTGGCGTGGAAGTGTCGCGGGCGCGACTGTGGAATTACGAAAACCGACCTCAGACCATTCCAAAACCCCAGCTATTGATCGCCATTGGCAAAGTCACCGGCTTCAGTCCCGGTTGGCTGTACTGCGGCACCGGGCTGCAAATCAGCAATGATGCACTGGATCAGCTGCTGCTTGAGTTATCCCAGGCCAAGTCTCAAGACGACCTGGCACTGGACCTCGATCTATTAGCGCAAATTCGTCGTTTACCGCCAAAATTCAAACGCGCCCTGAAACAATTTATTGACGCAATGGAATAATTTGTTGACGAATGTTAATTTTTCGTTGACACGCCTTAACAAATCCGTAGAATGCCCCCTCACCAGCCCAGAGCACCGTGCTCAGCGGGCACAACATTTAGGACATCTTGTGAACAGACGCATTTATTCAACCAGTCCAATAGGACAGCGACTCGACCGCTTGTGCGGCAAGTCGGTGTTTGTGCGGCTGCACCAAGAGAAGGATATGAACTAGGCGTCTGCTCGAAAATCAGTTCGGGAAGTTCGCCACCCTTAAGCGAACTTTCCGGTCGGCGGGCGAAATGCCCTCCAAAGGTTTAAAACCCCGGTCTGTTTTGCAGGCCGGGGTTTTTTTTGGCCTTGTTGTTTGACAACTGAGAGTTTGAAAATCGCGACCTGGCGCGATGAGCTCCCTGCCGAGCTCTCAATGACCCAGGACCGTCATCAAATGGAAAGATGGCAGTGGTCGTAGCGTAACAAACGCCGATCACATTGCGGGCAGGCGCGCTGAATCGATTAGGACAAATGGCTGGTCGTCGATGCAGCAAGACCCAAGGCAGTTTGGAAGGCGTCAAGCAATTGGCCTGGCCTTCAAAGCCGAAGCACGGGTCGAAGTCGGTTTCTCACCACTTTGCCGACTTCAATGTGTAGCCATGCAGCATACGCGGCAGTCGCATCAATGCCTGATCCTGCCTCGTGGACACGTCAGTCACCGGAAGGAGCCGAGTGGCAGGCTAAAGGGCTGCTGTGGATTGGGGAATACCCTGGAGGCGAGTCTCAACCTCATGCCACAAGGATTACTACAAACAACAGATAGGAGAGCGACATGACTTACATTCTTAGATGCGATATCGCTGGCACTCCGCTGAGGTGGATTTCGCCTCAGGACGCGGTGCGGCACTACGCCATGCAGACGATCGCCTGGGAATTGGGCGACGTTGCGCAGCGTTTTCATGGCGGACGACGAGCCGTCGATGGCATGCGTACCGTAATCGATGTCAGTGCCATCATCTCGGTCCACGGTCCGGTTCATAGCGCCAGCGTGCGCCAGGTTCCACCGCTCAGCAACAGTTTGTTGTTTGCACGCGACCAGTTCCTGTGCCTGTACTGCGGGCAGAGCTTTGCCGCCGGCCAGTTGACCAGGGATCACGTCGTTCCGCGCTCTCGCGGCGGCAAGGACACCTGGGAAAACCTGGCCACGGCGTGCCGAGCATGCAACCAACGCAAGGCAGACCGCACGCCAGAGGAAGCACGCATGCCCTTGTTGGCCGTTCCTTACGTGCCTCAACCAGCGGAATACCTGATCCTCAGCAACCGCCGGATTATCGGCGATCAAATGAGTTTCCTGCGTTCGCGCATGCGAAAGCCGAAAAACAGATACGTAGCGTAAGGGCACCCAAGTGGTGCCCAGATATCAATAACGGCAGCCACTGAATGCAGTCTGATAGTTACAGAATGCATTCAGGGTCTTCCTTTCGAATCAGTTTCAGCGGCGCAGGATTCAGCCTGCCTGGTGCGCTGCCCTGCACGTCGTGCATGGGGTTTGCGTATGTCGAAATTGCATTTGATGAAAAACCCACCACGGGATGTAGCTCAGTGGATAGAGCAATCGATTTAGGCTCGATTAGGCGTAGGTTCGAATCCTACCTTCCAATGGCCACACAAGCCATTCATCGGTAAAGGCGAAAGCCTGTGGTTCAACTCCACCCTTGATGGAGGTCCCATCCCACCCGGGATCTGCGGTCGTGGTGTGTCGGTTTCAATCACTTTGGTGACCGCTATTGATACGCCAACGATATCTCAACCCGCGTTGTCGGCCGACTGCTTGGCCAACCGATATCAATTAGCTTCAAACAGTCTGATATTTGCATTGCGGCCCTGGTCGCAAAGTTCGGATGACAGACCCGATGAGGCAATCGCTACCGGTCCGCCGAGCAGGATCGTTCTGAGCATACAGACGTTCTGCGTTTACCGATGACCCGTTGTGACGATCGTCAGGCCGCATTTCCCTTTTTTCTCACCATCGCAGACTGTGTCTGCTGTCTTTCGGAGGACAATCCATGTTTGGAATTAAACGTTTCGTCGTTGGCCAGACCGAACGCGCACTGGATATGCGTAATCGGCAGTTGAACGACATCTTGGGCCCAGGGGTTTACTGGATGTTCACCCCGTTCTCTGGCCGCTCATTGCAAGTGGTCGATATCAGCAACCCTCGCTTTACTCACCCGGCGCTGGACGCGTTTCGACGTGACAACGCCGAACTGATTGAAGCGAGCTTTGAAGTGGTTGAAGTCGGCGACTTTGAAGTCGGTCTCGAATACACCAAGGGACGCCTGAGCGGTGTCATTCCGCCCGGCTCCGAGGTGTTGTACTGGAAGGATGCCAGCGACATTCGAGTCGAACGGGTAAACATCGAAGACGACCCGCAGATCACTGAACCTGTGGCCTCACTTCTGGCGCAAGCCCGACTGCCGGCGTTGGCTACCGCCGCGCGGCAGTTTGTGCTGGCCACTGAAGTGAGCGGTGACAGCGTTGGTTTGCTGTACGTCAACGGTGAGCTGGCTCGCCAGCTAAAACCCGGTGCCTATGCCTTCTGGCGTTTCAACCGCAACATCAAGGTTGAGCACGTCGAACTGCGTCTGCAAGCGATGGAAGTCTCAGGCCAGGAAATCCTGACCAAAGACAAAGTCAGTTTGCGTATCAACGTTTCCGCGCTGTACCAGGTCGCCGACCCGGTGATGGCCCGAACGGTAGTCAAAGACTACGTCGACGCGCTGTACCGCCAGCTGCAATTTGCGTTGCGGGCGGCGGTTGGAACGCGAACCCTGGATGCGTTGCTGTCTGACAAGGGCGCGCTTGAGACCACACTGTTCGAAGCGACGGCAACGTCCGCCGCTGACTACGGAGTGACCTTGAAGCACGCCGGCGTCAAAGACATCATCCTGCCGGGTGACATGAAGGACATCCTCAACCAGGTCGTGTCTGCAGAGAAGGCCGCACAGGCCAACGTGATCAAGCGACGAGAAGAAACCGCAGCGACACGTTCTCTTTTGAACACTGCCAAATTGATGGATGAAAACCCGACGCTGATGCGTCTAAAAGAACTGGAAACGTTGGAAAAAGTCACCGAAAAAGTTGACCGCATGACGGTCTTCGGTGGCCTCGACAGCGTCCTCCAGGACACGGTAAGAATTAACGTTCGACCGGATTGAAAACGCGGTGCGATGGTTCGCACCGCGTTTTTTTTGCGCCCTTCGTAGTGATGTTTTTTGAAATCTCACATCAGGAACGTCAGTTTGGATCACAACTGTTCCCTGAGCTAACTTACCGTAACACGGAATTTGGTTGCCAGTCTTACCTACCTTCGCTCATCACGCCCTGCCGAAAACAAGCGATGCCGTTTTAGACCAGAAAAATAAAAGAAAGCAAGACCTGCCAAAACTAGCGATGGCGCGCCAGAAGCGATCCAACTCACTTTCAACGCAACTAACGGAAGTATGGCTACGATCAAGGAAAGGCAAAATGCAAGAACCTGCAACCAGTACCGTCCCCCAAGCGAGGCATCCTTTCTATCAAGGCAAAGGATGGCAACCGCGGCCAACGCATAGAACAACAAAAGTGAATACGCTTGCATCATTGTCTGTACGCATCAATCGCAGTGACAGATGAGATCGCTACTTCTCTACCAATCTGAATCGACGTCATTTGCCTAAAAGCAGGAACAAAGTCAGTACTGGAGTAGTACCATAGCTTGGCCGGACGATCCAGACCCGTTCTTAAAACTCCCCTACCTATGCCGTACGCACTCGTCCCAATATCTATTGCTGCGTATGCATACGAGCCGGCGGTATCACCCAGCACTGCCTGATACCCTTGTCGCAAGTAGCCGCTCTGCCCCGAAAACCCCTCGTAGATGTTGTTGACTCCGTGTGCGGCAACCACGCCCCCAAGTGCACAACCTACACCCGTCGAACAGGCTACAACACCGAAACCAACTTGCCCAGCGCCACCCACTACTGCAGCGGTTCGTACGGTCACGTTCCAAGTCTCCTGTTCTGCAAACCCCCACAACTTATCTCGATCGTTAACCAAGTCGTGCGAAATCTGCGAGGCACCCTGTTTGAACTTTTGCCACCAGTGCGCTTCATCATTAAACGCCCTAGAAAACGCCCCGGTGATCGCGCCGTTGGCAAACTTGCCTCCGGTCACAGCAGAGGCCGTTCCGCCGACCACAGCAGCGGCCATCACCCGGGCTGGCATCGCTTCGATTGAGCCGCCGCCGATGGTATCGATTTTACCACTGAATGCTTGGGTCAAACCGGCGGAGACAAAGCCATGACCGAACTTTCCGCCCTGCAGTTCACTCATCACACCACCGGCAACGCCGTGGGCCGCTACTTTGCCGGCAAATGCGCCGCCACTTAGCTTGGTCCCGAAGAACGTCCCGCCCTGGCCCTCGGCACCCGCGAAGGCGGTACCGATGCCATGAAACACACCGGCACTAAATGCACCGATCAGCCCTCCCTTGAGGCTGCCACTGCCTACACTGCCAGCGACAAAACCAGTAGCCACCGCTCCTGCCAAACCGGATCCAAACACTGCTGGAGCGGCATATGGCAAGAACACAGAGATAACGATGGCAGCAACAGTGCGCCAGTTTTCCTTCAGTTCCTCAAAGAAATAGCCGGTCGGATCGGTCAAGCTCAGCGGATTGTTGAGCACGTAGCTGTAACGGTTCAGGTTTTGCGCATTCTTCGGCGACTGAATGAACGGGTCGGCTTGCAGGAAGCGGCCAATCACCGCGTCGTACATGCGCCCACCCATATCGACAAAGCCAAACTCATCCAGCGACTCATGGCCACCAAACCCGCGATCTGTTACCGCGTGTAGCGCGTCGAGAACGCCTTGGAGCGGTGATACTAGCGGATCGCTGACATCACGCCGCAGGCCCCAGGCATCAAAACTGGTCTGCTCCTTGAGGAATCCGCCATCGTCGATGATGACATCAAGCGAACCCAAATGGTCTTTGACCAGCACGTTTCGCTCAACTCCCGCCTGATTGCCATTGCGGCTGATCAGTAGCGTTGATGAGCCGACATAGCGTCGGTACTCACGGTCACCGTCCTTGTCAATCACCACCTCAACGCTGCCGATGTAGTAGGTCGTTGCATCCTTGCCGGGTGTTACCGAGCGCTTGATCAACCGTTCGCGGTTGGCGCCGTAGCTGTACTCCAGGCGACTGGAGCCTTTTTCGACCAGTGTCGGTTTGTCGAACGCGGAGTAGGTAATCAACTCTCCAGCGCTGCTACTGGTTCGGTTTCCGTTTTCGTCGTAACAATAACTAACGCCGCCGACGGAAGTTGCCGCATGCGGGCCGGCCTGGATTCCACAGGTCACCTGGCCATACTGATAGCTACCTAGCGTCTGGTTTCCGGCGTAGTCACGATAGGTAATATTGCCGGCGACATCGTACTCGGTGTTATTGACCCGAACACCGGTTGGGCCGTTCAGTGTGGCCTTGGTCAAGCGGTTAAAATCGTCGTATTCAAAGTCCTCGACAATGTTGCTGCCGCCGCTATAGATGCGCCGCTGCTCGAGATTGCCAACATCGTCAAAGTCGAACTCCAACCAGTGGTCACCTTGACTGGAGATTGAGCTTTCAAGCAAGCCCGTATCCGGTTCGAAGATGCGGGCAACGCTGAACGTATTGTTGTCATAACGCACCAGCGTTTGATTGCCGCGCGCATCCATTTCCCTGACTTCTTCGTGAATGCCGCCTTCCACGGCATCCTTGATCTTGACCAGCGTGCCCACCGAGTTGTACTCGTATTCGACGCCACTAAGATCGCCTGCGGCATCGAAGCTCTGAAACAGACGACCGTACTGATCGAATGCCGTGGTCTGAGCAAACCACTTGTACCCGTCCTCATTGGTGATTTCTGTGTACGTCTCAGTGATCCGTCCGAGACTGTCAAAATTGTGAGATACCTTGAAGCCCTCAAAGGCCTGCCCATTCCCACCTGGAATGGCACATCCCGACAACCCCTGTGCAATCCAGTTCGGGTCATTGCAAACCTGCTCAATGATCAGCAATCCATACCCTGGCACTCCATGGGTGTTGCCATACGTCCAGCGCTGGTTGCGCGCGTCAGTGCCCTGACAATTTTGCAGACTTGGTATTGAACGCGAGTCAATGCGCTCGATCATTCTCCCCAAGGCATCGTACTCGTAGCGAGAACCGTCGCCATTGGCGTCAATGTGGCACGTCAGCTCACCGAAACCGTTGTAGCTGTACTGCCAAACGCCTTTGTCTGGATCATCCACCTCAATCTTGTTGCCGAAGATATCCAGCGTCGTGCGCACCTGATGTCCGTCCGCTCCGGTGACAGACTTAACCCGTTGTGACGCCTGGATGGTCTCGTCGAATATGATTGTTGCTGTTTGCGCCGGACTGACCGCGTCATTGGTTTCTTCCACCTCAAGGGTTTGCCCAAGACCGTTCCTGGTCTCGTCACGTACGTGACCCAATGGGTCTATGGTGCGGATGATGTTGCCGGGCAGGTATTGAATCTGCGTGTAGCTGCCATTGGGATGCTGAATCGCATCGGCATGGCCCAGTTCATTCAGGGCCGAGTTGGTCCAATATTGTGGATCACCGGTAAAGGCCGGTTCAGATACCCGAATCGTCCTGCCCTGACTGTCGTACTCGGTTTCAACGATGACCGTGGCGATAGTGTTGTTGTCACCCAAGGCCTGACTGGATTTGAGAATCTCTCGCCCAAGAATGTCATAACAGACGGTACCGACAGTTCCTCCACCAGCAACAGACACCATACGAAAGGCGACCGGCGCGTTGGCAAAAGGGCATGCCTGCGTATCGTAGTACTGGACCTGATACGCGCCGGTTGGGCTGTATGAACCCATGGGGCGTCCCATCAAATCGACGGCATGCGTGGTTACGACATCGCGCATGTCCTCACTTTCGAGCGGGTTGCCCCAATGGTCGTATTCGGTAACCTCCGACTCGATTTGTCCCAGCGCATTGGTCTTCGACAAGAGATACCGACCGCTGGGGTCGTAAGTCTGGCTAATGACCCGGCTGACGCCTTCGCTGCTGACTGTGGTAGATGTGCGGTTACCAAATCCATCCAAGACATAGGTCTTTGTCACTGATTTAGCGTGACCCGGCTCTACGGTTTCTGTTTTTAGCAGCCCACTGACACTGTCATATCCAAAACTGGTTTGGCGCGTCGCCGATGTGCCGTCGTCCAACGTGGTGGTCACGGTCGCATTGGTCAATCGGCCAAGGTGCCACTTCGATGAGGAGTTTGTATAGGTGTTGACGGTAGTCTTTTGTTCCACCAGGTCGTTGCCACTCCCGTCAAAGGTTTGGACAACGATATTTGTGGCGTTGCCCCAGCCATCGTTGTAGTCGGAGTCGCTGAACACGCGACTGAGCAAATTGCCTGAGGTGTCGTAGCTCCAGTCATCGGTCGTGTCCTGATATACAAAACTTGCACCACCGCTACCCGAAATGGTTTGCGAAGCCCAGGTACCCGTCGAGCGGGCGATCAGTGTGCCATCCAACAGTCGCTTCTCGGTCTCGATTGGGCGACCGATAAATGGGAAGTCTTGACGGTATTGGGTGGTGGTTTCGACGCCGAGCTGACCATCGGTGCTGACAATTTCCCTAAACCCGAGAAAGCCACGGCCACCGCCTTGCAGCTTCGCGCCGCGATACTCGTACAACACCATGCTCTGCGCTGATGCATTGGTGCTTTGCACGGTAAAGCTGCTGCCACCATTGTGTGTCACCGAGGCAGCAGGCGCGCTACTAACAGCTGCCGACACCACATACATCGGTGAGATCAGGTCGAAAACCGCCGAACCTGCGCCCCAGGTGGCGCCGTTGGAACCACAGTTGGTGCCAGTGGTCACACAATCGCGTTTGTAGACCACTGTGTCAGTCAACGGCCGATAGTCGATCTCGGTGTAGTCGCCGTAGGAACCAACGAATCGATTGATGACATTGTTCGGTCCAACGGTGTCGCCGTTGATCTCGTTGTAACCGCGTCGGAAGTGGGTCTGGCCATTGACGACACCGTCGTTGTCTCGGTTGATCAGGAACTGATCCAGGCGGCCATCGCCATTGGCGTCAAAAAAGATCGACGTGTCTTTGTTCGCGGGAATTGCCGTTGAGCCGTCGACGTTTCTCGCATGCGCAAACGTTAACTCAGACGTATGACCGAACCCGGCGGCCGTATTACGCCGAACCTGCCACTTGGTTTGTTCATTATCCGAACCATCGGTATGCAGGATGTCTACTCGGCCATCGCCATCGAAGTCGACGAGGTGGGAGTATCTCGCCTTGTGGATATTGGTAAAATGGACGTACGGGTCACTTTGCGGGTTAATGGGGAAACCTTCGCCCGTATTGGTCCAGATACCTAACTGGTGATTCTGGAAGGCCACTGACTTGATCACCAGGTCGGCGAGGCCATCGGCATTCATGTCGACAGCTTCAATGTTGCCGACCTGGTTGACGGTATCCGTACATATATAGGTCTGCGGCTCGGTCGCTTCCTGGCAGTCTTCACCAATCGCTACCGGCTGTCTGACAAGTTCATATGACAAACCCTGACTGTTTGCTGCACTCGCATCTCCCCGGGTAGCTTCGGCGATAAACCAACCCGAGTAGTAGGCTTCGTTCGAATTCCGGTTTTGCGGCAGAGCGTTGTGCGCTTGCTGAGCTGACGTCAATATGGCGAGCAGCTGATCATCACCCATCCCTTGGGGATTGGCAGCATTAACGTTAGCCGTCACTTTGACTAGCAAATCAGAGTCGCCATCATTGTCGAGGTCGAACACCCTCGTGGGACTAATAGTGGCGTTTGGGATTGCTAGCTCGTCCCCGACCATACCCCTAAAGTAGATTGCAAAACCATCGGCGTCTCTAAAATCAATCGGTTCGGCATCAGCAAACGACGAACCCACTGGCTGTCCGAGTCCAGCCTGGTTCAAACTCATTGTTAACTCGCCGCGAACGGCATACAGCAGATCAGGTCGCCCGTCTCCATTGATGTCCTGGACCGAAACCGCGCCCACTCCAACGCTGCTATCGCCCCAGTTGCCGATATAGCCGATGTTGACCGGAGTTGAGCTAATGTAGGGGGCAGACTGTTGACCGGCATAGGCGCGCCAGTAGCGAGAATTGCCTGACTTGTGCACGTAGACAATGTCATCACGACCATCGAGGTTGTAATCGAGCACGTTCCAGCCGGACGCATTGTCGAGCAGCTCATTTGACACATTGTCAACGGCCTGGCGGCGCGGCTGGACCGTCTGTGAACCCAGGGCACCACCAATCTTCACATAGCCGAGCTTAGGGTGGTCGGCATTGTGCAAATACACCAACTCCTGCCGACCATCGCCATCCAGGTCAGCCGGTTGTCCAGAAATGTAGTTGTCGGGAAACAGGTTTAGATCTGAACTGCTGCTTCCGCCAATCGGAATATCGGCCTTCCCTGAGAACAGCGCATTGCTGGATTTGTTCCACTCAAAGGTCAACGGTGGGAAACACTGAGTGCCGCCAAGATTCGAGCACTCCCTGACTTCCTGCAATACCGGATGGCCGTAGCCATCCCCGAGCGGGTCGTAGCCGAGGTGATAGCTGCGTAGCAACTTTTCGCTGGTGTCCGGGTAACCGCGGCCAAAACTGTCGACCCTTTGCAGCAAGTAGCTGCTGGTCAATCGGCCACCACCAACGTAGGCCACCGCAGCGTCGGCCCGATTGTTGCTCCAAATGAATGACAATCGGTTTTTTTGACTGGTGCTGCCATACAAAATCGAGGAAATATGGAATTCGACTTGATTGTCTTCATCGAGTTGATCCGGACAATTCGCGTTGCTGGCCGAGTCGTTGCTGGAGCAATACTCAAAGTCCATTTTGTTGCCGACACTGTCCTTGATCTGGTTCACGGCCCACGTCAGCACGGTAACTTGAGCACTACCGGCCTCGATGCGAATCTTTGAGCTGGCTTGCCGACCATACTCGCTAACCGAACCGTCCTTGCGCCATACCTTGAACCAGTTTGGACCGTTGCCGACCGCGCCCTTCGACTGAATCTTGGTGAATGGGTCCGACTCCAATCGGTACTGTGCATTGTGAGCCCCGTAACTGCTGCCAGACGCCAGCAACAAACGCTCGCCATCAAGGCAGAACCGATCTGAGTAGTCGACCTGGATACCAGCAACTGCTCCCGCTCCATCCTGTTCATATGTTTGGGCACAACGCGTGATGGATGACAACCCTGTGATCGCCCATCCGACGCCGACGTCACCATTGGCACCAGCACTGCTGTAACTGAGCCCAATCGACGGGGCCACGCCCCCCGCTGAAGGTGCCGTCATGAAATCAATGGCATAGGTCGCGTTGCCTTGTTCATCGACACGAAACTGGCCGGCCGTTGCGCCTACGTTGCTACTTTCCGCCTTGTGCTGGTTCACCAACGCGTTGAATTCGCTGATCGGTGTTGCCGGCGGCGGAGAGTTGATTGTATTGGTCGGAACCGTCCAGTCCAGCTCGACCGCGTCGCTGCTTTGTCCGCTGTCAGACATCGCATACAGCTCGTAGGTCTTATCACCGTAGTCCTCTGGTTTGCTGACGGTGATCAAGAAGTTCAGGGCTGTCGTGTCGACCAGTTTTGTCCCGGTGTCGCCATCCAGCAGCCGATAGAAGTCGACGGCAGGCCCGTCTTTCGGTGCGTCCCAGGACAGCTGATATTGCAATGGGGAAACGGAAATCCAGGAGCCGAGAAAATCCTCCGGAGGGCTGGGCGCAACGTCTGGGTCGGCTACTGTGACCGGCCCGGTCGATACGTACGCGCTGCACTCGTCATCGCTATTGCAAGCGGTAACCTCAAACGTGTATGTGCCACCTACCACCAGTTGCTGGTCAGCGGCAAAAGTTCCGGCAGGGATAGCGAACTCTGTAGTGCATCCGCTTGCTGCGGCGGGACAGGTCCGCTTGACTCTATACTCATCGACCCACAATTCTGACCGATCACCCCAATTCAGGCGATACTCGCCGGTGGTCGCGTCGACCGTCGTCAGCGAAACCTCCGCGACGGCTTCGGGCGTGGGCAGGTCAACATAGAAATCTCCCGACGAAACTGCTGCGCTGCATGCCTTTCGACTACAGGCCTGTACCTCGTACTGGTAGGTTCCAGCGGGACCAGGCGGTGTTGCTAGGCTTCTACGTTCAGTCAGAACGGTTGAGATCGCATCCAATTCAACGACATCGTTGGGGGCAACACAATCCGACGCTGTCTGATCGGGACAGATGCGCCTTATTCGATAGTAGTCCGCGGTTGCTTCAGCGCCCCAACGAACGTCGTAGGTCATGCGAAAAGCGTCACGCATAGTGGCCGCGACCCAACCTGGCGGAGGCGGCGCTTCAGAAGCGTTAACTGGTCCGGCAAAAATGAAACTCGAAAGCAGCCACAGTGTAGCAACAACCCTATTCTTCCTACTCACGATGCAATCCTCAATTGATTGGCCCGATGCACTGACAACGGACGGTTTTTTCCCTAGTCAATCAAATAGCGCGTAGTTCGGAAGAGAATCGGATCATTTTTTTTTAAAGGGAGCTAAAATCAGCTCCGGAATCATGCCGCTTGCCGCTAGAAGCGGAGCCATTTTCACTCCCGGCCTGCATCACTACGAGTGCTCCAACGAGAGAGTCACTGGGCGATTTTGCGCAACAGAAGCGCTAGCAATCAGCTGTACCTTGCGCAGAAAGCCCGCTGTTGTGCCGGACAAAACTGATGACGTTGTTCAACAATGGTTCCGCTATGGTTTGCGTTATTTCAGCGTAGTCTGCGGTCGCTGCACTGGCTGCTGGCTGCAACATATGGTTAACGTTCTCCGGCGTACAAACTGAGACCGGGCCCTTCACGGAGTCGACAATGCCCTTGACGTTCTGCTCAGCCGGCACCTGGCTATCGGCCAAACCATTGATAACGAGAACCGGCTCGGTGACTTGTCCCCAACTGTGTTGAGGGTCAATCATCAGGAAGTCTGAGTATTTGGGCCGGCTTAGCCAGTTTTCAGACAACGTTCCGGTACCACCGTTGTATTGCTCGAAAGCGCTGCGCTGAAGTTCTGTGGCCTGCTGCAGCAACGTCGTGATGCGGGCCATTCTGACCTCAATATTGCGCTCTTCCTTTGCTGCTACATAGATTTGGCCAGTCAACTCGGACAACGCACTAGCCTCCTGTTCGCTAGCGCCGGCCGCCAGCGCCTCTGTGGCATCCTGCAATTGCAACAGCTCGATAATCGGCATGCCAGGACCGGCCAAAGAAACCGCCGATACCAGATCATTAGAGGAGGCCAACATACCGGCGATCAAAGCGCCTTCGCTGTGACCAATCACAGCAAGTCTCTTGGCGTCGACCACTGGTTGGGCACGCAGATAAGCCAATGCCGATTGCGCATCAGCCAGCGTGTCGTCAATGGCTACCGGGTTGTGCTGACCGGTGCTCTTGTAGACGCCGCGTTTGTCGAAGCGCAATACCACCAGACCCTTGCCGGCGAGACGGTCGGCCAGAACAGCCATTGGGCGGTGGCCTGCGTAGTAAGCATCGCGTTGTGCCGCACCCGATCCAGCCAGCAACAACACAGCCGGCGCTGACTCCACATCGTCCGGGATGGACAGCGAGCCGGCTAGCCATATCCCGTCTCTGTTGTTCTCAATCCACACCTCCTTTTCGCTATACCCGAGCAGCTGGCGTGGCGTTTGTGGACGATCAATATCGTCAATGGCTTCGACTCGTTGCAGGTTGATAGGCAGTTCCCCACCACCTTGGGAGAATGTTGCTTCCAATTGTTGGCCGCTATCACCCATCGTTCCGGCAATGGTGGCTGGCGGTGAGGCCAACACCAGACGGAACTGCCTTCCCTCGACTGAAAACACCTCTACTGGCAGGTAGCGCTGACCTTGCGCTGGACTGGCGGCACTGGCCCAAAGCGAGCCATCGGGTCGGTCGAATACCTCGATGCCAATGGGCAGCGTCGGCCCCTCGGGGATGATCAGGTCGCCTTGCCAGGCCCCGGTCATATCCGTAGCCAAAACAGGAACCGAGAGACATAAACCAAAGAACAAGCCCAAATTTGAACGTCGCATCATATAACCTCGCATTAAACTATACATCGCTTACCGATGCACCTAGCATAACAAAGAATTACCTAGGTATACTATGCAGATGGTCATGAATGACGAAAATTCTGTCGAACAGCTTTTTGCACGCTGGCAGCCCCAGGCCAGAAAAGGCTGGCTGGAGACGTTTATCTTGTTGCTGCTTTGTCAGAAACGCAGCTATGGCTATGAGATCGCCACCAACCTTCGCCAATCGCTTGATGCCGAATTGCCCGAAGGAACGCTGTATCCACTGCTGCGCAGAATGCAGCGTGATGGACTGGTCGATACCGAATGGGACACCGAAGGCAGTAGCAATCCGCGCAAGTACTACACCATTTCAAACAGAGGACGAGAATTGGCATCGATGATGCAAAGCGAATGGACGCGTTGGTCGCAAACCATGCGTGCGCTGGAGAAAGACCAATGAACACCACAAGCAACAACGACGTCGAGAAGGACCTGGCCGCTTACCTTGATAAAGTGGACCAGTTGCTGGCTGCGCTGCCGCGCCGAGAACGTGATGAGGTTCGCCAGGAGATTCGGGCCCATATCGATGACGCGATGATGGATGCCGACGCAAGCTCAGACTCACAACGTTTGCAACAAGCAATACAACGCTTGGGCGACCCTATCGACTTTGTCCCGGAGCTTGCCGAGGAGCTGCGACTGAGCCGTAAGGCCGGCAGGGGTCATCCGGCAGCTATCTTGATGGCCTTTTCTGCCCGCATGGGCAGAGGCCTGCTAGACACTCTGTTGATCGCCTGTCTGGGCCTTGGCTACCTGTTCACCCTTGGGCTGATCTGCATTGCGGTCTATTCCTTATTCGAACCACAAGCAGGTCTGTGGCTAAATCAGGGCGGCGGCTGGACCTTGTCGTTTGAACAGCAAAGCAATGCCGATCAGGCCTTTGCCGGCTGGTTCTGGCTGGTCGGCGGCGTAGCCGGCGTCAGCCTGTATGCAGTACTAACCGGGCTGCTTCGATGGTGGCTCAAGCGCTCAGTTTCAAGCGCCCTGAAAAACCGTTAGATATCTATGGACCGCCGATGAAATCAGGGTGTAGCGAATCAACGGGGCAGAAGTTGACACCCGCCATGGTTGCCAACAAGGCATCGGCCGTCGCCGCGCCCTGCGCCTCAAAATCCGGGGTAAGCCCGGCGATGATGGCGTCCAGCTGATCGGCAATTGCATCACAGCCTTCGACCAACACATCATCCACCACAAAGTCGCTTAGCGACGATGCGTATTGCCAGGTGTATGCGGCTGAGTAGGTACCATCGAGCGCGGCCATATTGCTACCAACAATATCCAGCCTCATGCTACATACGGGAAATCCAAGAGCCGAGATGTCGACCGCTGGCAACGCAATCAAGGCGTCAAAGCAAACCAGATCATCGCTGACGTTGATAACGACGTCGCTGGTCGAAAATTCCACATCACAACCCGAGCCGCCCACTGCACAC
Source organism: Lysobacteraceae bacterium (assembly GCA_021604725.1). Lineage (GTDB taxonomy): Bacteria > Pseudomonadota > Gammaproteobacteria > Xanthomonadales > BQJN01 > BQJN01. The sequence goes on along the minus strand of BQJN01000031.1, from coordinate 25,547 downwards.
GTTCCCTGACAGTAATCAAGGCCACTGTTCGAGCCCGGCGGAATACAACCTTGAACGGGTTCATCCGGCTCAAGCAGCGATTGCAACTCACTCAAGGGCTGGTCATCCACAGCGCAGCTTGGCGTAACCTCGAATGCTGTTCGAAACAACAGCGGGTCGAAGCAAACCTGCCCACCGGCCACAGCGACTGGGGCTGCAAACGCCAAAATCACCAGCGATAGCCTGCGTCTAAGAAGCATTTTTTACCCCGCCGTTTTTGGACCAAACTCAAAAAAAAGCCCCGGCGCTACACCGGGGCTTTAACTCTAACTCTATCGATGGATTGGCGCTAGTTTGGGTCGCCGAATCCATCCGTGAAGTATTCGTCCGGTCCGCAGCCCATGATTTGAACGTCATCAATGTCCCAACCCGGACGGTCGACACTGGAGTCCGTTCCCAGGCGGAAACGAAGCTGCACATCACTGCCCGCGTAGCCATCAATGTTGACGATTGAGTTCAAATAAGGCTGTGGGTCTCCACACCAGGCATCCAAACCCGAGATTGGGTTGTCGAAACCGTCATCAATCGGGCCGTCGTAGGGGTCGGTGCCCATTTCTGCGCCAGGAACCTGCACGAATGCGCCACCATTCTCGGCAATCTCTAGCAAACCGCCGTCATAACAAGCCGCCGATCCATTTGACTCCAACTGCTGCTCATTCATGAACTGCAGGGTGAGGGGGCTGGACGTTGTTGGCAGTGTGATTGACGGTGAGCGCAAGCGCTGGTCAGAGATCGAATCCGAGTTATCTGCATGCCAGTGCTGCGAGCCCCCGGCTGGATTTGTCGTTGACAAAGCCCAAGTGCTGGCCGTACCTGAGGAAACCCAACCTTCAGCGCCAGATTCGAATGTGAAGTTGAACAGCCGAACCGGAGCCATGCCAACTGGGCAATCGCCAGGCAAGGGTAGCGTAGTGAAGCTGAACGTTGCCGATGCGGTTGAGTCTCCGCAACCGTTGGACGCTGTCACACGCCAGTAATGAATCGTGTTCGAGTCCAGCTCTTCTGTCAGCGTAACCGACGTATCGGGGGCCGATACAACCTCAGACGCAACGATGTCAGAGAAACCGGCGTCAGTGGCCACTTCCAGCAAGTAAGTAGCCGCGGCGGCCTGCGCATTCCACGAGAAGGTAGGGGCAACGGGAACATTGATCGCTCCATCGGCAGGCATGTCGAGCACAACCTGCCCGGCGATTGCTGTAGCCACGTTCAAGCCCAAGGTCAATTCTGTCGCGAAACTGGTTGCCGTACCGACAACATCGAACTGGTATTGACCGGCAGCGACCATATCGGTGTCCGAAATGGTCAGCGTCGAGGTCCCCGGTGGGACAATCATATTGGCGCTGAATGAATCGCTGGCACCAGCAGGCAAATCCATGGTCGACAGCGTGACCATTTCATCAAACTTCGGATCAGACTGGACCAGGTCTAGGACATATTCGGCATCGCCTGGTGAGCAAACGCCTACTGATACCGGCGTTGACTCGATCACAAACGGTGCCGGATTCGAACCTGAGACGGACATCGCACCAGTCCCTTCGGGGTCCAGCCAATTGGCTAAGCTGGTCGCCGGGTTGCCACCATCATCCCAGCCGACTGAGAACTTGCCGTAGCAGTCATAAAGATTATTATCGCAGGCAGCCAGGCCACCAGACAGAAAGCCGACTAAGAGATGCGAATCAGGATCCCAAATACCGGAGCCCGATGAACCGGGCTCAGTCGTGCCATCTTCCCAGTTGTCCACTTCCCAGTGCGTATTTGACCCACCGCCATTAATACAGCTATTGACGGTGGTCAAGGCGTCCACATTGAAGCTGATAGCTTTCTCGTCAACCATTGGGTGGTGAATGGCAACCGCGCCATTGGGCACGTCTCCGCTGCGGTCCCAACCGGACCAGTAAACGTCGTAGTCCTCCGGCGGGGTCGATGCAAGCTCAAGCAGATTCATATCGACGTCTTGTTTGCGTGAACGGAAAATCGTACCCGAAACAGAGTCCATGCGAGAACCGCCACCAAGATCACCGCAATTCATGGACTCGTAGTTCCAAAAGGTCACCACGGCCGCCGCATTCGCAGCAGTCACACCACAGTGATATGCGGTCAAAAAGTAAGGGGTAAAGCTGCGCGGCACGTCCATGACCATGGTACCCGTGCACGCGTCGATTCCGTTAACGGCGTAAGCAGCAACCGAACGTATCTCATCACGCCAGGGGTCACCCTCAGGACAAACCACGTCGTTGTTACACGCGCCCTGCTTTGCTACCAATCCGTATCCACCATAACGCTTGAAAACGTCACGAAAACCTGTCGCTACCTGAGTCAACTCAAGAGTGACTTTTTCTTCACTGCCGGTCGGCACGAACAATTCAAGTGCAGCGTCGCCACCAGGCACCGGTGCGGTCCAGAACTCCCCTAGCTTTTTGACATCTTGTTGTCCATAAGGTCCGTCGTAGTACACCGGATCATCAGCGAAGCTCAACATGTATAGCTTCGCACCCTTTGGCAACGCTATATTGGTGAACGCAAAGTTGATGTCGGTCGCACCTTCAGAGTGGAATCGCAAGGTCCACAGCTTGCCCCCTGGTACGTCGCGCCAGGTCCCATGCGTATCAGGAGATACTTTTACCAACTGGCCAATGGCGAAGCGAAGCGGCTTGGCCTCAAACGGCTTCGGCGCGAACTCTTTCAAGCGGGCATCGACATCAACTGGATCAAGCTCGATCACTTTCATTGCTGACTTTTCGAGCAGGCCGAGCTGAACGCTCAGCGGCTCTTCGCCGGTTCTGGCCAGGGCCACCGCCGATAGTGTCATCAAAGACAACACCAATAAATTCCTAACAAAATTCTTCAAAAGACTACCCTCATCGTTTCTAACCGCGCAGTTTGCGGTCTACAGAAGACCGCGTATCGTACACCAGCTGGTGATACGGCGCACTGCTTTGGCCAGACGAAATGCGTTGCATTTGGCCACCTCCAATTCAGGCAAAGCGCCTTTGCAAACATTTATTATCGAGAAATTATTCATCGCAACGAGGCGTCCGAGCGCACAACACCGCGAGCTATCCGAGCAGTCAGCACAGGCCAGTGCTCGACTTGAAACCGAGGGCTACCGCCCTTGGGCAGTCGACGCCTACGCACTATTTGGCTACTATCGCCCACCAGATTGTCGTCGCAGGAACCCACAACTGATGAATCGCTTACTGCTCGGAGTATTGCCCCTGTTCGCTGCAACTATGGTCGCGGCCAACGACGCTGCCGACAGCGAGTCGCAGCCTGACGACAACCTGCGCTGCGAAAACGGCTTTCTTAACATCTGCTATAACGATACCAAGGGTGAGGCCTTCGTTGAGGTACCCACCGCCGGTATTGACGCCATTTACGTCAACTCCTTGCCTGCCGGCGTTGGCTCCAACGATCTTGGGCTGGACCGCGGCCAACTCGGGCAAACGCGTTTTGTAGAACTTCGTGTCATCGGGGATCGCGTGCTGATGATACAGCCCAACCTCGACTATCGAGCGATCAGTGACAATCCTGACGAGGTCAAGGCGGTCAAAGAAGCGTTTGCGCAATCTGTCCTCGCGGCGTGGCCTATCAAGGAACGCAAAGAGGCGTCAGTACTGGCCGACGCATCGAAGTTTCTCAAAGCTGATGCGCATGGTATCGGCCTTAGACTGCAGCAAGCCGAGCAAGGACAATTCTCAGTGGACGCCAACCGCTCGGTCATACTAGGTGACTCGATCAAGGCGTTCCCAGCCAATAGTCTGGTCGAGTCGCTGATCACCCTGAAAGGCAGCAAACCGGGCAACTGGGTAGACGATGTCACGCCAACCTCGGATTCACTCACGGTCCGTATGCGTCACGAGTGGATAGAGCCGCCTCCGCCTGGCTTCGAGATGCGTCCGTACCACCCACGGTCAGGTGCCTTTACATTGGACTATATCGACTTTGCGGCACCGTTGAACGAGTCGCTGCACAAGAAGGTCATCGTTCGTCACCGCCTGCAGAAAGCCAACCCGGAAGCGGCACGATCTGAAGCCGTCGAGCCCATTGTCTATTATGTTGATCGAGGCGCACCAGAGCCGATTCGTAGCGCCTTGATGGAAGGGGCCAGTTGGTGGGCTGAAGCATTTGAGTCTGCGGGTTTCGACAATGCCTATCGGGTCGAGCTGTTGCCGGAAGGCGTCGACGCACTCGACATCCGCTACAACGTGATTCAATGGGTGCACCGTGCCACCCGTGGTTGGTCTTATGGCTGGGGCGTTATCGATCCGCGAACGGGTGAGATTATCAAAGGCCATGTCAGCCTTGGTTCACAACGCGTCCGTCAGGACCAGTTGATCGCTGAAGCCCTGACTGCCCCGTTCGTCGATGGCGATGAGTCTGGCAAGGAGGCGACGGCCATGGCCTTGCAACGCCTGCGCCAATTGGCCGCTCATGAAGTGGGCCATACCCTCGGACTGGCACACAACTTCGCTGCCAGCACCAATGACGACGCCTCGGTGATGGACTACCCGCACCCCAACCTCAAACTCAGCAAGAATGGCCGTATTGACCTGACCCGTGCCTATGCCAGCGGTACCGCGCCCTGGGATTGGCACGCCATCAACTATAGCTACCGACAATTTGCGAACGATGAGGAGCAAAAGAACGGATTGGCAGCAATTCTCAAGCACTCAGAAAACCTGGCCTACCTGTCGGAGGCTGACTCGCGAAACCCAGGTGCTCCAGCACCGGCGGGAAACCTTTGGGACAACGGCGCCGATGCCCTGGAGCGCTTCGACGAACTGCTCTCCATACGCCGCACCGCGCTGGCGCGAATGGGGGACTCTGTGATTCGGCAAGGTCAGCCATGGTTTACCATCGAGAGCCGACTGGTCCCGGTCTACCTGCTGCATCGATATCAAATGCAGGCGGTCGGCAAGCTGATTGGCGGCAGTTACTATGAGTATGGACTGAGAGGCGATGGCACACCGCTGCCAAAAGCGGTGCCCCGCAACCAACAGATGGCCGCCATTGGCGCTTTACTCCAATCGCTGGACGAAAAGTCGCTGACCTTGTCCGATCAATTGCTGGCGCAACTGCAACCCCCTCCGTTCGGTTATGGGCGAGATCGCGAATACTTCACGCACCTGACCGGTCAAACCTTCGACGCCCTGGCACCGGCAAGGGCTGCATCTCAGCTGGTGGCCCAGGTCCTGCTTCACCCGCAACGCCTGCAACGCATGCTGACTCAACAGCAAACCGACCGCCAGCTGCCAGGCCTTCAATACTTGCTGGCTGAGGTAAGCGAAGAAGTCGAGCGCCAGTTAAAGTACCGAGCCAGCGCGGTCAACCGGACTGTCGCCTGGACCTTGATTCGAGAGCTGCAGCGAGCAGCGCTAGACCCGGCGCTGGATGACGTTGCCCGCGATGCCGTCATCGACGCGTTGTCGGCTTTGCGCCAACGCGCCGCTCGCAATGACGACGACCCCACTTGGGTTCGAATCGAGGCTACGTTGCAAACATTCCTTGACGAGCCGAACGCAGATCAAATCCCGGCAAGGGCGGCTATTCCACCGGGGTCACCGATCTAAACAGCGCTTAATTTGATGCAAATGCCGGCGAAATAGCGGTAAATTTCGGCGAACCTCGCTGAATTGACCAAATTCAAGGTAGACATCATCGGTCGACTTCGGCATGCTTGCGTCTATTGTCTCGAATGAAGCATCAGGCATTGACCGCAACCGCTCATAAAGTTCTGATCCTCAACGGCCCCAACCTGGATCGGCTGGGCACGCGCGAACCCGATCATTACGGCTCAGAGTCGTTGCAGGTCATCATAGAACGGCTGCAGACCATCGCCGACCAGTCTAGCGTGGGCATGGACCATTTCCAGACCAACGCCGAACACCGACTGATCGAACGCATCCACGCTGCGGCCGAAGATGGCACCAGTTTCATCGTCATCAACCCGGCGGCGTGGACCCACACCAGCGTCGCGCTTAGAGACGCACTGGCTGCATCCGCCATCCCGTTCATCGAGATTCACCTTTCAAACATTCATCAGCGCGAGCCTTTTCGCCGTCATTCTTACTTCTCTGACCTGGCCGTAGGCGTTGTCTGCGGCCTGGGTGCCCAGGGATATGAGCTGGCGTTAAGTGCCGCCATCCGTTACCTCGAACAGGCAAAGTGACCATGGACATTCGCAAAATCAAGAAACTAGTTGAACTGCTGGAAAGCTCCAATCTGGCAGAAATAGAAATCAGCGAAGACAACGAATCAATACGACTGTCGCGCCACAGCACGGCCGCTCCGGCACCGGTCTACGCACCGCCCGCCGCCGCACCAGCGCCGGCACCGACTGCGGCACCGGCAGCCAGCAGTCAACCGGCACCGCCGCCCGTTGACGATGTAGGCGATGGCCAGATCATCCGATCGCCGATGGTGGGCACGTTCTATGCTGCTCCGAACCCCGAGTCTGAAGCCTTCGTCCGGGTCGGACAGGAAATTAAACAAGGCGATGTGGTTTGTATGGTTGAAGCAATGAAGATGTTCAACCAGATCGAATCTGAAGTCAGCGGTGTTGTCAGCTCGATCCTGGTCGAGAACGGCCAGCCTGTCGAGTTTGATCAACCCTTGTTTGTCGTTCGGTAGCGCCACAATGCTCGATAAAGTTGTCATCGCCAACCGCGGCGAGATCGCACTGAGAATCCTGCGCGCCTGCAAGGCGATGGGAATCAAGACAGTAGCGGTCCATTCGACCGTAGACCGCAATCTCAAGCACGTGGCTCTAGCCGACGAGTCGGTATGTATCGGTCCGGCCCCGCCGAATGAAAGCTACCTCAATATCCCGGGCATCATCGCTGCTGCAGAGGTGACCGATGCTGTCGCCGTCCATCCCGGCTACGGCTTTCTCGCTGAGAACGCCGATTTTGCTGAGCGTATTGAGGAATCCGGATTCATTTTCATCGGCCCGCGCGCTGAAACAATTCGCCTTATGGGTGACAAGGTTGCTGCCATCAAGGCGATGCGCGAAGCCGGTGTCCCCTGCGTACCCGGCTCCAACGGCCCGCTTGGCGAGGATATGGCCGAGTCGGCGCGCATCGCCAAAGAGATCGGCTACCCGGTCATCATCAAGGCGTCCGGTGGTGGTGGCGGCCGCGGCATGCGTGTCGTACACACTGAGATGGCATTGCTAAACGCCATCAACGCCACTCGAAGTGAAGCTGGTGCCGCTTTCGGCAATAGCACCGTCTACATGGAAAAGTTTCTGGAGAACCCGCGACACATCGAAATCCAGGTGATCGCCGACCAACATGGCAACGCCGTACACCTTGGTGAGCGCGACTGTTCCATGCAGCGCCGACACCAGAAGGTCGTCGAGGAAGCACCGGCTCCAGGCATCACACCTGAAGTGCGTGAAAAGATTGGAAGTGTTTGTGTCGAGGCCTGTCGTCGCATTGGCTACCGCGGTGCCGGGACCTTTGAATTTCTGTACGACGACGGCGAGTTTTATTTCATCGAAATGAACACCCGCATTCAGGTTGAGCACCCGGTCACTGAATGCATTACCGGCTTCGATCTGGTTCGCGAGCAACTGCTGGTCGCGGCAGGCGAGAAGCTATCGATTAGTCAGGACCAGGTCGAGATTCGAGGTCACGCCATCGAGTGCCGGATCAACGCCGAGGACCCGGACAACTTCATGCCCAGCCCGGGACTTGTCGATACCGTGCATATGCCCGGCGGGCCCGGTATCCGGGTCGATACCCATGTCTACGACAATTACCGCATTCCACCGAACTACGATTCAATGATCGGCAAGTTGATTGCTCACGGGGCGACTCGCGAGCAGGCGATCAGCCGCATGCGCGTCGCGCTAACCGAAGCGGTTTTGACCGGCGTGAAAACCAATATCCCATTGCATCTTAGAATCATGGGTGATGGCGGCTTCAAGGCCGGTGGGTTCAACATCCATTATCTGGAAAAACGGCTGAAAGAGCGTCGGGAGTGAGCTGGAAGGAGTTGTGGCTGCGCGGCAACCGCGAAAATAGCGAGTGCTTCGAACAGGTGTTACTCGATCAGGGTGCCTTGAGCATCACGGTCACTGATGCCGCCGACCAGCCTATACTCGAGCCCGCGCCTGGAGAAACACCGCTGTGGTCACAGTTGATCGTCACCGCCCTGTTTGGCGGTGACGTTGATCTGGGCGGTGTTGCAGACCGTGTCTTGGCTGCAACCGGCACATCTGTTCTGGACTGGGGCCAACGGCATTTCGAGGACGAAGACTGGACCCGTACCTGGCTGGCTGATTTCAAGCCCATGCAGTTCGGCGGTCGATTGTGGGTATGCGCCCACCATCATCCGGCTCCAGACTCGGGCACCATTGTGCGGTTAGACCCCGGACTGGCCTTCGGTACCGGTACACACCCGACCACCGCAATGTGCCTGCACTGGCTGGCTGAGCAGGACCTGTCGGGCCTGCGTGTTATCGATTACGGCTGTGGCTCAGGCATCCTGGCGATAGCTTGCGCACTATTGGGAGCCGACTCAGTCGTCGCCACCGATATTGATCCGCAAGCACTTGAATCGACGCAAAGTAACGCTGCTGCCAACAAGGTCAGTGACAAGGTACATACCCTGGAACCCGAGGCAGTTTCTGGCACCACGGATTTGCTGGTGGCCAACATCCTGTCTGGCCCGTTGATCGAGCTTGCGCCGCGACTCATCAAGCTCGCCACCCCAGGAGGACGCATCGTTATCACCGGGATATTGGATGAGCAATCGATCGCGGTACAATCAGCGTACCTCCATTCTGGCGCTCGACTGGTGAGCTCCAGTTGCCATGATCAGTGGAACCTCCATGTATTCGCAGTGCCCTGAATGTGATGCGCTTTATGTCTTGCGTGCGGCGGAGCTGTCTGCCGCCGGCGGCATGCTTCGTTGCGGGCGCTGTGGCGTTGTATTTGACGCACTGGAGCGACTGCGAGATGGAACGCCGGCTAGCGAAAACTTGCGTTTGAAATCGATCGCTGGCGAGGCCCCACCACCAACGCTGGAGCCTTGGCAGTCAACACTGTCCCCTTTGAACGACGAGGTGGATGACCTGTTCTTGCAGTCCAGGCCGCAACGCCCGCTCAAATTCACCACTGAGGAAGAGCAGGCCATCAGCGATGAGGAGTCGGCTCCAATTGAATTAGGCGTCAAACGCCCGACCAGGAAAGCACACAATACCAATGCGTGGTGGGCCGTCAGTACAGTGGTACTGTTGCTCGCGCTACTGGCGCAGTCGTTGTATGGCTGGCGCGAAACCTGGTACTACCACCCGATGACGGCCGACTACGCCAAGTCTGTTTGCGAGACTCTAGGCTGCACCATTCCGCTGCGCCGTGACCCCAGTGTCATCCGCATGGTCGACCGCAGCATACGGCGCCACCCATCAGTTGACGACGCGTTGATGATCACCGCAACCCTGGTCAACGACGGCCCTCACCCGGTCGCCTTCCCCATTCTTGAAATCTCACTGTCCGGACTGGATGGACGGCCCATGGCCTTGCGCCGGTTCCAGCCTGAGCAATACCTCGACGCCAGCATTGCCTTCGAACAAGGGATGCCCTCAAACTCATTCACGCCCGTCGTTTTTGAAACAGTCGACCCGGGCTCAGATGCAGTCGCTTTCGAATTTCGATTCCATTGATCGCAGACCAGATTCAAAACAGCACGGCATTGAAGATCACAGAAATCCCTTTCCCTTGCGTTTCAAGCACTTGCCTTCAAGCTCTGTACCAAGCAAGTTTCGGACCATGCAAAAATTGCGACGCAGACCCCTTTTAAGGCATGCAATAGCTGTGTATCATCGCTCTCCCGCCAACGGAAATTTAACCTTAGCGCGGGACCTGCCCATTAGCTTGAATGGGAGCAAGCCAATGGCATACACCCTCTAGCCAGCCTTGCGCTATGCGTCGGCCGCTGGCCAGTTTTGAATGCTGACAAGGCAACGTTTCGCGGTCACCTTGTGTGTCTAGTCGTGGAGTATTATGGATTCGCTGGCAACAAACGAGACAACCCTGACAACAGCCCGTACCACGAGCGAAGCGCACGTTCCGGTAACGATCAGGAGCTGTGTCGAGCAGTCGGTGCGACGCTACCTGCAGGACATGGGCGGTCACCAAGCTGAAAACCTGATGGAATTGGTGATGGAAGAAGTCGAACGTCCGCTGTTGCGTGAAGTGATGCAATGGACCAGGGGTAACCAATCTCAAGCCGCCAACGTACTGGGCATCAGCCGCGGGACCTTGCGCCGCAAGCTCGCCAAGTACGATCTTTAGCAGTTTGCGGGGAACACCTCTTAAGTAGATGACTCCTTGGCGCTGTCGGCCGTCTCGTCAAAAATGACCTCTACCCTGGTGATACGCACACCCCAGTTGGCTGACGACTGATTCAGCAAGCCCAGAATCCATGCGTTGGTGTCAGCTCGCCGCCGCTTGACCAAATCATCGAACTTCATCTCGGCGATCATCTCTTCGCACACTGTTTGCACCAGATTGGTCGCCGCACCATCGAGGCGCCCGGCTTCCATGCTCGCCTTGTCGGCGTCCAACACCTGAAAGCACAGCCTGCCATGACCTGATACCAAATGCGCATCCTGAGTGGGCATGTCGTCCAGTTCCACCGGAACAGTACGACCGAGCATGTTGATACGGTGAACTACGCGCTCAACCAGAGGCAACAGGGCATGCCAACCACGATCCAGATTGCGGTGTTTGCGCCCAAAGCGGTGCACGACCCAGACCTCCCCCACGGGAACGCGCCGCACGCTCATCGCCAGCAGCGATACGATGCCGACCAGGCCAATGCCCCCCCATAAAAGCCACTCATTCATTGATCTGATTCAATCGCCAGGCAACAGACGTCCGAAGGTTCAAAATGCTCATGCATGCATATGTCGAGCATGTTGATGATGGTAACCATAACAGTCGGTATTTGCTACGATCGGCAACAATCTGCCCAGTGATTGGGACGCAACGACCAGGTTTCCGAATTACACGGCTAAAAGGTGCTCTGAGCAAATCGATCAATCATCACTTCCCTTGCAGGTACAATGGGGGATTGATTTGACGAACGGTATGAAAGATTCTGTCACTTTGCCGTTCTTCGCAATAGCACCAACAGCATTGAGTACTACGTTTTGAATGATCATGCGACTGCCGTTGAGAAATCCGACCTGATCAACTGGATCGCTGCAGGCGAGAAACCGACAGAGCAGTGGCGGCTCGGAACAGAGCACGAAAAATTCGGCTTTGAACTGGACTCGCTGCGGCCAATGACCTACGAGGGTGAAAAGGGCATTCGCCGGATGCTGGAGGGATTCGCTGCCTTTGGCTGGCAACCGATCATGGAACATGACCATCCGATTGGTATGAAAAAGAGTGGCTGCTCGATAACACTGGAACCGGGTGGGCAGCTGGAACTGTCCGGTGCGCCACTGAGCAATGTGCATCAAACCTGCAATGAAGTGCACAGCCATTTGAAAGAAGTGAAGATGATCGCCGATCGTCTTGGTGTCGGATTCGTTGGCCTTGGCTTTCAGCCGAAATGGCGGCGTCAAGACATCCCATGGATGCCGAAAGATCGCTACGTCATCATGCGCAACTACATGCCCAAGGTCGGCACCCTGGGCCACGACATGATGCTCCGCACTTGCACGGTGCAGGTCAACCTCGACTTTTCCAGCGAAGCGGACATGATCAAAAAATTCCGTACCTCGCTGGCCTTGCAACCGATTGCCACCGCCCTGTTCGCCAACTCGCCCTTCGTCGAAGGCAAACCTAGCGGCTATCTCAGCTACCGAGCACATGTGTGGACCGATACCGATCCGAATCGCAGTGGCATGCTGCCCTTCGTGTTCGAATCTGGCATGAGTTATGAACGGTACGTCGACTACATGCTGGACGTCCCCATGTACTTTGTGCGGCGCAATGGCGAGTACCTTGATGCTGCAGGACTGAGCTTTCGCGACTTCATGGACGGCAAGTTGTCGATACTTCCGGGTCAGCGCCCGTCCATGACCGACTGGGAAGATCACACCACAACCGCCTTTCCTGAAGTGCGCTTAAAGCAGTTTTTGGAAATGCGTGGAGCCGACGGCGGCCCCTGGCACCGCCTGTGTGCGTTGCCGGCGCTGTGGGTGGGACTGCTCTACGATGATGCTGCCCTGGAGGCGGCCTGGGACATTGCCCGGGATTGGACTGCACAGCAGCGAGAGCAGCTCCGTCTGGACGTGATGCGCCATGGCCTGAACGCCACCATCGGCAACAAACGAGTACAAGACCTGGCCCGGGACGTACTTGAGATTGCCAGCGAAGGACTCAGCAACCGCCAACAACTGAGCTCATCTGGCGATGACGAATCAGGCTTCCTGACCCCGCTCAAGGAGATCGTGGAGTCCGGGGTGACACCAGCCGAACGCAAGCTCCGCGACTTCGAGACACGCTGGCAGGGCAATATCGATCACATCTTTCATGAGTGTGCGTATTAGGCGCGCAGCTTTTTCTTGGCCATGTACCGCGCTGCAAAGCTCAGCGATCACTACTTTGGATCTGCGTCTTAAATGAAAATCGCCAGTTGGAATGTCAATTCACTCAATGTTCGCCTACCCCATGTTATCGATTGGGTGCGCTCAGAACAGCCAGATGTTCTGGGCTTGCAGGAAACCAAGCTCACCGATGAGAAGTTTCCCAAAGACGCCATTGAGGCGGAGGGCTACCATGTAGTCTTCGCTGGGCAAAAGACCTACAACGGTGTCGCCATTTTGTCGAAACAGGCACCGACTGAGGTCATCTTTGACGTTGATGACCTGGATGACCCGTCGCGTCGAATATCTTCGGCCACCTTCGGCGACCTGCGCGTTTTGAACCTTTATGTGGTCAACGGCAAGGCAGTCGACGATGAAAAATACCATCACAAACTGCATTGGCTGGACCGGGTCACCGCCCATATCGAGCGCGAACTGAAGACCTACCCAAACATGGTGGTGGTCGGCGATTTCAATATCGCTCCGGCCGACGCTGACATCTACGACCCCGAAGCCTGGCATGAGAAAATTCTGTGCTCGACACCGGAGCGTGAGGCCCTTGCCAGGATCATGGCCCTCGGCTTTGACGATGCCTTCCGGCTGTTCGAACAAGAGGAAGGCGCCTTTAGTTGGTGGGACTATAGGATGGCCGCGTTCAGACGCAAAATGGGACTGCGTATCGACTTGACGCTCACCAGCAAGGCGCTGCGAGAACGCGTCGTTGCAGCCGGCATTGATGTTGAACCGCGACGTTGGGAACGACCGTCAGATCACGCACCAGTCTGGGTGGAACTGGCATAGCTAGAGCGCGTCCACAGATAAGTGTTTTGACGCGCTCGCCCTGGCACACGGAAGTGCCAGCATTTTCAAGTTATTGAAAATGAAGGGTTTCACTGACCGCGCTCCTTGAAACCCGTGTCCGCGTTAGCCATGGATGGCTAATCGTGGACGTAGCTATATCTGTTTCATCAACCGCACATTGAATCCCCGGCCGCTCAGCACCATCTCAAGCTGCTGAGTCGACTGGCAATGAGCATGAGCGCTAATGAGCACCCAATCCAAGGCCGAAAGTGAATTGAACTCGCCGCTAAGATCGCTGGTCGAGTCTCGCCGCTTCGGTCTGTTTATTACCGTCGTAATCCTGATCAACGCCGCCACCCTCGGGCTGGAAACCTGGCCGCCAGCGGTGCAGCAGGCCGGCGGGTTGCTGATGTGGATAGACCATATCGCGCTATGGATCTTTACCGTGGAGCTGGCCCTAAAACTCTGGGTCTACAGACAGCGATTCTTCACCAGCGGCTGGAACGTTTTCGATTTCGTCATTGTTGCAGCCTCCTGGCTACCGGCGTCCGGTCCGCTGTCAGTGATGCGCGCTCTTCGGGTTCTCAGAACTCTGCGGCTATTGTCAGTGGTGCCGCAGATGCGCACCGTCATCGGTGCCTTGTTTCATGCCTTGCCAGGCATGGGCTCGATCATTGCTGTACTGATGCTACTGTTCTACGTATCCGCGGTCATGGCAACCAAGCTATTTGGCGAGCAGTTTCCCGATTGGTTCGGTGGCATTGGCGAGTCAATGTACAGCCTGTTCCAGATCATGACGCTGGAAAGCTGGTCGATGGGCATTGTGCGACCGATCATGGATGTGTACCCGCTGGCCTGGCTGTTCTTCGTGCCCTTCGTCATCATCACCAGTTTTGCCGTACTCAACCTGTTTATCGCCTTGATCGTCAACTCCATGCAATCGGTGCACCAGGAAACCATGGAAGAAGCCGAACATACGGCCCACGACGAGCGGGAAGCCTTGCTGCACGAGGTGATCGCCCTACGTAGCGAAGTTAGAGGGCTAACAAAACTGATCAAAGTGCAACGGGACGACATGCCGTAGCCGGTTGTGACCGCTCAGGTCCAATCGTGGAACAGCCCTACCACACCTCAAAGCCATCGATGTGAATCAGCTCTCCCGGTGGCAAGGCACTGCCGCATGACGCACATTGGCCACCGGTGAAATTGAATCCGGCAGCGCCACCCGAGGTCCACCAGTCCATCCATTGACCACCGCTAGCAGTTGCTCCAAAGTTGATCAGGTCGAACTGACCGCTGCCATTGACCGACCCATCAATTCGGTAGGCCTTTACCGCTAAATGTTGCTTGTCCCAGATCAACGGCAAACTCGCGGTCTGCTGCTCCGGTGGCGTGCGGTGGGCGATCAGGAAATACGCGACCGCACCGGCAGCTGCGCCATTGCCAAATACTCGTGCCATACCCGTTTGGTCAACCGCGACAAATGCGCCCTCTTCAGCGCCAATGGCATGCGCTGGCCTGGCGCTGTCTCGATCCTGCCAGGTCCGGGCCAGCAAAGCGAACAGGCGCCCGTAACGATTTTGATCGTCCGGACCATGCTGACGATCAAGGTGTGTGTCCGTGATTACATTGGCGGTCCAGGGCAAAGACAGAAAGTCATCATGTGACAGGCCTTGCGACAAGGGATGGTAAGGATTATTCAACAGCTCGGATGACAATACCCCTGAGGTAGCCGGCGCATAGTAACTGCTACCGAGGATGGCCATGCCTGCACTGGTCCCCGCGATCGCCCCACTGATTGCATGCGCCTCGAGTGCTTGTGAGAGCAGCGTGTCGCGCCACGCTTGACGGTACAGCGACTGGTCGCCACCCGCAATAAATACCATCTCTGCTTCCGCGAGCAGGCTCTCAACCTGCGGGTCGTTTGCCGCCGTCATTGAATCTACTGACAACTCCGCAGCGGACGACACCTGGGCTGAGAAGTTGTCACATATCCATTGCGCCTGACCACCGACACCATCAGCCCTCAAGACCAGATAGTCGCCACCACCTCCAGAGGCCAGAAACCATTCGGTGGCTTCAACTTCACCCACCCGACCTGCTTCATCGCCACCAATCAGCAGCAAAGCTGGTTGCGATTGCGCTGAGGTGCTATTGACCGTACCGCAGGCCAGCTCATAGTCGAAACTGGCACTGCTGGTCAGCAGGGAGGCGAAGGTGATGGCAATACTACTGAGCACGATGGAATTGGAATCCGTTCAAAGCTGGTTCGCCAGAAATTCCCACAAGTAGTCAGACCATCCAACATCTACCGGCTCTGTGACCTCGTTGGAAATGGCAAAATCGGCCTGAAACAGGCGTTGGTTTAACAGTTCAACGGTGTCTGGATCAGAGAACCCTAGATTGACTTCCTGATTGACGAACAAACTGATCTTGTCGAAGTTGGCGGTGCCAAGGCAAGCCCAGCCATCGTACAAAGCCGCCTTTACATGCGTCATCCCTGGATACAAGTAGACCCGAACGCCATTGGCTAGCAGCGCATTGGCGGTCACAACGTTGGATGCGTGCATAATTCCGGAGTCTGCACGGGTCGGGAATATCACCCGTACATCAACACCCCGGTGTCGGGCTTCAATCAGCCCACGCAAGATCGCATCGTCGGCGATGTAGGCATTTTGTACGTAGATACGCTGCTGGGCACGCTCGATGGCGGCTATTTGCGTACGAAATATCTCGGCATCGCCGGTGGTGGTGTATAACGGCCGAACCTTGATCCAGTCTTCGCCCGCGGCCCCCTTTGGATTGGGCAGTGGCTTCAACTTGCGCCATCCGTAGGCCAGATCGCCCGCAACACCAGCATGCGCCCAGGCCAGCTTGAAATCGTTGTTGATGCGCTTGACCAACGGCCCCTCGATCCTGACCATCAGATCATGCCACTCGGAACGATACTCGCGACCAATATTCATGCCGCCGATGAATGCCAGCTCATCGTCAACAATGATGCGTTTGGTGTGGTCGGCCGTAAACCAGGGGTTAGAGGTGACTCTGGCGCGCACTCGCGAATCTTCTTCCAGAAAACTCTCAATTGATGATGGTGGATCAAACCCAGGCGGCGGCGGGGTTTCCGGTGGCAGGTTTCCCGCCACCAGGGAACCGAGGTCATCCATCAACACCTTGACCTTGACCTTGGTGGACAGAGTCTTTAGACGCTCGGCTACGCGAACTGCAAAGTCGTCCAAATCAAAGATGAATACCTGGATGCTGATGAACTTCTCGGCCCCATTGAAGGCGCGAAATAGCTCGGGAAAAAACTCATCGCCATCGATCAGATAGCTCAGCCGAGCGTCATAGGCAGGACTGTCCACCATCTCGTCCAGTGCTGCCTCCCAGGCATCAATATCCATGCCGGGGCCTTGGCTGACCGGCGGCGGCTGCGCCACGTCCGTGATCTCAGTGTTGGCGAAAGCCAAAGTCGTAGTGCCGGCGTAGGCGATCAAGCGGCTGACCGTCGTCACCGGGTTATTCAACAAAGTCAGCAAGTGACTGCGAACCAAAACCGAATTGATCGACGCCAAAGAAAATCCCAGCGTATCCAGGCCAGTGGCCAGTTCAGGGTCGGGCGGCGCAAGAATCAACACCACCTCGCCTCGCTCAAGGTCGGTATAGACGGCCGGTGCCCCAACCCGGCCTGTCATCCACAGCGTCTTTCCTCGATAGCCCCGCTCGTGCAGGTGGCCAACCACCAGATCGAGAAACCGCTCATCAGCCACGCGCTCCACCACTTCAACATCCGACGGAATCGCTTCCAGCGGTGCCGACACCACCTTGCCGTCGTGGTCTCGATAGACCGCAAGGTCGACCAGCCGAACACGGACCACGACGCCTTGCATGGCTTGCGCTGGTATCAATGCGTCCAGAACATCGCGATTGACCTGCGCCCAGGCCGCATCGCTGGCAACAGACAAGCGTTCAAGCTCAACGTCAGTCGCCTCGAAGGCAATCTCCAGCGGCGCGGCGTAATGACGGTAACCACACTCACCACAAGACTCATCAGTCCAGCTCGCTGTCAGGTACGCAGATTCCTGATCACCAATGGCGAGAACAATTCGCCCAGGCGCTACCCAGGCCGATGCTGGCTCGACCTCAATGCTGGTCGTCTTTGTTGGTACCGAACTACACGCCGCAAGCACCGATAGCGCAAGCAACAAGACGGTTGACCGCATTGCTGTAATGATCGCAGTCACCGAGCGTTCCAACAATGCTCAGCCCGCTTGTGCGAGTGCCCGGTCGACGATTTCTCCAACATCGGAAGAGAGATCGTGACTGGCCAGGCCCTGTAGCACTGCAGTCATCAGCACGGCCCGCTGCTTTTCGATACGACCCACGGTATTGAAGGCCGAAACCAGTCGTGCAGCGATCTGCGGGTTGGTCCGATCCAGCGTCAGCACGCATTCAGCGGCGAACTTGTAACCATCGCCAGACAGGTCGTGCAGCGCCGTTGGATTACCATGCAGAAATGCACCGATTAATGACCGGACTTTATTCGGATTGAGGATATTGAATACCGACCCCTGCATCAGCTGACGAACCGTTTGCAGGGTGGCGATACCAGGGACCATGGCCTGTACCGCCAACCACTTGTCCATGACCAATGCGTCTTCGCCAAACTGCTCATGGAAGCGCTTCAAGGCACCATCCGCGTGCTGTGACCGACCAAACACCAGGCTCCGCAATGCCGCGAAGCGATCGGTCATGTTGTCAGCGCTGTCGAACTGAGCTTTCGCCAACGCCTGACCGACCGGCCGATCTCGCAGCAGATCAAGGCAAACGTTGCGCAAGTCTCGGCCGGCGATTTGTTCGGCATCGGGCTGGTAAGGGTCTGCACAGGCCTGCGCATGATAGCGCCGTTCCAGTGCCGCCTCGCCCACTTCACCGATTCGAGACACCAGAGCCACTCGAGCCTGGTGAATGGCGTCGGGGTCGAACGGTGTGAATGCACTGGCCAAGGTTGTTTCGTCAGGAACTCGCAGCATTTCAGCGATCAAAGCGGGGTCAGTGTCTTGCTCGTCGACAAGCCCAACCAGGATATCGACCAGTTGCGCATCTACTTCGCCACCGGGTTCAGCCACCAAACGTTTGATCTCATTGCTGGCCAGCGTCTGACTGGCCTGCCAGCGATTGAATGGGTCGCTGTCGGCGCGCAATAGCAGCTTTAACTGCGCAGTAGATAGCCCTTGTTCAACGCTGACCGGAGCGGAGAACCCTCGAAATATTGATACAACCGGGTTGCTGGCAACATCAGAGAATACAAACGACTGCTTGGGCTGGGAAAAACGCAAGGTATCACCATGTTCCAGTCCATCGCAGTGTAGCGGCAAGTCCGACCCGTCCTCACCGATCAAGCCAACTCGCACCGGCATCAATACCGGCTTCTTGTTGTCCTGGCCTGGTGTATCAGGCGTGTGTTGCGACAAGGTCAGGGTCAGAGTTTGGCTATCGGCGTGGTAATCACTTTCAACCTCGACCACCGGCGTTCCGGCTTGTTCATACCAGCCGCTGAAGCCTTCCAGCGCATCATCGTTGGCATCGCGCATCGCCGCGAAGAAATCATCGCAGGTCACCGCTTGCCCGTCATGGCGCTGAAAATACAGATCCATGCCACGCCGAAACCCGTCCTCGCCCAACAAGCTGTGATACATGCGGATCACTTCCGCGCCCTTCTGATACACCGTAGCGGTGTAGAAGTTGTTGATCTCGACATAGGCATCGGGTCGAATCGGATGCGCCATGGGACCGGCATCTTCCGGGAATTGGGCTACACGCAAGGCTCTTACATCGCCAATGCGCTGGGTGGCGCGAGATTGCATGTCAGCGGAAAACTCTTGATCACGAAAAACCGTCAGCCCTTCCTTCAGGGTCAATTGAAACCAGTCGCGACAGGTCACACGATTGCCGGTCCAGTTGTGAAAGTACTCATGACCAATAACCCCTTCAATGCCCTCGAAATCGGCATCGGTGGCCGTTTCGGGACTGGCCAACACATACTTTGAGTTGAAGATATTGAGCGACTTGTTTTCCATCGCCCCCATATTGAAATCATCGGTGGCAACGATCTGGAAGATATCCAGATCATAGGCCAGACCAAACCGCTGTTCATCCCATTTCATCGAACGCTTCAAGGCCGCCATTGCGTAATCAACCTTGTGCATATTGGCCGCTTCTGCCCACAGCTTTAGCGTCACCGTACGACCCTCCATGGTGACGAACTGGTCTTCAATGTGCTCAAGCTTTCCCGCGACCATGGCAAATAGATAACTGGGCTTGAGAAAGGGGTCATCCCACTCGGCATAGTGGCGTTGCGGATTGTCGTCGCAAACGCCAGCGTTAGCGGGGTTGCCGTTGCTGAGCAGCACCGGGAACTGGTCTCGGTCTGCGCTCATGCGTACCTTGAACCGGCTCATCACATCCGGCCGATCAATGAACCAGGTAATGCGGCGAAATCCTTCCGCTTCGCACTGCGTCAGCAAGAAGTCGCCGGACCGGTAAAAGCCTTCGAGAGCGGTGTTGCTGTCCGGCTGCAACAGCACCTCGGTTTCCAGGACAAAGCGATCAGGAACATGCTGGATCGTCAGCGCGCTGTCTTCGATTTGGCAGGCGTCTTCGCCTAGCGGTTGGCCGTCGAGGATGACGCGTTTTGTATCCAGTGCGTCGCCGTCCAGCCGCAACGGCGTATCGGCAGCAACGCCCTCGTTTCTTGCCAAAGACAGACGAGCTTTAACCGTGGTCGAGTTCGCGTCAATCTGCACATCCAGTGAAACATGGTCAATCAGAAACGGCGGTGGGCTGTAGTCACTGCGTTTGATCGCTGTGCGGGCGCTGGCGTTCTTCATCTTCAACTCTTGGCTCAAAGCGGTGCCGTAGTTTAAACGTTTAGCAAGCTTATCGCCCGGCCTCGGCCAAAAACGAAAAAGGGTCGGCAAATGCCGACCCTTTCTCTTAGCCTAATTGCAGCACCAGCCCAAGCAGAGGCTGGTCTGCATAGTCAGCCGCTACGGGCTGTAGTACGCATCCAGCGTGACACCTGAGAATGTGCGGTAGGCGCGGACACTGATATGCCAGGTCCCTGCCGCCGGGTTGCTGAAATTGCACGACTCGTTGTTGCCGTTTAGGTACGGACGGCAGTCGTAGCTTGAAGTGGTCGGCTGCGAACCGAAGCGAACGTACAAGTCCGCATCGCCGCTTCCACCGGAGATATCAACGTCCAGATTAGCCATGCCCGCCGGAACAGTCAGCGTGTAGTGCTTCCAGGTGTTCCGTGACGCCGAGATGTTGTTGATGGTGTTGCCACCACCCACGGGTGGCGGAGGTGTTCCGCCATCGGTCCAGGTCACTGACAACGATACATTGCTGTAAGCCGAGTAAGCGCGAATGCCTACGTGGTAGGTTCCAGCCACTGGGCTGGCCACCGTGCAATTCTCGTTGTTGCCACTTTGATACGGACGGCAGTCATAGGCTGACGTCGTTGGCTGTGCGCCTTCACGTAGATACAGATCTGCATCACCTGAGCCACCGGACATGCTAACCACCAGATCAGTCGCGCCAGCTGGCACTTCGATGGTGTAGTAATCCCAGGCACCGGTTGAACCAGATAAACCGGTTACTGTGTCGCCATTGCCCAGATCACCGCCACCAGGTGGTGGGGGCGGAGGCGGCGGTGCCGGGTCATCCCAGCTCACTGTCAGTGAAACGCCTGAGTAGGCCGAGTACCCGCGAATACTAATGTAGTAGGTACCACTGGCCGGGCTGGCAGCACTGCAGTTCTCGTTATTGCCACTGGCATACGGTCGGCAGTCGTAACTGGAGGTGGTCGGTTGACCAGCATCTCGAGTGTACAAGTCGGCATCGCCGCTGCCGCCTGACATGCTGACTGCCAGGTTGGTCGCACCTGAGGGCAGCTCAACCGTGTAGTGTGTCCACTCACCAGCACCACCAGAGAGGTTGCTGACGGTTTCGCCGTTATCAAGTTCACCGCCGCCCGGTGGGGGTGGTGGAGGCGGTGGCGGCGGTGTGCCTCCACTGTCCATACCATCGACGAATTGTGTGCCGGTGCCATTCGGATCCAGCCATTGCGACAGACCTACGCCCCAACCGACAGACATCTTGCCGTAGCAGTCATAGCCTGAGGTGTTGGAGCATGACGCGGTACCGCCTGACAAGTAGCCAATCATGCGCTGGGTTGATGGGTCAAAAAGGGCCGAACCTGAAGAACCCGGCTCGGTTGTTCCGTCTTCCCAATCGTCAACGATCCAGTGCGTGTTGGAACCGCCACCACCGATGCAGCTATTGCCTGTGGTCAGCGGGTCAGTATTGAACGAGATCGCCTTCTCATCGGTGTTCGGATGGTGGATACCGACGCTACCCGATGGTGACACGCTAGAGCGTGCGTCCCAGCCGGCGTAATAGACGTTGTAGCTAGAATCCGGCACGCTGCTCAACTCGATCAATGCCATGTCATTGTTGGCATTGGACGCGCGGAACGTGGCACCGTTGGTGTTATCGCTCAAGGAGCCGCCACTGAGCTGGCCACAGCTCGGTGACTCGTAGTTCCAATAAGTCACCACTGAAGGCGCATTACCAGAGTTGAGGTTGCAATGGTTGGCGGTAATGAAAAACGGCCGACCGTCCTGCTCAACGTTGTTGACCAGCGTACCGGTGCAAAACGTCGAGCCGTTGGTGCCATAAACGGCGACACTGCGGATCTGATCGGCCCAGGCGTTGCCTTCCGGACAAACCACGTCGTTGTTGCAGCTGCCTTGTTTGATAGCAGCGTACAAGCCCTTTTCAAACAGGTTGCGATAGCCGCGACCAATCTGCGTCAATTCAATCTTGGCCTCACCCGCGCTATCGGGCACAAACAGTTCAACCACGCCTTCACCACCAGGAATGACCGGTGTCCAAAGCTGCTTGTCCTGTTGATGTTGACGCGTGTAGGGCCCTTGGAAGTACTTGCCGTCTGCACTGTAGATATGCAGCGTAGCGCCTTTCGGCAAATCAAACGTGGTGAACCCGAAGTTGAGGTCGGTGGCACCCGGTGCATTTACTTTCAGTTGCCAAAGCTGGCCGCCCTCAACAGTTGACCAAGTGCCGTGACTGTCAGTGGTGATCGATACCTTGGCCGGCAGCGCATACTGCACCGGGCCCTGCCCACTGCTGGCTGCCTTCAGTTGATCGCGATACAGCAGGTCAGCCGCATCAATCGCGTCAACACTCATGGCGTCTATGGATTTTTTGACAGCGGCGAAGTCCGCGTAGCCTCGCGGTGGCTCGCCCTGGTGAGCTGCGGCCGTGGCAGCAATGCCCAAGCCGAGCGCCAACACAAGGGCGCGAATACCTGGGGACGTTCCCCTGGTGGATTTGATGTTCATAAGAACCCCGTTTTTTCCCAATTATTGAAAGGCTCAACAGCAGGCCGCGACCCCCTGGGCCGTGACACGAACGATATTGAGCGATATACCCCTACTCGAAGGCCCTCACCCTCAAGTTGGCTTGGACCTTACACCAGTTCAATTTGCGTTTCAATACGTATGTCCGACATATACAGTCAATCATCGCAAATATGAAAATTTCGTGAAGACGCCTGTTTCATTACCTCAAATGGTGTTATCCACAGGTTTGATTCGATCTCTTTTGTCCTATCTTTAATAATAATGACGGTCAGCGAATTCGCGTCCGATTCGGGCTATCATTAGTCAATGATTCGACCCTTTGCAGATAAAACACCGATCATCGCCCCCAGCGCGTGGGTAGATAGAAGCGGCGTGGTAATTGGCGACGTCGTGCTCGGTGAGGACACCTCAGTGTGGCCATGCGCGGTAATTCGCGGCGACGTCAACTACATACGAGTTGGCGAACGAACCAACATTCAGGACGGCAGCGTTTTGCATGTCACCCACGCTGGCCCGTATAGCCCGAAAGGTGGCCCGTTGATCATCGGTGATGATGTCACGGTCGGCCACAACGTGACGCTGCATGCCTGCACTGTAGGCAACGGCTGCCTGATCGGCATGGGTGCGGTCGTTCTGGACGGCGCAATCCTGGGCGACCATTGCTTTGTTGCTGCTGGCAGCATCGTCTCTCCAGGCAAAGTCGTACCACCACGCAGCCTGTGGCGCGGACAACCCGCGCGACATGCCAGGGAACTCGGCGATGAAGACGTTGAGATGTTGATGTATTCGGCCAAACATTACGCCATTTTGAAAGATCAGTATGCCGCTGCAGATCGCGATCTCTGAGTCTATTGGTTCGGTTTCCGGTCAGTGGACCGAAGCGCCCGAAGCCCGACACGGCTTGCTGTTGGCCCACGGTGCCGGTGCCGGCATGCATCACGTGTTCATGGACCAGTTGGCCGAGCTCCTTGCCCAACGCAACGTCACCACCTTGCGGTATCAGTTCCCATACATGGAAAAGGGCTCGCGACGGCCGGATTACCCAAACGTTTTGAAGGCCACGATCCGAGCCGCCTGGACCCTGGCAACAACTAGCCAACCGCAGCTGAGGTGGTTTGCAGGGGGTAAATCCATGGGTGGGCGCATCAGTTCGGCCTGTGCAGCAGAGGGCCATCTACCCGACCTGGCCGGATTGGTGTTCTTCGGATTCCCATTGCATCCTGCCGGCAAACCGGGAACCGAAAGGGCGGCACACCTTGATCAAGTCAGCGTACCCATGCTGTATCTTCAGGGTACCCGTGATCGGCTTGCCGAACTGTCTTTGATCACAACCGTAACTGGGGCGCTGCCCACAGCGACCATGCATGTCGTAGACGGTGCCGATCATGGGTTCAAGGTTTTGAAGCGGTCGGGCCGAACTGAACAAGACGTGATGATTGAACTGGCCGACACCGCCGCTAGCTGGATCGCGCAGTGAGTCAACTTCCCGCCATCCTGGAAATCGGTCACCCCACGCTGAGAAAAACTGCGCAGCCGGTGGATCCGCTTGACCCCGCTCTGCCTGATCTGATCGACCGCATGATCAATTCCGTGCTGGAGGCAAATGGCATGGGCCTTGCCGCACCGCAGATCGGTGAATCGAAACGGGTGGTGATTGTCGCTTCACGGCCCAACGCACGCTACCCGCATGCACCAGACATGCCATTGACCGCATTGATCAACCCTAAGATAACGCCGCTCAGTGACGAGATTGAGTTGGGCTTCGAGGGCTGCCTCAGCATTCCGGGCATTCGTGGTCGCGTGCCCCGCCATGCCCAGATCAGGCTCAGCTATCAGCAAGTAGGTAGCAACGATTGGGTGCATGTCGATTGGAGCGGCTTTCTTGCTCGCGTCGCACAACACGAGATCGATCACCTCGATGGGCTGCTGTGGCTGGATCGTATCGAAGATAATCGGGAGATTGTTAGCGAGGCTCAGCATTTCGCGGCTGATACCTAGTCATTTCCAGTCGCAACAACTAGTTACGTCGCACTGCCATCTGCGGCAGGCCTTCATACCACGTGCTACGGTGACGGAATCGCGCCGGGGAATTCGCGCGCGATTGGCACACTCGTGGAGGTGGAAATGAAACTTGGAAAGGCCTTTCTAATGAGCACCGTTCTGGCTTCTGCCAGCGTATTTGCTCAGGACAAACCCAACATCGTTGTGGTTTGGGGCGATGACATTGGCTGGTACAACATCAGCGCATACAACTTGGGGGTGATGGGCTACAAGACGCCCAATATTGATCGCATCGCGCGCGAAGGAGCGATGTACACTGACTGGTACGGACAGCAAAGTTGCACTGCTGGGCGCGCCGCCTTTATTACCGGGCAGTCGCCAATCCGCACCGGCCTGACCAAAGTCGGTCTTCCCGGCGCAAAGGAAGGCATGCCGGTTGAGGACCCGACCATTGCCGGTCTGCTTAAGAGCCATGGCTACATGACCGGTCAGTTTGGGAAGAATCATCTGGGCGATCGTGACGAACACTTGCCAACCAACCATGGCTTCGACGAGTTCTTTGGCAATCTGTATCACCTCAACGCGGAAGATGAGCCAGAGAATGTTGACTACCCAGGCGATGCGGTGTTGGCCAATGGCCAGACCTTTCGCCAAGCCTTTGGGCCCCGCGGTGTGATCAAATCCAGTGCTGACGGCAAGATCGAAGATACCGG